>CANJEJ010000141.1 GCA_947473325.1 Alphaproteobacteria bacterium | reverse complement strand
GATCCGCGGTATCTTTTCTGTGGCACTTTCCCTGGGGTCGCCCCCGCCGGGCGTTACCCGGCACCGTGTCTCCGTGGAGCCCGGACTTTCCTCCCCCACCCGAAAGTGGCGGCGGCCATCCAGCCATCTGGCGGCGCGAACGTGGGCCCAAAGCCCTCAGGCGTCAAGAAATTGGCTGAGCAGCCTGGTCAGACGGCCCTGCGTCTCGGTATCGGCAATGCCATCGACGCGCGCAGGCCGCCAATGACGCTGGAAGGCCGCGACCACGGCGACCGTCTCCGGGCCGTAGACCCCGTCGACGGCAAGGGCATAGCCAAGCGCCGCCAGATGATCCTGCAGTTCGGCCACCGCTTCGCCCTGGTCGCCGCGCGCCAGCATCGGCCAGTCGCCATTGATTGGGAAATCGGGCCACAGGCCAAATCCAGCCTGGGCCAGCGCCTGCCAATCGAAGCGTTCACCCGGGTCCTGCTTGCGTCCCGGCGCCACGTCGGAATGTCCGAGCACGCGCGCAGTGGAAATGTCGTGACGCTTGACGACCGCGCGCAGCAGCGTCACCAGCGCCGCCATCTGCGCGGACGAAAATGCCGGATAGCCGTGGTCATGGCCGGGATTGGCCAGTTCGATGCCGATCGAGCAACTGTTGATGTCGCTTTCGCCCTGCCAGCTCGCCACGCCGGCATGCCAGGCGCGCTTGCCCTCCGGAACCAGGGCATAGGTGGTGCCGTCCTCATCAATCAGATAGTGCGCACTGACCTTGGCGGCAGGGTCGCGCAGGCGCTCCAGCGCGCCATGTGTCATGCCGGTGTAGTGCAGCACCACCATGTCGACCGGCAACCGGCGTTCGTCGAAATTCGGCGACGGACGCGACAGGGGGCGACGGCGCGCCGTCATAATGTCTCGGCTTTCTCCACCGCCGCGGCACTGTTCTTGATGCCAGCGCGGGCGGCGATCACGGCGACACCGGCCAGCGTCAGGGCGCCGCCGACGCCGATCTGCCAGGTCAGGTCGTCGCCATAGATCAGGATGCCGAAGACGATGCCGATGACGGGCGAGAGCAGCATGAGCGGCGACACCGTGCTGACCGGGTATCTCTTCAGCAGATAGTACAGGCTGCCATGGCCGATGATCGAGGCCGCCAGCGCCGTGTAGACGACATAGCCAAGCGCGATGGGGGGCGCATTGCGCACCGCCTCCAGTTGCCCGCTTTCGAACAGCAGCGTCGCCGCCAGAAAGCAGGGAATCGCCACCACGCCGGTCCACGCCTGCATCTGCATGGCCCCCACGCCGTGAAAACGCCGCATCATGATCGTCGCCAAGGCCATGGCCACGGCCGCGAGGGTGACGAAGAACAGCGAATCGAGGTGACTGAGAACGGTGGGATCAAATCCCAGAACGCCGATGCCGGCAAAGGCAACGATCAGCGCCACGGTGCGCCGCCAGCCCACCTTCTCGCCCAGGAACAGCACAGCGAGGATCGTCCCGAAGGGCACGAACAGCTGCGCCGCGATGGCCACCGACGACACATCCCCCGCCAGCGCGACGCCGGTGAACATCAGGCCGAAATGAACCACGCCCAGCATGAAGCCGATGGCTACGGTGGGGAGAATCTTGTCGCGCGGGATGCGCAGGAAGGGAAACAGCAGGCCGGCGACAATGACGAAGCGGAACAGCATCACCACGAAGATCGGCAGCGAGTCGAGCGACACCTTGGCCGCGACAAAATTGTAGCCCCAGCCGACATTGATCAGCAGGACGAGGAGCAGATGCTGCCAGGCCATGTCTAGCGGGTTCCTGCCGGCTCTGTGGCCGGCACCTTGTCGAAATCGACGTCGCCCCCGGTGCGGCCCGACCGCAGCACGATGATGGCAACGCCAACCAGCGTCAGCACGCCGCCGATGATGAGCTGCCAGGTCAGCACGTCGCCATAAACGACGACACCGCTCAACACTCCGATCAGTGGCATCATCAGCATGATCGGGCTGACCATGCTGACCGGGTAGCGGCGCAGCAGGTAGTACCAGCCGGCGTGGAAGAACAGCGATCCGGCGACAATGCCGTAGGCATAGGCCGCCCAGCCCTGCCACGGCGCCGTCGCCAGGGCGTGAATCTGGCCGTCCTCGAACAGGAAGGACAGCACGAGCATGCAGGGCGCGGCAATCACGGCAATCCATGCCTGCAACTGCCACACCGGCACGCCGGTCAGCCGGCGCATGAAGAGCGACGACAGCGACAGGGAAAGGGCCGACAGCATCACGACACCCAGCGCCGGCAGCTGGTTCAGGCTTTGCGGCTCGAAGCCCATCACCATCACGCCGGCAAAGGCGATGGCGATGGCCGACCAGCGCCGCCAGCCCACCGTCTCTCCCAGCACAAGCACGGCAAGGATCGTCGAGATGGGGACATAGACCTGGTTGACGATGGCGAGTGTCGATACGTCCGTCGACAGGCTGAGTGACAGGAACATGAAGCCGAACTGCATCACGCCCAGCGTGATGGCGACGGCAATGACCGTCAGCATCTGTCCGCGCACCACGCGCAGGAAGGGCAGCAGGACGACGGACAGGAAGACGAAGCGCATCGCCACGACCAGGAAGGGCGGGAACCAGTCGACCGACACCTTGGTGCCGACCCAGTTGGTGCCTGCCATGGTGGCAATGAATATCGCGAAGGCGAGATGGTGCGGCCTCACCGGATGCCCCGCTGCCGGGCGACACGGTCATAGGCTTCGTTGATCGCCGCCACCTTCTGGTTGGCGACCTCGACGAATTCCTTGGGCATGCCCTGTGCAATCACCACGTCGGGATGGTGATCGCGGACCAGCTTGCGGTAGGCCTTCTTTACGATCTCGTCGCTGGCTTCGTGCCCGATCCCGAGGATGCGGTAGGGATCGGCTTCGTCGGGGCCAAGATGGCCTTCGCGGATACGGGCAAAGGCATTGTCGCTGAAGCCGAAGATGCGGGCCACCTCGCGCAGGTAGGCAATTTCGTCGGGGTGGATGAAGTTGTCGGCCTTGGCGATATGGAACAACCCGTCGATCAGGTCTTCCAGCACGGTCTTCCGGCCTGCCAGCAGTTCGGCGATCTGCCTGGCATAGGGCTCGAACCCTTGGGAATCGCGCCGCGCCTGGTCGAAGACGCGGCTGACATTGGCCATTTCCTCGGGCGGCACCTGGAAGACCTCGCGGAAGGCGCGGATCTCGTCCGGCGTCACCTTGCCATCGGCCTTGGCCATCTTGGCGCCCAACGCGATGACGCCGATGGTAAAAGCGATCTGCTGCGTGGCGTCGATCTCGTCGTCCGGCGCGCGGTTGCGGGGACGATCGACCACGAAATGACCCGCCGCCGTGCCCAGCAACGCCCCAATGGGCCCGCCGAGGGCGAAGCCGGCCACGCCGCCGATGATCTTGCCCCAGATGCTCACGGTCGAGAAAAACGCCAGAAGGAGAAGATTGGGAAACGCCGGGGACCTTAGCCGCTCGCCTTGTGCCGCGCCAGTCATCGCCGCCATGCAAAACTGACGCACCGTAAAGTAACGCCGCCCAGTTCCTGCTTTGCCGATTCTGCCTCGCGCTGGTAAGTTGCCACCGCCGTGCGGACCGGGGACAAGGCCGATTCGTTTTGACGCACGTCAATCTCTTGTAAACCAGATTGGTCTAGCGTTTTTCGCATCAGGCTTGGCTCTCGCAAACACGCATCGAGACACGCCGCAGAGGATGTTTCTGCTTGCTCCTGCCGGCGCCACCTGCCCTGCGATATATGTCGGCCTGTGCCCGCGTCCTCGGACTGGTCCTGCTTTGCCTTGGCACCTCTCCTTCTGTTCCCCGCGCTCAGCCTGTGGTCGGGCAGGGCAATGGAGCCATCCATCTCGGCGTCCACAGCTGTGGCGGGCAGACTTGCCACGGCGCCGACAAACCTTGGCCGAACTCATCGGTCCTGCAGAACGAGTCCCTGATTTGGGAGCGTCAGGATCTTCATTCCCGTGCCTACCGCACTTTGCTGACGCAGCAGGCGCGACGCATGGCCAGCAATCTCGGGCTGGAAAACGCAACCACAGCGGCCCTGTGTCTCGACTGCCATGCGGACAACGCGGCGATGACGGAACGCGGTCCGCAGTTCGACACGGCCGATGGGGTGGGCTGCGAACGCTGCCACGGCGGGGCTGCCCGGTGGCTCGGTCCACATGTGTCCGACACCGCCACGCATCGGGGAAACATTGAAGCGGGTCTTTATCCCACTGCCGAGCCGATAGCCCGGGCGCGCCTGTGTATTTCCTGCCACCAGCGAGTCGATCACCGGCTGTATGGCGCCGGGCACCCCCGCATTACCTTCGAACTTGACACCTACACCGCGAATCAGCCCGCCCACTTTCGCAACGACGCCGACTACAAGTTACGCAAGGGCACGATCAATGGTGTCAAGCTTTGGGCGATCGGCCAAGCGGTGGCGGCGATCACCATGCTCGACACCATCTCGGACTTCGAGGGGCTGGGAGAAGGTCTGCTGCCGGAACTGGCCCTCTTCGACTGCCACTCCTGCCACCGGCGCACGGCGCGCCCCGAGGAAGAGGCGATGCAGGGCCCGCGCGTCTACCGCGCCCTGCCGACGGTGAACGATTCCGGCCTCATCATGCTCGGCATCGCCGCGGAGGCCGTGGCCCCCGACCTTGCCCCGGGCATCCGGGCAGAGACGGGAGCGCTGCGTGATGCCGCCGCCGGCACCCGAGCCGGACTCGCGGCCTCGGCCCGGCGACTGAACGAACTGGTTCAGGCCCTTCTCCCCCGACTCGCGGAAAACGCATTCACGGCCAACGAGCAGACGCTTCTGCTGCAGGCGATCTCGCGTCGTGGCCAGGAAGGCGCATTTCACGACTTTGCCGATGCCGAGCAGGCTGTGATGGCGGTCGCATCCATCGTCGCTGCATCACGGCTAGAGGGAAGTGGCGATACGACGGTGCAGGCCGCCGTGCGTGCGCTCGATTCCCTTTATGAAGCGACCCGGACGCAGGATGACTACCGGCCGTCCGCATTCCAGCAGGCCTTGAGGCAACTCGCCCCGGCTCCTCGATAGAATCTGCAGGTCCACCGCAATGCTCTTTTTCGCTCGCGCTCTCACCGTGGTTTTCGGCAGCTTCATCGGTCTGGGCCTTGCGGGAGTAGCGCTGGCGCAGACTGCCGACAGACCCGCCTCGAATGACGTCCACGCCGCGGTCCTGTCGGAGAACGCCTTTCCCTCCGCCGTGGAATGCGGCGCCTGCCATCAGCGCATCTTTCAGGAATGGGCGGCATCCAGCCATGCCTATGCGTCGATCTCGCCGATGTTTCACAAGTTCGAGCAGGCGATCAACGACCTGAGTTCGGGCACGATCGGCACCTTCTGCGTCCGTTGCCACCAGCAGGTTGGCACCCAGCGCGGCGAAGCGCGCGAGCTTCCGCTGTGGGACCGCTCGCCTGTGGCACGCGAGGGCATCACCTGCATCACCTGCCACCGTGTCAGCGCCGCCTTCGGCAAGGTGAACGGCGAACGTCACATCGAACCGGGCTCGATTCACGAGCCGGTCTACAGCACCGGCACCGCCGACAACCTTGGCAAGGTCCTGCTGAACCCCGAGGAGTTCGACGTGGCGCCGGCGCCAGGCGACAAGGGCCGGCCCATCCATGTCGGCGCCGTGGCATTCGAACAGGTCGGCGAATCCGAATTTTGCGCATCCTGCCATCAGGTCGCGGTCAATCTCGGAATCAAGCTGGAGGTCGTCTGGGAGCAGTACCGCGACAGCCCGGCCTTCCGTGCAGGCGTCACCTGCCAGGATTGCCACATGTCGAAGAATCCCGGCACCGCGTCCGGCTACGACGCTTGGCCAACCGCCATCGTCAACGGCCGGGTCGTGGGCGACCCCAACCGCAAGCATTCCAACCACGGTTTTTCCGGACCTGGCTATCCGATTGCCCATCCGGGCCTGTTCCCCTTCAATCCGCGCAGCTTGCGCTGGTCGATCAAGGACTGGCTCGCCTTCGACTATCGCGCGGGCTGGGGCACGCCCGCCTTCGAGGCGGCTCTGACGGCCGACAAACCGACAAACTTTCCCGCCGTCTGGTCGAAGCGGTCGGATCGCGAGGAGGCGCGTCTGGTGATTCTCCAGAACGAGGACGCCCTGCGCGAGAAGGAAAAGGAGCGCCGCATCGCCATGGAGAATGCGAGCCGAATCGACGGCCCGTTCTTCGACGGCAAGCCCCCGGCCCGCGGCGAGGACCTTCGCCTGCGCTATCGCATCACCAACATCAACACGGGCCACAACCTGCCGTCCGGTTCGCTCGGCGCGCAGCCGGAGATCTGGCTCAACGTCGCGCTGATCGACCCCGATGGAAAGAATGTCTGGGAATCCGGCTATGTCGACAGCAACGGTGACATGGCCGACATTCATTCGCTCGACGTCGCGGACGGCAAGATCGCCTTCGACACGCAGCTCTTCAACCTGCAGACCAAGTTCCTGACGACGAACGTGAAAGGCACGGACCGCGAGATGGCCCTGCCTGTCCAGTTCGACATCGACCAGTTGCCCTTCCTGCGGCCGGCGACGCAACCGACCACGGTGCTGAACCACCCGCCCTTCATCCGCATGGAAGGTCGCTCCATCCCGCCGCTCGGCTATCGGGATGCGAACTACTCCGTGCCGGCGGATCGCCTGACCAAGCCCGGTACCTACAGCCTGCAGGTGCGGCTGCGCAGCCGCGCGGAGCCGATCTATTTCATGCGCTTCGTCGGCGCAACGCGAGAGATGGAGCAGCGGATCAACGAGATGATGATCGACATCCATCCCTACGCCGCCGCCTTCGAGGTCCGTTAGTGCGCGCGCTGCTCCTCCGACTCACCGTCAGCGCCATTGTCCTGTCCGGTGTCCCGTCGGCCGATGCCCAGGTGCCCCACCGGCGCGACGTTCTGGCTCCCACGGCGCCTGGCGCGGCAACACCAGAAGCGGACCACGGCCACGACAAGGCGCCGCCGGACATGGACGCGGCCGCGAAACCGCACCCCTTCGACCGCAACCTGTTCCTGCCAGGCCCGGTCTATCCCGAGGGCTCCTACGACGTGGATGCGCAGATCGCCATCTATGGGGGCAAGCGCGCCGTGGAAACGCCCCGGCCGGTGCTGGAGCTTGGCTATCGCCAGTATTCGGAAGGGCCCCTTGGGGCGGGCGTCGATCTGGTCGGCCGGCGCAACCTCGTGCGGCCCCAGCTTCTTGCCTTTGGCGACCTGCGAAGCGCAGTCGCCTATAACGATCAGGGCGCCCGGGAGGCCGGGCAGATTGCAACCCGCCTCAATCTCGACATCGATCTCAGGCTGACGGCGACGGAGCGGCTGCATGCCTTCTTCCGCCCGCTCGATAACGGCCGCCGCTTTACCCGTGCGGAGTTCGCCGGGGGCGACAGCGGCGGCGGCGAGCTGCTGCTTGACGGGAAGCCGGAAACCTTCTTCTTCGAAGGCGACCTGGGCGCGATTCAGGCCGGCCTCACGGACCGCAACGCGCCCTACGACCTGCCTTTCACCTTTGGCCTGGTGCCGCTGTTCTTCCAGAACGGGATCTGGGTCGACGACGCCTTTGTCGGTGGCGCGGTGTCGATCCCTGCCCGCAATTCGCGCCTGCTCGACGTGTCGAATTTCGACATCACCTTCTTTGCCGGCTTCGACGAGGTGGAGAGCACCGCACTGCGCAAGGCCGACGGCCTGGTCGACGATCGCAGCGCCGACATATACGGCGCCGTGCTGTTCGCTGACACACGGGGCGGGCACCTGGAGGCTGGATATGGCTATCTCAACGACACCCGCGACCGCGGCGGTCTCAGCTATCACAGCGCGGCCGTGGGCTGGACGCGGCGGTACGGCAGCATCCTGTCGAACAGCGTGCGGCTTGTCGGCAGCTTCGGCCAGGAGCCCGACAACCGCTCCCGCCAGACCGCCGACGGCTATGCCCTCCTGATCGAGAACTCCCTGATCACCAGCCTGCCCTCCACCCTGGTGCCCTACGCCAATGTCTTCATCGGCCACGACCGCCCGCAACCGCTGGCGCGGGGCAACGAAGGCCTGCTGAAAAACACCGGCATCAGCTTCGAGACCGACGGGCTGACAGGTTTCCCGTTGCTGAATGACACGGCGCAGGATGCCTGGGGCGGCGCGCTGGGAGTCTCCTACCTTTTCGACCTCAGCCGCCAGGTGGTGGTCGAGCTTGCCACTGTTCAGCCTTTTGGCGGGTCATCGGACGCCATCCGTGGCGATGAGACCGCCGTCAGTGCACGCTATCAGCAGAAGCTGACCCAGGCCGTGCTGGTACGTTTCGATGCCATCGTCGGCTTCCGGGACAACGCCGACAATGTCAGTGGCGTGCGGGTGGAGCTGCGGCGCAAGTTCTAGTCTGCCAACCCATGGCCTGCCTAGGAACAGGCGTTGCGCTGTGATATCCGACAGGGATGCCTGAGGCGACCTGGCAATTCTGGATCGACCGCGGCGGCACCTTCACCGACATCGTCGCGCGGGCGCCGGACGGGCGCGTGCAAACCCACAAGCTCCTGTCGGATAATCCCGGCCGCTATGCCGACGCTGCACTGCAGGGCATCCGCGACTTGCTCGGCCTCAAGGCGGGCGATCCCCTGCCCGCCCATCGGATCGGTGCCGTGAAGATGGGCACCACCGTCGCGACCAACGCGCTGCTCGAGCGCAAGGGCGACCGCACCCTCTTCGTCACCACGCTGGGCTTCGGCGACGCGCTGCGCATCGGCTACCAGAACCGGCCGAAGCTGTTCGCCCGTCACATCGTACTGCCCGACATGATCTATGACCGCGTGGTCGAGGCACGGGAACGTCTCATGGCAGACGGACGCGTGCTCGTGCCGCTGGACATGGCGCGCCTGCGCGCGGACATGGCCGCAGCGTTCGCCGACGGCATCCGGTCGGTCGCCATCGTCTTCATGCATGGTTACCGCCACACCGCACATGAGAAAGCCGCGGCGGCCATCGCGGCGGACATCGGCTTCGCCCAGATTTCCGTGTCGCACGAAGTCAGCCCGCTGATGAAGATCGTCAGCCGCGGCGACACCACGGTGGTGGACGCCTATCTGTCGCCCATCCTGCGGCGATATGTGGATCGCGTGGCGTCCGAACTGGGCGGCACGCGGCTCTACTTCATGCAATCGAACGGCGGCCTTGCCGACGCACGCGCCTTCCAGGGCAAGGATTCCATTCTGTCGGGTCCCGCCGGTGGCGTGGTCGGCGTTGTGCGCACGGCAGCGCTGGCCGGCTTCAACCGCATCATCGGCTTCGATATGGGCGGCACCTCGACCGATGTGTCGCACTATGCCGGCCAGTTTGAACGGGCCTTCGAGACG
>CANJEJ010000140.1 GCA_947473325.1 Alphaproteobacteria bacterium | reverse complement strand
GGCTATGGTCGGCGATATGGGCGCGGTAGTGGTCGAGGAAGCGGACCATCGCCGCGTCCACCGCCGCATCGGGGGCCGGGAAACCGGCATGGTCGAAGGCGCGTTGAATCAGGCGGCGGGCGCCCGCGCCGATCATGGTGCGGACGAGGCCGACCGGCAGCGGCGCGATCCCCGCCGGCGCCACCGAGATGTTGAGCGCGGCCACGATGTCCGCCGCCGTTTCCACCAGCGTGCCGTCGAGGTCGAAGATGATGCTGGGCCGGCCGGACATGGGGATGAACCGTGAAAAACCTTGTAAGACACCGTGACTTGGCGGCCCCAGCCCCCTGTGGCATGGTCCGCCGCGCCACAATGGTGCCGTCATCCTGTGGATGAATGGCGCAGTCATCCCAGGGGATGTTTCGACGTCCTTTCCTATCCCACCCCAAGCCTGAGCCAAAGCCCCAAGTGAGCCAGCTACCCGAGGTCGCCGCGGTCATTCTTGCAGCCGGCAAGGGCACGCGGATGAAGTCGCGCCTGCCCAAGGTGATGCACCCGCTCGCCGGCCGGCCGATGGTGCAGCACCTGCTCGCCACCGTGGCGCAGCTGAAGCCGTCGCGCACCATCGTCGTCGTCGCGCCCGGCATGGAGGATGTCGCTGCCGCCGTCGCCCCCGCCGAGATCGCCTTCCAGTCCGAACAGCTCGGCACCGGTCATGCCGTGCTGATGGCGAAGGACGCGCTCAAGGATTTCACCGGCACGGTTCTGGTTCTTTATGGCGACACGCCGCTGCTTCGGCTGGAGACGCTGCAGGCGCTCATCGCCGCGCGCGCCGCGCCGTCCAATCCCGCCGCCGTCGTGCTCGGCTTCCGCCCGGCCGATCCCGCCCGCTATGGCCGCCTTGTCACCGCGCCCGACGGTTCGCTCGATGCGATTGTCGAGGCGAAGGACGCGACGCCCGAGCAGCTCAAGATCAGCCTCGTCAATTCCGGCGTCATGGCGCTTGACGGCGTGATCCTGTTCGACCTGCTCGCCGGTCTGCGCAACAACAACGCCCAGGGCGAATATTACCTGACCGACGTGCCGGCCGCGGCACGCGCGCGCGGCCGCGTCAACACGGTGCGCGAAGGCGACGAGGCGGAACTGCTCGGCATCGATTCGCGCAGCATCCTCGCCCGCGCCGAGGCGATCGTGCAGAAGGGCCTGCGCCAGGCCGCGCTCGACGGCGGCGCCACGCTGGTTGATCCCGACACGGTGTGGTTCAGCCATGACACGAAGATCGGCAAGGACGTGCTGATCGAACCCAATGTCTTCTTCGGTCCCGACGTGACGATCGCCGACAATGTCGTCATCCGCGCCTTCAGCCATTTCCAGGGCGCGCATGTCGCGAGCGGCGCCACCCTTGGCCCCTTTGCCCGGCTGCGGCCGGGCGCCGAGATTGGCACGGACGCCCATATTGGCAATTTCGTCGAGGTGAAGAACGGCCGGATCGAGGCGGGCGCCAAGGTCAACCATCTCACCTATATCGGCGATGCGCGGGTGGGGGCGGGGGCCAATGTCGGCGCCGGCACCATCACCGCGAATTACGACGGCTTCCGCAAATCGCACACCGACATCGGCGCGGGCGCCAATATCGGCTCCAACGCCGTGCTGGTGGCCCCGGTGAAGATCGGTGACGGCGCCATCGTCGGCGCCGGCTCGGTCATCGCCCGTGACGTGCCCGCCGATGCGCTGGCCATCGTGCGCGCCGAACAGGTGCACAAGGACGGCTGGGCGGCGGCGAAGCGCGCGAAGGAAAAAGCACTCAAGGCGGATGCTGCGGCCAGGCCGAAGCCCACGAAAGGATCCTGAATCATGTGCGGCATCATCGGTGTCATCGGGCGGGAAGACGCCGCACCGCGGCTGATCGACGGCCTGCGCCGGCTCGAATATCGCGGCTATGATTCGGCCGGCATCGCCACGGTCGTGAACGGCGCGCTGGGCCGCCGCCGCGCCGAAGGCAAGCTCGACAACCTGGCGAAGCTGCTGGTCACGAATCCCATCGCCGGCAGCACCGGCATCGGCCACACGCGCTGGGCGACGCATGGCGTGCCGACCGAACGCAACGCTCATCCGCACGCGACCACCCGCGTCGCCGCCGTGCACAACGGCATCATCGAGAATTTCCGTGACCTGCGCACCGAGCTGTCGGCCAAGGGCCACAAGTTCGAATCCGACACAGACACGGAAGCGGTCGTTCACCTCATCACCGACCTGCTGCAGCAGGGCCTGGGTCCGAAGCAGGCCGTGGCCGCGGCGCTGAAGCGCCTGCACGGCGCCTTCGCGCTCGCCATCATCTTCGCCGGCGAGGAAGAGCTGATGATTGGCGCCCGCCGCGGCAGCCCGCTCGCCGTCGGCTGGGGCGAGGGCGAGATGTTCCTCGGCTCCGATGCGCTGGCGCTGGCGCCGCTCACCCGCCGCATCTCCTATCTCGACGAGGGCGACTGGGTCGAGGTGACGAAGAACGGCGCCGTCTTCCATGACGAGACCGACGCGGTGGTGGAACGCGCGATCCAGCTTACCGCCATCACCGGCGCGTCGATCGGCAAGGGCAATCACCGCCACTACATGCACAAGGAGATTCACGAACAGCCGACCGTGATCGCCGACACGCTCAACGCCTATTTCAACCCGGCCGATTGGACGATTTCGCTCGCCAACCTTGGCAAGGCGCTGAACACGGTGTCGAAGGTCACCATCGTCGCCTGCGGCACCTCCTTCTATGCCGGCATGGTCGCGAAGTTCTGGCTCGAGCGTTACGCCCGCATGCCGACCGAAGTCGATATCGCGTCGGAATTCCGCTATCGCAGCGCGCCGATGCCGAAGGATGGCCTTGCGCTCTTCATCTCGCAGTCGGGCGAGACCGCCGACACACTGGCGGCGCTGCGCTATGCCAAGTCGCAAGGCCAGCACATCGTCTCGCTGCTCAACGTGCCGGAAAGCTCTATGGCGCGCGAAAGCCACGCCATCATGCGCACCAAGGCCGGCCCGGAAATCGGCGTCGCCTCGACCAAGGCCTTCACCTGCCAGCTCGTGGCGCTCGCCTGCTTCGCCATCGCCATGGGCCGCGCGACCGGCGCCATCGACGCACGGATGGAACACCGCCTGTCCGCCGCGATCCGCGAGGTGCCCTCGCGCGCCGCCGACGTGCTGCAGCACGACGAATCGCTGCGCAAGCTCGCCGAGACGGTGATGCACGCGACGAGCGCGCTCTATCTCGGCCGCGGCACGTCCTACCCGATCGCGCTGGAAGGCGCGCTCAAGCTGAAGGAGATCAGCTACATCCATGCCGAAGGCTATGCCGCCGGCGAGATGAAGCATGGCCCCATCGCGCTGATCGACGAGAGCGTGCCGGTCATCGTCGTCGCGCCGTCCGACGACCTGTTCGAGAAGACGACCTCGAACATGCAGGAGGTCATGGCGCGCGGCGGCAAGGTGATCCTGCTGTCGGACGCCGCCGGCATCGCCAGCATGGGCGCCCATGCCACCGCCAGCGTGGAACTGCCCACGGTGGATCCCTTTGTGACGCCGATCCTCTACGCCCTGCCGGTCCAGCTGCTCGCCTACCACGTCGCCGTGGCCAAGGGCACCGACGTCGACCAGCCCCGCAACCTCGCCAAATCGGTGACGGTGGAGTAAGGGCCACCGTCAAGCCTGTTTCCTCCGCACGGGGGGCGGTATAGTCGCGCCCAGCGAAAAACCCCGTGCGCGAGGCCGTCATGTTGAAACTGTCCGATCCCAAACTGTTCCGCCAGCAGGCGTATATCGACGGCGCCTGGTGCGACGCGGACAACGGCAAGTCGAAGCCGGTCAACAACCCCGCCACCGATGAGATCCTCGGCACCGTCCCCGACATGGGCACCGCTGAGACCCGCCGTGCCATCGAGGCGGCGAACAAGGCCTGGCCGGCCTGGCGCGCCAAGACGGGCAAGGAACGCGCCGCCATCCTGCGCAAGTGGTACGAGCTGATGATGGCGAACCAGCAGGACCTCGCCGTGTTGATGACGGCCGAGCAGGGCAAGCCGCTGGCCGAGGCCAAGGGCGAAGTCGCCTATGCCGCCGGCTTCATCGAATGGTTCGGCGAAGAAGCGAAGCGCGCCTATGGCGACACTATTCCCAGCCACGCGGCCGACCGCCGCATTGTCGTGCTGAAGGAACCGATCGGCGTCACCGTCGCCATCACGCCGTGGAACTTCCCCGCCGCCATGATCACGCGCAAGGCCGGCGCGGCGCTCGCGGCGGGCTGCCCGATGGTGGTCAAGCCCGCCTCGCAGACGCCGTTTTCGGCACTGGCGCTGGCGGAACTGGGCGAACGCGCCGGCATCCCGAAGGGCGTGCTCAGCGTCGTCACCGGCTCGGCCGGCAAGATCGGCGCCGAGATGACGTCGAACCCGATCGTGCGCAAGCTCTCCTTCACCGGTTCGACCGACATCGGCAAGCAGCTCGCCCAGGAATGCGCCGGCACGATCAAGAAGATGTCGCTCGAGCTCGGCGGCAACGCGCCCTTCATCGTCTTCGACGACGCCGACCTTGACGAGGCTGTCAAGGGCGCCATCGCGTCGAAGTATCGCAACACCGGACAGACCTGCGTCTGCGCCAACCGCCTGCTGGTGCAGGATGGCGTCTATGACGCCTTTGCCGAAAAGCTCGCGGTGGCGGTGAAGAAGCTCCGCGTCGGCGACGGGCTGAAGGGTGAGACCGAGCAGGGCCCGCTGATCGACATGAAGGCGGTCGAGAAGATCGAGGAGCACATCCAGGACGCGGTGGGCAAGGGCGCCCGCGTCGTCGTCGGCGGCAAGCGCCACGCACTCGGCGGCTCCTTCTTCGAGCCCACTATCCTCGCCGACGTCACGCCGAAGATGCTGGTGGCCAAGGAAGAAACCTTCGGCCCGCTGGCGCCGCTGTTCCGCTTCAAGACAGAAGCAGAAGCGATCCAGATGGCCAACGACACGGAATTTGGCCTCGCCTCGTATTTCTACAGCCGCGACATCGGCCGCATCTGGCGCGTCGCGGAAGCACTGGAATACGGCATCGTCGGCATCAACGAAGGGCTGATTTCCACGGAAGTGGCGCCCTTTGGCGGCGTCAAGGAATCGGGCCTTGGCCGCGAGGGTTCCAAATACGGCATGGATGAATATATGGAGGTGAAATACCTCTGCCTCGGCGGGCTCAACCGCTAGGGCGTTCCAGCTTCATGCTTCGAGACGCGGGCTGCGCCCGCTCCTCAGCATGAGGGCTGTGTTTGGGGTATAAGCCCGCCTCACCCTGAGGAGGCCCGCAGGGCCGTCTCGAAGGGCGAGGTGGGCGCGCCGCCGCACCGGTGGCAGAAAGAAAGGCATTCCGGGCCATGGCTTCCTACGACTACGACCTCTTCGTCATCGGCGCGGGTTCGGGCGGCGTGCGCGCGGCGCGCGTGGCCGCGAAACACGGTGCCCGCGTCGGCATTGCCGAGAACAGCCGCATCGGCGGCACCTGCGTCATTCGCGGCTGCATCCCGAAGAAGCTGCTCGTCTACGCCTCGCACTACCACGAGGATTTCGAGGATGCGGCGGCCTATGGCTGGACCGTGGGCCCGCGCAGCTTCAGCTGGAAGACGCTGATCGCCAATAAGGACAGGGAAATCGACCGCCTCAACGGCGTCTATATCCGCCTGCTGCAGGGCTCCGGCGTCACCATCCACGAAGGCACGGCGAAATTCCTCGATGCCCACACGCTCGACGTCAACGGCAGGACAATCACCGCCGACAAGATCCTGATCGCGGTCGGTGGCTGGCCGGTGAAGCCGGAGATCCCGGGCGCCGAATACGGCATCACGTCCAATGAAGCCCTGCACCTGGCGGAACAGCCGAAGCACATCATCGTCATCGGCGGCGGCTATATCGCGGTGGAGTTCGCCGGCATCTTCAACGGCCTCGGCAGCGAGGTGGTGCAGCTCTATCGCGGCGACCAGATCCTGCGCGGCTTCGACGACGACGTGCGCCACCACCTCGCCGCCGAGCTGCTCAAGAAGGGCATCGACATCCGCGTCAAGACCGATGTCACCCGCATCGAGAAAGCGGGCAACCGCCTGCGCGCCACCCTCACCACCGGCGCCATGGTCGAGACCGACGCCGTGATGTTCGCCACCGGCCGCACACCCAACACAGCGGGCCTCGGCCTCGACACGGTCGGCGTCCAGCTGAACGGCAAGGGCGCCGTGATCGTCGACGAATGGTCGAAGACAAATGTCGACAACATCTATGCCGTGGGCGACGTGACCGACCGCATCAACCTGACGCCGGTCGCCCTCAACGAAGGCCTGATGTTCTCGGAAACGGTGTTCGGCAAGAACCCGCGCAAGATGGACCATGCCGATGTGCCGTCGGCGGTGTTCAGCGTGCCCAACGTGGCGACCGTGGGCCTGTCCGAGCAGGATGCGCAGAAGACATACGGCGAGCTCGACCTCTACAAGTCGAGCTTCCGCGGGCTCAAGCACACTTTGACCGGCCGCGACGAGAAGACCTTCATGAAGATCGTCGTCGACCGCAAAAGCCAGCGCGTCGTCGGCGTCCATATGGTTGGCCCGGAAGCAGGCGAAATCATCCAGGGCCTCGCCGTCGCCGTGAAGATGGGCGCCACCAAGCAGCAATTCGACGCCGCCGTCGGCATCCACCCGACCGCCGCCGAGGAATTCGTCACGATGCGCGACCGCTGGGTCCCGCCCGCGGCGAAGGCGGCGGAGTAGCGTCTGCTATTGCCTCTCCCTCTCCACATCGTTCCTCCCCCCTTGTGGGGGAGGACAGGTGGGGGGTGACGCAGGCGGCGACGCCTGCGCTGAAGCTGCCGGACAACACGCAGCGCCGAGGATACCCGCCACCCTGACCCTCCCCCAGCAGGGGGGAGGGGTTGCGCATGAAGCCCGGCGCGTCCCTTGTCACTCCATCGGGCAGGGCACTTTCCATGCCGCCAGCAGGTCGTCGTCGAGCGCCCAGTAGACAAAAGGGGCCGGGCCCCAGTCGGGGCGACCAGGCGGCATCAACGGCGTTGCCACCGCCGCGACGATGTCGCTGCGGCTGGTCAACGAGGCCGCCACCGTGAAGGCCTGGCGCACCGCCATGAAGGGGCCGTTCGCCTCCAGTATCACGCGCGTCGAATAGAGATCGGGGTCGAGCGCCACGTCGCGCCGGGTCCCGGCCGCGCTGGTGAAATCTCCGCGCCAGCCGCCCGCCTCGGCGCGGATGACGGCGACCGGCGGGCCCGCGGGTCCTTCGACCGCGAAGCAGCCGGCGAGATCGGACGGCGCCGCCAGCGTAGCGGCCACGCCGAACCCTGCCGCGAACACGCCCAGCCCCACTGCGTCCCAAAACCGCCGCATGCGCATTCCCGGCCGCCCCGACCGTCGCCTAAACGTGATCCGCGGCTGCCGCGCCCGCCGTGCTTTGATAGGGACGCGGCGTCGTTCCGCCGGAATGATCTTGGCGTAGTCCTACCAGCTTCGGGAGACGGGTCCCATGACGAAATCCCAGCACATCCTCA
The DNA here is from genome assembly GCA_947473325.1 of Alphaproteobacteria bacterium. Lineage (GTDB taxonomy): Bacteria > Pseudomonadota > Alphaproteobacteria > SHVP01 > SHVP01 > CANJEJ01. The sequence goes on along the minus strand of CANJEJ010000140.1, from coordinate 1,958 downwards.
CCGGCAACCGTGTCCTTGTCGCTGTCCTTGCGGCGCTGGCGGTGCCCGGTGCGGCGCTCGCCCATCACGGCTGGTCGAGCTATGACGCCGGCACCGTGCTGACGATCGAGGCGCCGATCCTCACCGCCAAATACCAGAACCCGCATGGCGAGATCGAGATGACCGACAGCGCCGGCAAGCGCTGGCAGATCGTGCTCGCGCCGCCCTCGCGCATGGAATCGCGCGGCCTGCCGCGCGAGCAGCTCATGGTCGGCGCGCGCGCCACGGTGGTGGGCTACCCAAGCCGCACGCAGCCTGCCGAGATCCGCGCCGAGCGCATCACCATCGCCGGCAAGACCGTCGAATTGCGGTAGAGCGGCGCGCCATTGGGGGAACACATGATGGCGGTCCGCCGCTCTTCAATCTTTGAGAAGCAGAGCAACGTAAGCCCACAGGCCGAACCGTCGGTTCGTCCTGTGGACGGGTTGCTCTGACGTGGAGCACACCGCCCATCCGGACGCGCCCGCCTGGGCGGCAGCGCTCGAGAATTCCGCGATCTCCTTCTTCATCCGCGATTCGACCTGGCTCTACCCGCTCGCCAACCTCGCGCATATCTACGGCCTCGCGCTGGTGCTCGGTTCCATCATCGCGCTCGACCTGCGCCTGCTCGGCGTCGGCCGCCGCGTGGTGACGGCCGAGGCACTGTCGCGTTTCCTTGCGCCGGTCATGGTCGTCGGCCTGGCGCTGTCGATCACCAGCGGCCTCATCCTCTTCACCGCCGATGCCAGCGCGATTGCGGTCAACCCGATCTTCCGCCTCAAGATGGTGTTGCTGGTCCTCGGCCTCGCGAACGCCTGGGCCTTCCGCCGGCTGTGGACCCCGGCGCTGCCCGGCTGGGACATCCGCGCGCCGCTGGGCGGCCGGCTGCAGGCGGCGGGATCGATGGTCATTTGGCTGTTGCTGGCGACGGCGGGGCGCCTGATCGCGTATTTCTAGGTCGGGGCCCTTCCGGCCCGGGACCGCCTGCCCATGGCCGACATCGTCTTCAATCCATCCTTCTCCTCGTCCTATTCCTATTTCGCCGCCCAGCTGATCGACGACGTGGCGGCGCGGCATGGCGCCCGCGTCGCCTGGCGCCCGATCCGCCTCGCCCGCATCCATGAGCACCACCACCCCGAGGGCCGGCCGCCGCGCCTGCCCGTGCGCAACCGCTACCTGCGCCGCGATGCCGAGCGGATCGCGGAGCTGCGCGGTCTGCCGCTCTCCTTCCCGGCCGCCTTTCCCCCCGATTCCGATCTGACGGCCGAGATCTGCTACGCGCTCGGCGGCCGGCCGGGCGGTGCGCGGCGGGCCGTGCAGGCCCTGATGGCCGCGATCTATGGCCGGGGCCAGCCGATGCGCACGCTGGACGAGATTGCCGCGGGACTGGCCGCGGCGGGCTACGACCCGGCGGAAATCCGCGAGGCAGCGGCCGATCCGGCAGGCAAGGCCGGCCATGACGCCGCCGTCGCCGCGGCGCTCGCGAGCGGCATGTTCGGCGCCCCCTGGTTTACCGTCGGGGGCGAGGCCTTCTGGGGCCACGACCGCCTCCCATATATCGACGACTGGCTGCGCCAGCGCCGGGCCTGACGGGTCCGGCCGGCAAAGCTGGAAAAACCGGGATTGAGGGCTTATAAGGCCCCAAATCCCAGATCAGGCCGTGTGATGGCAAAAAAATGGACCCTCGATAGCTGGCGGGGCCTCCCGATCCAGCAGCAGCCGGTTTACCCCGACGCCAAGGCGCTGGGCGATGTGGAGCACAAGATGCGCTCCTATCCGCCGCTCGTCTTCGCCGGCGAATGCCGCAACCTGCGCTCGCATCTTGCCGACGTGGCGGAAGGCAAGGCCTTCCTGCTGCAGGGCGGCGACTGCGCGGAAAGCTTCGCCGAGTTCCATCCCGACAACATCCGCGACACCTTCCGTGTGCTGCTGCAGATGGC
>CANJEJ010000139.1 GCA_947473325.1 Alphaproteobacteria bacterium | reverse complement strand
GGGGAAATCGGCGCGCGCCTTTTCAGCGTCGAAGGCCTTGGCGATGGGTCGGACTGAGGTCATGACGCGAACCAGCCTTCCACGGCGGCGGCGGCGCGTTCGCGCACGCTGTCATCGGACACAGTCTCGAAGACGGTGGCGAGGAAGCCGCTGACCAGCAGGCGCCGAGCCGTGTCGGGATCGATGCCGCGCGCCTGCAGGTAGAAAAGTTCGGCGTCGCTCAGTTCGCCGACGGTGGCGCCGTGGCTGCATTTCACGTCGTCAGCGCTGATCTCGAGTTCCGGCTTGGTGTCGGCCTCGGCGCCGTCGCTCAGCATCAGCATGTTGGAATTCTGGCGTGCGTCGGTCTTCTGCGCCGCCGGGCGCACGACGATGCGTCCCTGGAAGACGCCATGGGCCTTGCCGTCGAGCACGCCGCGGATGAGCTGTTCGCTTTGCCCATCACGTTCGCCATGGTCGATCACCGTGGTGACGTCGGCAATCTGGGTGCCACGCGCGAGGAAGGCGCCGCGCAGTCGGCAGGTGACGTTGCGGCCTTCAAGCAGGCCTTCGACCTCGTGGCGCGACAGCGCCGCGCCGGTGCCGAGCAGGCTGCCGTCATAGGTGGCGTTCGCGTCGGCAATGACCTGCACGCGGGCGAGGTCGAAAGCGTCGAGGGAGGATTGCTGGATGACGTGATGGTGCAGCGTCGCGCCTTCGCCGAGCACGACGGTGGTGACGGCGTTGGACCAGTAGATGCCCTCGCCTGTCCGCGTCTCGACCAGCGTGGCGGTGGCGCCCGCCTCGACGACGATCAAGTGGCGGGGATGGAAGGCGATCGGCGCCTCGCCGGCATGGCCGACCTGGATAAGTTCAACGGGTTCGGCCGTCTGGCCACGCCCGATCAGGAGGGCGGCGCCGTCGATCATGAAGGCAGTGTTGAGGGCCATCAACGCGTCGCCGTCGAGCGAGGTGAGATGGGCGAGGTGCGGCTTGATGAGGTCCGGCGCCTGCTGCAGCGCCTGGGTCAGTCCGCCGACAAATGAGCCCTGCGGCGCGGTGCCAGTGATGCTGCTTGCCGCATGGAAGCGGCCATTGACGAAGACCAGCCGGCGGCGGTCGGACGGCACGGCGCGAACCGCCGCCTGAGCCGCCTCACCATCACCCGCTGACGGCCTGGGGGCGGTGAAGGGAATCCGGGCCAGCGCGGCAAGGTTGGTGTATTTCCAGGCCTCGACGCGGGTTGAGGGCAGCGCTTCGGCGCGGAAGCGGCTCAGAGAATGGCGCCGCGCCTCGGTCAGTTCCGGCATGCCCGGCCAGGCGCGCGCATCCGTGTCCAGGAACGGGAACGGTGCGGCGATGGCTTTGCGGCTGGCCATGGCGGATCAGGCGGCCTGGGTGCCGATGCCGGCATAGCCGGTGCGTTCCAGTTCCAGCGCCAGCGACTTGTCGCCCGTCTTCACGATGCGGCCGCCGGCGAGCACATGGACAATGTCAGGAACCACAAGATCAAGTAGGCGCTGATAATGGGTGATGACCAGCATGGCGACATCGGGCTTGCGCAGGCGGTTGATGTTCTCGGAAACGACGCGCAGCGCATCGATGTCAAGGCCGGAATCGGTTTCGTCGAGGATGGCGAGCGACGGTTCGAGCAGCGCCATCTGCAGCATCTCGAAGCGCTTTTTCTCGCCGCCCGAGAAGCCCGAGTTGACGGCGCGGCGCACCATGTCGTCCTTCATTCCGACGAGCGCCTGCTTCTCGCGCAGCAGCTTGAGGAACTGCATGGCGTCGAGTTCCTTCTCGCCGCGATGCTTGCGGATGGCGTTGTAGGCGGCCTTCAGGAAGGTCGTGCCGGCGACGCCGGGAATCTCGACCGGATACTGGAAGGCGAGGAACACGCCTTCGCGGGCGCGCTCTTCCGGCGCCATCGCCAGCAGGTCCTTGCCCTTGTAGATAACCGTGCCTTGCGTGACCTCGTAGCCGCTGCGGCCGGCGAGCACATAGGACAGCGTGCTCTTGCCCGAGCCGTTCGGCCCCATGATGGCATGCACTTCGCCCGCCTTGATCTCGAGCGTCAGCCCCTTGAGGACTTCCTTGCCATCGACGGTGGCATGCAGGTTTTCAATCTTCAACATGACAACTAGCCCACGCTGCCTTCAAGGCTGATGGCGACAAGCTTCTGCGCCTCGACGGCGAATTCCATCGGCAGGACCTGCAGCACTTCCTTGCAGAAGCCGTTGACGATCAGCGCCATCGAATCTTCTTCCGACAGGCCGCGCTGGCGGCAATAGAGCAACTGGTCCTCGCTGATCTTCGACGTCGTCGCCTCGTGCTCGACATGGGCGCTGCGGTTGCGCGCCTCGATATAGGGCACGGTGTGGGCACCGCACTTGTCGCCGATCAGCAGCGAATCGCACTGGGTGAAGTTTCGCGCGCCGTCGGCCTTGGGCATGATCTTGACGAGGCCGCGATAAGTGTTCTGCGCCCTGCCGGCGGAGATGCCCTTGGAGATGATTCGGCTCTTCGTGTTCTTGCCGATGTGGATCATCTTCGTGCCGGTGTCGGCCTGCTGCATGTTGTTGGTGATGGCGATTGAATAGAACTCGCCCACTGAATTGTCGCCTTGCAGGATGCAGCTCGGGTATTTCCAGGTAATTGCGGAGCCGGTTTCCACCTGGGTCCAGGAAATCTTGGAATTGCGGCCGCGGCAGGCGCCGCGCTTGGTGACGAAATTGTAGATACCGCCCTTGCCGTCGGCGTCGCCCGGATACCAGTTCTGCACCGTCGAATACTTGATCTCGGCATCGTCGAGCGCGATCAGCTCGACCACCGCGGCATGAAGCTGGTTCTCGTCGCGCATCGGCGCGGTGCAGCCTTCGAGGTAGCTCACATAGCTGCCTTCGTCGGCGATGATCAATGTGCGCTCGAACTGGCCGGTGTTGGCGGCATTGATGCGGAAATAGGTCGACAGCTCCATCGGGAAGCGCACGCCCTTGGGGATGTAGACGAAGGAGCCGTCGGTGAAGACAGCGGAGTTGAGCGCAGCGAAGAAATTGTCCGCCACCGGCACGACGGAGCCGAGGTATTTCTTCACCAGCTCCGGGTGTGTCTGCACGGCTTCGGAGATCGGACAGAAGATGACGCCGTGCTTGCCGAGTTCCTTCTTGAACGTGGTCGCCACCGACACGCTGTCGAACACGGCGTCCACCGCGACGCCGGCGAGGATGCCGCGTTCGCGCAGCGGGATACCGAGCTTTTCATAGGTCTCGAGCAGCTTCGGATCGACCTCGTCGAGGCTTTTCGGCCCGTCGCCCGGATTCTTGGGCGCCGAGTAGTAGGTGGAATCCTGATAGTCGATCGGCGGGTATGACACCTTGGCCCAGCTCGGCTCTTCGTGCTCGAGCGTCAGCCAGTGGCGATAGGCCTTGAGGCGCCATTCCAGCATCCATGCCGGCTCGTTCTTCTTCGCCGAGATGAAGCGAATGACATCTTCGTTGAGGCCCTTTGGGGCGCGGTCTTCCTCGATGTCGGTGTGGAAGCCGTATTTGTAGCGGTCGCCGAGATCGGCGACCTGGCGGGCCGTGCTGGCATCAGCCATGGGTCGGCCCCTGGGCACCGGGTTGCGGGCCATCTGCCAGCGACATGGGCGCCAGCGCCTTGGCGCAGGGCTCGGTCGAGATCATGTCGGCGAGCGTCAGGCGCTGGAACACGTCCTCGATCGCGTTGGCGACGACCTGCCAGCGGCCGGCGACGGCGCAGTTCGAATGCATGCCGCAGCCGCCGGTCGATTCATTGTCGAGGCAGTCGGTCAGCGCCATCGGGCCTTCGAAGCCGCGGACGATGACGGAGAGGGGAATATCCTTGGGCGCGCGTTCCAGCACATAACCGCCGTAGCGGCCGCGATGGGCCGCGAGCAGGTGCAGATCCGCCAGCCGGTGCAACAACTTGCTGACGCTGGGAAGCGGCAGGCCGGTGGCCGCCGCGACATCCACCGTGGTCACCAGTTCGCCGGGCCGACGGGCCATGTGGCCCATCACCACGACGGCGTAATCGGTCATTCGGCCCAGACGAATCATGGATTAATCCTGACTAATTCAGTCCGGTTGAAACTTGGTCCACCCCGGCGGGGATTTCAAGCCCCAAATTGCGCTGGAATTGTGCGGGGTTAGGCGCCGAAACAGGCCGGCGCCGGGACGGCGGCCTTCTACCCTAACCGGCAGCCAGCCGCAATGCCTCTTCGGCATGGCGGCGGATGGTCTGGACCATGGCGTGGAGGCCGTTGTTGCGGGTCGGGCTGAGGTGTTGGCTGAGGCCCAGCCGCTCGATGAAGTCCGGGCTGGCGGCGAGGATTTCGGCCGGGGTGCGGTCGTTGTAGAGCCGCAGCAGAATGGCAACGAGGCCGGAGACGATGGCGGCATCGCTCGCCGCCTCCAGGTGGAGATGACCGTCCTTTGCCTCGGCATGGAGCCAGACCTGGGACTGGCAGCCGCGGACCAGCTTGGCCGCGTTCTTGTACGCATCCGGGAAGGGCGGCAGCTGGCGGCCGAGGTCGATGATGTACTGGTAGCGGTCGGTCCAGGTTTCCAGGAAGGCGAAGGCGTCGAGCAGCTCCTGCTCCACCTCGGCGATTGATGGGCGGGCTTCGCTCATGTGCGTACCACTCTGAAGCCGGGCGCGCCGTCGCGATGGACGGGCGACACGGACGTCAGCACCCCTTCGGCGATGGCATCGCGGAGGTATTCACCGACGGGACGGAACAGCGTCGGGGCACCGGGCTCGCGCGGCGGGTCGAGCTGGATCAGCAGCGTCTTCCCCGCCGTCCCGTCATCGCGGAGGCGAACGCCCAGCGTGGCGATGGCGACGACGGCCTGCAGGCCTTGCAGGTTGACGACCTCATCCACGGGACCGTCGCCCGAGGCGATTCCAGGCAGGCCAGATTCAGGAGACGCAGGAGACATTGCCTGTTCCTAACCGCTTTGCGACGCTAACGCTAGCGAACGGCATCGGCCCGCTTCGTTTCGCCGTTGAAGACCCTGGTGAGGAAGCGGCCGAAATCGGCATTGGACTTCAGCCGCACTTCGTCGTCGGCGCCGATCATGTAGCCTTCGCCGTCCGAGCACAGGCCAAGCATGACCTTGCGCGAGAACGGGTTCGTCATTGGCAGATAGGTGCGCGCCTCCAGCACCATGCCGCTTTCCAGCACGCGGAACTGGCAGGGCGCGAGGTTGCGGCCAATCTTGCGCGGCCCGCCGCGCCCGCCATCCCACTGGTGATAGGCGCCGTCATAGGCAATGCGCTCAACCTGCGATCCACCTTTCTCCAGGTCGCCCTGCACCGCCGCGCAGCGGTCGGGATCGACGATTGCGTCACCCGTACCATAAAGCATGAGCAGCGGCGCGCCGGTGGTCTTCGAATTGTTGAAGCGTACGATACAGGGGCCATAGAAGGCGACATGTCCGGCAAAGCGCAGGCCGTCGGGCGCGAAGCGCTGTGCCACCTGGTCATAGAGCGCATAGGTGGTCGCCATGCCGCCATAGGAGAAGCCGGCAAGCACGACCTTCGACGTGTCGATGTCGCCGCGCCCCTTGAGAAAACGAAGGCCCGCATAGGCGTCGGCGATCAGCATCGCCTCGGTGATGTTCATCAGCCGGTCGATGAATCCGGTTCCCAGGTTTCGCCGCGCGGCAAAGGAATCGACCACCAGCGCGGCAAAGCCCATCGCCGCGAACTGGCGGCCATAGGTCATCTCGCGCGCCGACAGCACGCCCGCCGATCCATGCAGCATGATGACGGCAGGCACCGGTTTCTCCCTGGAGGCGCCGGGCGGCAGGAACAGCGTGCCCTGCGCCGTCGCGGCCGGCGGCGCGGCACCGTCTTCGCCGCCCGATAGGCTGAACGGGCTTTCGCTCGGGAAGGTCACCGCCTGTCCGCCGCTGCCATTCAGGGTGGCGCCATAGGGCCAGGGCTTGCCTAGATCGTCGATGGCGGCACCGGCTGGCGACCCCATCGCAAATGCTGCCACCAGGGCGGAGCAGAGAGACACAACGAGTTTGCGCATGGCACAAGAAAATGGCCTGCGACCCTGCGGCCGCAAACCATTTCTGCGTGAGCGGTGGCCTTATTTCGGGCTCAGTCTTTCCTGAAGGACGGCCGCTTGATCGTCTCCTCATACCAGGCAGCGAGCACCGGGCGGTTGGGCCGCCACGGCGTCTGGTCGCCACGGCCGGCGGCCTTCAGGTAGTCGAACCACATCAGTGCGCCCGCCACCGAGACATGGCCGATGTGGAAGCTGGTGAAATTCTTCGCCTCCTCATTCAGGCGGTCGAGGCTGCGGGTGACCGCGCGCTGGTAACGCTCGATCCAATCCTTCGACTTCTGCCCTTCTTCACGGCGCAATTCCACCACGCGCAGGTCGGCCGCATCGAACATGCCTTCGCCCAGGCCGAAGATGCGCAGCGCTTCCCATCGCTTCGCCGGGTCAGCCGGGAAGAGTTTCGTGCCCGTGTTAAAGGAGTCGAGATATTCGTAGATCACCGGGCCGCCGAACATCGGCACGCCATCGTCGCGCACCAGTGTCGGCACCTTGCTGAGCGGATTGGCCGCGACCAACGCCTCGGGCGATTCAAACGGATTGGTCGGGATGATTTCAAGCTTGTCATACACGCCGGCCTCACGCGCCACGATCTCGACGCGCTGCGAATAACCGGGAAGCGGGGTAAAGAACAGTTTCACGTCAAAGGTCCTCCCAGGAAGGCCGCTACCCTAAGCAATTCGACCTAATCCGGGAAAGGTCTTCGCGAGGCGTTCCTGCACGCGCTTCCGGCGCGCCTCCCCTGCCCCATTTGCCGGGTCGGTCAGGATGGCGAGCACGCGCGCGGTGACGTCCTGCATCAGGACCTTGTCATCGACGCCTGGCTGCGGCGGGGCGATCACGACCGTGTCACCGCCCAGGGTCGACACGACGCCGGACGACAGGACATCGACTGCCGTCGTATCGCGGCCTGCCGCGAGGTCACGCACGGCCTGGCGCAGCAGGCGGCGCAGGAGCGTCACGCCCCCGTCGCTTGCAACCAGATGCTCGCGCGCGTGGATCGCGATGGGCCGCTGCGACACTTGCGCGTCGAAATCACCGGGCACGCGCTGGCGTTCGTCATAGGGCCGGTCGGCGGTCTGGCCCATGAAGTCGACTGTTTCCAGGCCGACCTCGGCCTCATTGCCCATCTTGCGGGGATCGGAGAGCTCGCCGAAATGGCGCCAACCGATGGTGCGGCAGTTGGTATCGTCGAGCGGCACCGTCCATTTCGTGCCGCTGCCGCGGCCAAACAGCAGTACCTGTTCCGCCTCTTCCCAGGCATAGGCGAAGCGCATCAGGTTGGGCAGCAGTGCATCGTTGATGCGCACCCAGACTCGATCATCCACGCGGCGAGTCGAGACGCAGAACATGCCGCCGGGTTCCTCATGGAACTCCATCAGCGGCACCTTGGCGAACTGGGTGGAGAACTGCGTGCCCGAAATGATGGTGTGCAGGAAGACGCCATGCGCCGGATCGACCGCATTCTCATGCACCTGCAGCCAGTTGCACGGCGTGTTGATGGCATAGGGCACGAGCCGGTCGCCCGGCAGGTCGAAAATGTCGAAATGCGGAAACGCCGGTTTCTTCTCTGGCGGCCCCATATAGGCGAAGATCAAGCCCTGAAACTCGTGCAGCGGGTAGGCGCCGTGGAAGACGCGGCCGCACAGCGCCTTCGGGTTCGCCTCCCCCGGCGTTTCCAGGATCGTGCCGTCCACGTCATAGAGCCAGCCGTGGTAACAGCAGCGCAAGCCGTTCTGTTCCAGCCGGCCAAATTCCAGCGACGTGCCGCGATGGCTGCAATGGCGCTCAAGCAGGCCGACGCGGCCATCGCCGGTGCGGAACAGAACCAGGTCCTCGCCGAGCAGGCGCACCGGCAGTGGCATATCCTTCAGCTCCGACGACATGGCGACCGGCTGCCAGAAGCGGCGCATGTATTCGCCGCAGGGCGTGCCCGGCCCCGTGTGCGTCAGCTCCGCGTCTTCGGCGGGCACACTGCGCTGGTGATACTGCTGATAGGGCTGGCGCAGGCTGCGCGCATGGCGCGTCGGCGCTTCCGTCGTGCGGTCGCTCATGATCAGGATCCGAACTTCTCGTTCATCGTGGCCTTGTGCTGCAGCAAGGCCGCGAGCCGGTTGTCGCGCCAGGTCTGGCGCTGACCGACATCGCCGCCGATGTGCTGCATCAGTTGCGCGTGAATGTCGTCGATGGTGGCCGTGTCCCAGTCGGCGCCGACAAAGAGCTGCTTGCCCATGGCCCGCAGGCCGGGGCCGTAGCGGCCGGCGGCGTCGCGGAAGCCATCGGGCGCGTTGATGCTCATCGTTTCCAGCGGACCCATGAAGGACCAGCGCAGGGCGATGGCATCCTTGATCGCACGCTCGACGCCGTCCGCCTCGACGTAACCCTGGCTCACCAGTCCCATGGCCTCGCCGATCACGGCGGCGAGCAGGCGGGAGATCACGAAGCCGGGAATTTCCTTCTTCATCACCACCGGCGACATGCCGGCCTGGGTCATGAGGGCGCGGCAGCGCTCCATCGTCTCCGGCGTGGTCCATGGTGCCGGCACCAGTTCCACAGCAGGAAGCAGGAAAGGCGGATTGGCCGGATGGGTGACAAGGCAGCGCCCCCGGCCCGCCAGATGTTCCGTGAAGCGCGAGGACGGAATGCCGGAGGTCGAACTGCCAAGAATGCAGGCAGCCGGCGCCGCCGCGTCCATGTCCGCGAAGCAGGCACGCTTCTTCTCGACATCTTCGGGCAGGTTCTCGATGGCGATGTCGGCGCCCTGCAGCGCCTCCGCCATTGGCCCGCCCGCCGACACACGGGCGAGCGCGGCTGAGGCGGAGGGAATGAGCCCCGCCCCTTCCAGTGCCTTGAGGCCACCCTCGATTCGGCGCATCGCGGCGTCATGCGCTTCGCCCCGGTCACCGACAAGCACCACGGTGAAGCCCGAGCGCGCGAAGGCGACGGCCCAGGCGCAGCCGATGATGCCACGCCCGATGACAGCGGCCTTGGTCATGCCAGCTTGCTTTCGGGAATGACTCGCAGCTCCATCCGCTCGGACGTGAGCGCCTCGTAGCCGTTCTTCGTCACCAGCACCGTGTCTTCGAGGTGCAGCGCGCCCCAGCCCAGTTCGTAATAGGGCATGTCGACATTCATGATCATGTTCTCCTCGAGCACATAGTCGGCGGTTTCGCCGTCATGCGTGCGCGGGCCGGTGAGTACCGGGCTGTCGGTATGCTCAAGGCCGATGGAATGGGGCGAGACGTAGAAATATTCCGGGAAGCCCGCCTTGCGCACGGCATCGATGGTGGTCTGGATCAGCTGCGAGCGCCGGATGCCCGGCCTGATCACCTCGCAGGCGGCCTGCCAACCGACGCGCATCGCCTTGATGCGGCGGTCGAGCTCCTTGCTCGGCTCGCCCAGCACCGCCGTGCGGCCGATATCGCCAAAGTAATGTTCGTATTCGCCCAGCGCATCGAACAGGAAAGCTTCACCCT
>CANJEJ010000138.1 GCA_947473325.1 Alphaproteobacteria bacterium | reverse complement strand
TCGGCCTCGAAGAACATGTGCTCGGTGCGGCACAGGCCAATGCCCTCGGCGCCGAACTTGCGCGCGGTGGCGGCATCAAGCGGCGTCTCGGCGTTGGCGCGCACCTTGAGGCGGCGGATCTGGTCGGCCCAGCCCATCAGCTCGGCGAAATCGCCCGAGAGTTCCGGCTGGATCGTCGCGACCGCACCCACCATGACCTCGCCGCGCGCGCCGTCGATAGTGATGAGGTCGCCCTTCTTCACCACGCGGTCGCCGACCATGAGCTGGTTGGCCTTGTAGTCGATGCGGAGCGAACCCGCGCCCGACACGCAAGGCCGGCCCATGCCGCGCGCCACGACAGCGGCGTGGCTGGTCATGCCGCCGCGGCTGGTCACGATGCCCTGGGCGGCGTGCATGCCGTGGATGTCTTCCGGGCTCGTCTCGATGCGGACGAGAATGACCTTTTCGCCGGCGGCGGCCATCTGCTCGGCCTCGTCGGCGCTGAACACAACCTTGCCCGAGGCGGCGCCCGGCGAGGCGGGTAGGCCCTTGGTCAGGATGTCGCGCTTGGCCTTGGGGTCGAGCGTCGGGTGCAGCAGCTGGTCAAGCGAGGCGGGTTCGACCCGGCGCACCGCTTCCTTCTTGTCGATCAGGCCTTCCTGTACCATGGCGACGGCGATCTTGAGCGCAGCCTTGGCCGTGCGCTTGCCGGACCGCGTCTGCAGCATCCAGAGCTTGCCCTCCTGGACGGTGAACTCGATGTCCTGCATGTCGCGGTAATGCGCTTCAAGCTTCTTGTAGACGGTCACCAGCTCGCCGAAGACGCCCGGCATCGATTCTTCCATCGACGGATCGTCGGAGCCGTTCTTCTTGCGCCCCGCGATGGTCAGGTGCTGCGGCGTGCGGATGCCGGCCACCACGTCCTCGCCCTGCGCGTTGATGAGATACTCGCCATAGAATTCCTTCTCGCCGGTCGAGGGGTCGCGGGTAAAGGCGACGCCGGTTGCCGACTTCTCGCCCATGTTGCCGAACACCATGGCCTGCACGCTGACCGCGGTGCCCCAGTCGGCCGGGATGTTGTGCAGCTTGCGATAGGTGATGGCGCGCTGGTTCATCCACGAGCCGAACACGGCGCCGATGGCGCCCCAGAGCTGGTCGTTCACGTCCTGCGGGAAGGGGCGCTTCAGCTCGCGCTGCACCGCGTCCTTGTACTTGGCGACGACCTTCTTCCAGTCGGCGGCGTCGAGGTCGGTGTCGCCCTCCACGCCCTTGTCCTGCTTGTGCACGTCGAGGATTTCCTCGAAGTGGTGGTGCTCGAGCCCGAGCACGACGTCGGAATACATCTGGATGAAGCGGCGGTAGCTGTCATAGGCGAAGCGCGGATTGCCGCTTGCCGCCGCCAGGCCCTCAACCGTCTGGTCGTTGAGGCCGAGGTTGAGCACGGTGTCCATCATGCCCGGCATCGAGGCGCGGGCGCCGGAGCGCACCGAGACGAGCAGCGGGCGCTTCGCGTCGCCAAAGGTGGCGCCGACCTTCTTGCCGACCTCGGCCAGCGCCGCCTCCACCTGGCCGCGCAGTTCCGGCGGATAGCTTTCCTTGTTGGCGTAATAGTAGGTGCAGACTTCGGTGGTGATCGACAGGCCCGGCGGCACCGGCAGGCCGAGATTGCTCATCTCGGCCAGGTTGGCGCCCTTGCCGCCCAGCAGGTTGCGCATGTCGGCGCGGCCTTCGGCCTTGCCGTCCCCGAAGCTGTAAACCCACTTCGCCATGATCTGCGTTCCTTACCCTTCGATCTGGGAGAAATCGGCGACGCCGTCCAGCGCCCGCCTTACCTGCGACAGAAGCCGCAGGCGGTTGTCCCGCAGGCCCGCCTCGTCCGCGTTGACCGTGACCCGGTCGAAGAACCGGTCCACCGGCCCGCGCAGGCGCGCCAGCGCATTCATTGCACCGTGAAAGTCGCTCTTGTCCAGCGCCTGGGCGCTGTGCTTTTCGACGTCGCCGAGCGCCGAGAAAAGCTCGCGTTCGGCGTCCTCGATGAAGCGGCCCGCTTCGGGTGCCGCGTCGAAGCCCCTGCCGTCCTTCTTCGCCTCGATGCGCACGATGTTGCCGGCGCGGCGATAGGCGGTGAGCAGGTTGGCGCCGTCATCGCCCGACAGAAAGCCCTGCAGGGCCTCGACGCGCGCGATCAGGCGGACGAGATCATCCTCGCCCGTCAGCGCGAAGACTGCGGCGATCAGGTCGTGGCGAATGCCCTTTTCACGCAGGTAGACTTTGAGGCGGTCGGCGATGAAGGCGAGCAGGTCGCCTTCCACCGCCTTGCCGTCGCCCTTGACCGCCTTCTGCGCGACATAGGCGTCGAAGGCACGCGCGAAGACTGCACGCAGCGGCAGTGACAGCCTGTTTTCCAGCACAATGCGGATGACGCCCAGCGCCGCGCGGCGGAGCGCGAAGGGGTCCTTGGAGCCCGTCGGTTTTTCGTCTATGGCGAAGAAGCCGACCAGCGTGTCGATCTTCTCGGCCAGCGCCAGCGCCACCGAGACCGGCGCGGTAGGCACGCGGTCATTGGGGCCGAGCGGCGAATAGTGCTCGGCAATGGCGTTGGCGACCACCTCGGGCTCACCGTCATGGCGCGCGTAATAGCGGCCCATGATGCCCTGCAGTTCGGGGAATTCGCCCACCATGCCGCTGCGCAGGTCGGCCTTGGCGAGTCGCGCCGCACGGGCAACCTGCGTCGCCTCGGCGCCAGGCACCGACTTGGCGATCTCTTCTGCGAGCTTGCCGACGCGCGCCATGCGTTCGGCCAGCGTGCCGAGCCTGGCGTGGAAGGTGACCTTTTCCAGTTCCGGCACGCGGCTTTCCAGCGTCTTCTTGCGGTCCTGGTCCCAGAAGAACTTGGCGTCGGAGAAGCGGGCACGCAGCACGCGTTCGTTGCCGGCGACGATGGCCCTGCCGCCGTCCGCCGCCTCGACATTGGCGACGACGATGAAGCGCGGGGCGAGCTTGCCGGCGCGGTCGCGCAGCGCGAAATAGCGCTGCTGCTTCTTCATCGTGGTGACCAGAACCTCTTCCGGCACATCCATGAAGGCTTCGTCGATGCGGCCCATGAGGATGACCGGCCATTCGACCAGACCCGCGACTTCCTCGCGCAGGCCTTCGTCTTCCACCACGGTCAGGCCTTCATGTGCGGCGTCAAGGCCGTCGCCGGTGCGGATGAATTCCTCGCGCTGGTGCGCCGAAAGCATCACATGGGCATCGTTCAGCTTCTTGCGATAATCGTCATAGCCGGTGACGCGGATCTCGCTGGGCGCATGGAAGCGGTGGCCCACGGTCGTGTCGCCGGTGGCAACCGGGCCGAAGCGGAAGGGCACGACCTTGCCCGCAAACAGGCAGGTGATGCGCCGGATCGGCCGCACCCAGCGCGTCTCCGGGTCGCCCCAGCGCATGGATTTCGGCCAGGGCAGCTTGCCCATCATCTCGGGGATGAGTTCGGCCAGCACCTCGGCCGTCGGGCGGCCTTTCCTGTGCACGGTGGCAAAGAGGAACCTGCCCTTGGGCGTGTCGCGCTCTTCGAGCTGGTCGCGGGTGAGGCCGGCGGAGGCAAGGAAGCCTTCGATCGCCTTAGGGTTGGCGTCGGCGCGCGGCCCGCGCTTTTCCTCGCTCACGTCAGGCTGGGCTTCGGCAAGGCCGTCGACCATCAGCATCAGCCGGCGCGGCGTCGTGCAGCTGCGCTGGTGGTCGAAGGTGAAGCCGGCCGCGGTCAGCGCATCGGTCACCAGCTTTTCGAAGGCCACCGCGGCGGGCTTCTGCATGCCGGCCGGCATCTCTTCCGACAGGATCTCGAGGAAGAATTCAGCCATGGTCAGGCCGCCTTCGCATCGCGGCCGAGCCAGGCTTCGCAGCAGGCCTTGGCGAGCGCGCGGACGCGGACGATATAGGCGGCGCGTTCCTGCACGCTGATGACGCCGCGCGCGTCGAGCAGGTTGAAGGCATGGCTCGCCTTCATGCACTGGTCATAGGCGGGCAGCGGCAGGGGCTTCGCCAGCGCGAGCAGCGCGCCGCATTCTTTTTCCGCATCCTCGAAATGGCGTAGCAGGATGGCGGTGTCGGCGTGCTCGAAATTATAGGCCGAGAATTCCTTCTCGCTGCGCAGGTAGACGTCGCCGTATTTCACGCCCGAGCCGTTCCAGTCGAGGTCGTAGACGTTCTCGACGCCCTGCACATACATGGCGAGGCGTTCGAGGCCGTAGGTGATCTCGCCCGAGACCGGGGCGCAATCGATGCCGCCGACCTGCTGGAAATAGGTGAACTGCGTCACTTCCATGCCGTCGCACCAGACTTCCCAGCCAAGGCCCCAGGCGCCCAGCGTCGGGCTTTCCCAGTCGTCCTCGACGAAGCGGATGTCATGGTTGGCGGAATCGATGCCGATCGCCTTCAGGCTGCCAAGGTAGAGTTCGAGAATGTCGGCGGGCGCGGGCTTCAGCACGACCTGGAATTGGTAATAGTGCTGCAGGCGATTCGGGTTCTCGCCATAGCGGCCATCGGCCGGGCGGCGCGAGGGCTGCACATAGGCGGCTTTCCAGGGATCTGGGCCAAGCGTGCGCAGCGTCGTCGCCCAATGGAAGGTGCCAGCGCCCATTTCCATGTCATAGGGCTGGAGCAGCACGCAGCCCTGCCGGGCCCAGTAGCCCTGCAACGTCAGGATAATGTCCTGGAAAGAGGGCGGTTTGGCGCCGGTCATGCGCGCGGATCGGCTGTTCGGGGTGGCGGGCGGGGAGGCTTGTTGCGCGCGGACAGTACTCACCCCGCCCCGGGGGGTCAAGGACGGCCTAAGTATCTGATTTCACGCGCCGAATGGGCAATCCGCCCGGCCGCAGGGGCGAGCGAGCGAGGCGGCGACGAAGGAACCGCAGGTCTTGCAGGGCCGCGTCTCCTCAGGCGCGGGGATACCGCCCTCGCGTCCCGTGGTCGCCCGGCCCTTGGTATAGAGCCGGAAGCCGATGACGACGATGCCGACCACGATCATTAGCAGCGCCAGCTTGGAGATGGAAAAACCGAACATGGATCAGAGACCGTAGCGGTCCCACAACGCGCGGGATTCGACCGCCGCCAGCGCCGCTTCGCCCAGGCCCTGGACCGGGCTTTCGCCCGCCTGCAATCCGAGGCGACGGCGCAGCCAGCCCTGTTCGCCGCCGAGCACGCGGAAGTGCACCTTGTCGCCGAAGCGGGCGCGCATCGTGCTGCGCACATCGCCGAGCCCGTCGATCAGGCCAAGGTCGAGCGCGCGGCGACCGGTCCAGAATTCGCCGGAGAAGAGTACGGCCTCGTCACCCTTCAGCTTGCCCTGGCGGCGTTCGCGCACCAGCGCCTTGAAGCTGTCATGGATTTCGTTCTGCAGCGCCTTGAGGCGAGCGAGGTCTTCTTCCTTTTCCGGCAGGAAGGGGTCGAGGAAGGCCTTGCTGGTGCCCGAGGTGTGCAGGCGCCGCTCGATACCCAGCCGCGCGATCAGCCCGCCGAGGCCGAAGCCGCCCGACACGACGCCGATTGAGCCGACGATGGAATTCTCGTCGGCGAAGATCTCGTCGCCGGCACAGAGCAGCCAGTAGCCGCCCGAGGCGGCCACATCCTGGGCGAAGGCGAAGACGGGAATCTTCTTCTCCGCCGCAAGCGCGCGGATGCGGCGGTAGATCAGCGCCGACTGCACAGGCGAGCCGCCGGGCGAGTTGATGTCGAGCGCCACGGCGCGCACGCCCTTCAGGCTGAAGGCCGCCTCGATGGCGCCGGCGACGCCGGGCAGCGACAGGCCGCCGCGGAAGCGGCCACCGCTGCCAATGACGCCATAGAGCCGGACGACCGCGACCGTGGGCGCGGAACGACGGAGAAAGGGAAGACGCCAAGCCATGCCTTGAACCTAGGCAGCCGGCAGGCTTCCGTCCAGCGGCAGGGCGCGGCCCTCACGGAGAATGGATTCAGCGGCCTGCGTGAAGCCTGGCGCGTCGCCATGCAGGACGAGGCCCGGCAGGCGCGTCAGCCCGGGCGCCCTGCCGGTCTGCACCTGCACGATCAGCCGCTTGGGGGCACGGCCAACCCGGGGGATGAGCGGCAGCAGGCGGACATCACCCTCCGGCAGTGCGGCGAGCAATTCCCCTTCGCGCCGCGCGGGAAAGACCACCGTGAGCGTGCAGCCGGGGCGCAGCGCGCGCGCCGCCACCGCCAGCCAGGCGGCGAGCGGCACGTCGCCCGAATGCGCGGCGGCGCGGGCGGGATCGCGCGCCCGCGTGCCCTGCCCGTCTTCGATGAAGGGCGGATTGGTCAGGACATGATCGAAGAGGCCGAGATCAGGCGCCCCTTCGACATCGCCCTGCATAAGCCGCAGGCGCTCCGCCCAGCCGTTTGCCATGGCATTGTGGCGCGCCAGCGCGGCATAGGCGGCTTCGCGTTCAAAGCCGGTGACAATCACGCCTGGAACGCGGCACAGGAGGCACAGCGCCGCCGCCCCCGTGCCGATGCCGAGATCAAGCACGCTGTCCCCTGCCTGCGCCGGCACGGCGGCGGCGAGAAAGACCGCATCGATGCCCGCGCGGTATCCCGCAGCGGGCTGGCGAAATCTCACCCGCCCGCCGAGCAGCGTGTCGTCGGTGGTGTCAGACGGGGCCAAGGACATAGCCCAGGCCGGCGTCGGCGAGATGACGGCGGGCCCGCAGCGCGTCGGCCTCGGCCACCATCAGGCGGCGCGGGATCGCGCCGATGCTGCCTTCAAGCACGCTGGTGTGCTGGTCGAGGATGACGCAGTCGATCCCCTCCGCCGCCAGCAGGGCGTCGATGAAGGAAAGCAGCACGGTGTCATTCGTCCGCAACAGTTCGACCATTGTGTACCGCTTCCGGCCCGCTTTCCTTGACCCTCGGGGATTCGCCCCTATGCTCCGCCCCATCCTGTCCACGCATCGAAACAGTGGGGATCGCGTGAGCAAAGTCGTCCAGCTTGAAGCCGAACGGGCGCGCACCGTCAAGGCGCTCGACCTGATGAAGGACCTCGTGCGCGAGGATCTGGATCGCGTCAACCAGGTCATTCTGCAGCATATGCAGAGCCGGGTGGAGCTGATCCCGCAGCTGGCCGGCCACCTCATCGCCTCGGGCGGCAAGCGGCTGCGGCCGATGCTGACTCTCGCCGCTGCTCAGATGTGCGGCTACACCGGCGACCGCCAGATCAACCTCGCCGCCTGCGTTGAATTCATCCACACCGCCACCCTGCTGCACGACGACGTGGTCGATGCAAGCGCCCTGCGCCGCGGCCGCCAGACGGCGAATGCGGTGTGGGGCAACGAGGCCAGCGTCCTGGTCGGCGACTTCCTGTTCAGCCGCGCCTTCCAGGTGATGGTGCAGGACGGGTCGCTGCGCGTGCTCGACATCCTGTCCAATGCCTCGGCCGTGATCGCCGAGGGCGAGGTGCTGCAGCTTCTCACCACCAACGACACGGCGACCAGCGAAGACGCCTATCTCGACGTCATCAGCGCCAAGACGGCGGCGCTGTTCGCCGCCGCCTGCCGCATCGGACCCGTCATCGCCGAACGGCCTCGTGCGGAAGAAGAAGCGCTGGAAAGCTATGGCCGCAACCTCGGCATCGCCTTCCAGCTCGTCGACGACATGCTCGACTATGCCTCGCGCGATGCGGTGCTGGGCAAGTCGGTCGGCGACGACTTCCGCGAAGGCAAGATCACGCTGCCGGTCATCCTCGCCTATCGCCGCGGCACCGACGACGAGCGCCGCTTCTGGCACCGCACGCTGGAAGAGCTCGACCAGAATGACAGCGACCTGCGCGTCGCCGTCAGCCTGATGGAGAAATACCACGCGCTGCGCGACACCGTGGAACGCGCCCGTCACTATGGCGCGATGGCCAAGGACGCGCTCGGCATCTTCCCCAGGAACCCGGCCAAGCAGACCTTCCTCGACCTCGTCGACTTCTGCATCCAGCGCACGCACTAGCTCTTGGACACCTTCGTCGTTATTTCGGGCTGCTCCGGCGGCGGCAAATCCTCGTTGCTCGACGAGCTTGCCCGCCGCGGTCATGCCGTGGTGGAAGAGCCGGACCGCCGCATCGTGCGCGAGGAGCAGGCGAAGGGCGGCACCGCGCTGCCCTGGGCCGACGCCACCGCCTTCGTGCGCCGCGCCATCACCATGAGCCTTGCCGACCTGCAGGCGGCACCCACCGACAAGGAGTGGGTCTTCTTCGACCGCGGCCTCGTCGACGCCGCCGCCGCGCTCCAGCACCTGACGGCTGCCCCCGCCGTGATGGCCCTGGGCCGCGCGCATCGCTATCACCACACCGTCTTCCTGGCGCCGCCCTGGCCCGAGATCTTCGCCAACGATCCGGAGCGGCAGCATGACTTTGAAAGTGCGCGGGCGGAATACGAGCGTCTGGCCGATGCCTATCGCGCGCTCGGCTATGACACGATCATCCTGCCGCGGACCGGAGTGTCGGAACGAGCCGATTTCGTGCTCGCACGGCTGGCCGACTAAGACTTCCGGCTTGCCTTGCAGCCCCGGGGGCGGGGCGCTATAAGCACGGGCCCGACTGACGGAGTGTAGCTCAGCCTGGTAGAGCACTAGCTTCGGGAGCTAGGGGCCGGAGGTTCGAATCCTCTCACTCCGACCAATCCGAATGATCAAGGGGAAGCGCCCAACGCTTCCCCTTTTTCTTTGCCCGGCCAGTGGGTTACCCGAGTCCCCTAGGAGTGGGGACAGGCCCGGCCTAGAGTCGTCGCTTCCGCAGCCTTGGGTGGTGCCATGCTTATCGATCGTCGCCTTCTTCTCCTGACCCTTGGGCTCCTCACCATGACCGGCCGTGCCCGGGCGCAAGGCAACCTGCTCGACCGCGCCCGCGGCGCCCTCGACCAGCTACCGCGGACCGGCGGAGGCAGCAGCAGCAGCGCGATGGGCAACCTGCCGGTCGGCGAGGTGGCGAGCGGGTTGAAGGAAGCGTTGCGCGTCGGTAGCGGCCGGGTGGTGAAGCAGGTGAGTTCGCTCGGCGGCTTCGACCGCGACGCCGCCATCCGCATTCCCCTGCCGGGCCCGCTGCAGCGCGCCCGCGACCTGATGTCCCGCGTCGGCCTGTCCGGCATGGCCGACGACCTGCAGGCGCGCATGAACGCCGCCGCCGAAAAGGCGTCGAGCAAGGCCGAGCCCATCTTCTGGAAGTCGATCGAGTCGATGACGCTTGATGACGCCTTGGCGATCTACAAGGGACCGGCCGATGCCGCGACGCGCTATTTCGAGCGCCAGATGACGCCGCCGCTGACGAAGGAATTCACGCCGGTGGTCGACAATGCGCTGAAGGATGCGGGCGCCGTGCAGTCCTTCGACGCGATGATGAGCCGCTATCAGGCGCTGCCGCTGGCCGGCGAGGTGCGCACCAACCTGACCGAGCACACGGTGGAAGGGGGCCTGAAGGGCATCTTCCACTATCTCGCGCGCGAGGAAGCCTCGATCCGCCAGAACCCGGCAGCGCGCACGACGGACCTGCTCAAGAAGGTGTTCGGCTGAACGGCCGCACGCCTACCAAATAGGCGAGCGCACCAAAGGCGGACAGGGCGAGCATCAGCGCCAGCACGGTGTCATAGCCGGCGAGCGCCCAG
>CANJEJ010000137.1 GCA_947473325.1 Alphaproteobacteria bacterium | reverse complement strand
CTGAAGGGCCCGCCGCTTGGCCCGGTGATGGGCAAGCGCGCCACCATTAGCGGCGTGGTCGTCTACGACCATTTCAGCAAGATGCCGCGCTGGCGCAAGCTTGGCGCCGACTGGATCAGGACCGGCAAGCTCGTCGCGAAGGAAGACGTCGTGCAGGGTCTCGACGCTGCGCCCGCGGCCTTTGCACGTCTGATGGCGGGAGAGAATTTCGGCAAGGTCGTGGTCGCCATGGCCGCCTGATGAGGCGGTGGACGGGCTTCGCAGCGTCCGCCTAAAGTAGGCATCCAAATCCTCCGCCGAGAGAAACCTTATGTACCGCGTCAAGACGGATTTCGAGCGGCCAGACGCCGCGTTGGTGGCCCGTGCGGCGAAGCTCTATGCCTGCATGGTAGGCATCGAGGCCGGGCCGCGCCAATGCGTGTCCAGCGCCATCAAGCCGCTGCGGCCGGACTGGAAGATTTGCGGGCCCGCTTTCACGGTGCGCCCCGAATATTCCGACGATTCGCTGATGGCGCGCGTGGCAACGGGACTTGTGAAGCCCGGCGACGTGCTTGTGATCGACGCGGCCGGCCGGACCGATTGCTCGAATTTTGGCGCCAGCATGGCGGGCTCCGCGGTCGAGAACGGCTGCGCCGGAGTCGTGCTGGACGGCGTGGCGCTCACCGGCACGCTGCTGCGCGAGGCCGAAGGCCTGCCGATCTTCTGCCGCGGCACGGTTAATCGTAACCGCAGCGGGGAGAAGCCCGGCTGGCTCAATATTCCCGTCATCTGCGGCGGCGTCATTGTCTATCCGGGCGACATTGTGCTCGGTGACGAAGACGGCGTGGTTGTGATTCCCCGTCAGGACGCCGAGGCGATCCTGTCGCGCGCCGAGGCCGCGAGCCAGAAATCGGCGGAGGGCCGTGTCAGCGGCATTCCGTACCGCCAGCGCAGCAAGAGCGAAGAAAAGTTGCGCGGCCTCCCCGGAGTTGTGTTCGAATAGGCCTCAGGACAAAGCGGAAAGCGGACCCATGGGAAAATTGATCAAGCGCGGCTTCGTCGAGGTCGCGGAAGGCCAGATGTTCTATCGCTATGCCGGGGTCGACAAGCCCGGCACGCCGCTGATCATGCTGCATGTGGTGCCAGGCACCTCGCTGGGCCTGGTTCCGCTGATGGAACTGATCGGCAAGGAGCGCCCGGTTTATGCCGTGGACATGCTGGGCTGCGGCGAATCGGCGCCGCCCCGCGCGGGCGAGCCGGATATCGCCTATTTCGGCGAGTCCATCCTGCGCTTCGCCGACGCTCGGGGCCTCAAGACATTTGACCTCTACGGCAACCGGGTTGGCGCCCACGCCGCGGTGGAAACGGCACTGGCCGCGCCGGATCGCGTACGCCGGCTGGTCGTCGATGGCCTGTTCCTGTTCCCGTGGCCAACCGATGTCCTGCCGTGGAAGCAGTCCTATGCCGAGCCGTCGATCGACCGCATGAAGGAAATGTATGCGCCGAAGCTGACGCCCGATCACGAAGGCAGCCAGTTTCACTACGCCTGGACGGCCATTCGCGATGCGTCGCTGTTCTGGCCCTGGTATGAACGCGATGCCGCCCATGCCCGCACCGTCGGGCTGCCATCGGCCGATGAATTGCATGACAAGGTGGTCGAGGTCCTGCGTGGCGCCCGTACCCAGCACATCGTCAACCGGGCTTCCTTCAGCCAGGACTGGCGCGCGCGCTGCAAGCTCGTGAAGGTCCCGACGCTCGCCGAGGCAAACGCGCAACCGTTCCTGCCGGGCGCGAAGAAAAAGGAATCGGGACGCTTCGACGCGTTCAACACGACGCCCGAGAAGACGCAGGCCACGGCGCGCGACGTCCTTTCCTTCCTGGCCTGACCGCCAGCTCCGGGGGCGCGAACATGCCCAGGCCTGTCGCGTTGATCACCTTTCCGCCGGAGGCCGAGGAGCGGGCTGTCATCGATGACGTGTTCGCCGGCCTGGCCGAGGTCGCGCTGCTGCCGGAAGAGGATCCCGCCGCCCGCAAGGCCGCGCTGAAGGGCGCGACGGTAGCAATCACGCGCAGTCTCCGCACCGAACTGCGGGCTGACGAACTGCCGTTGCTGGCCAACTTGCGGCTGCTCCAGACCATTTCTGCCGGCTTCAATCACCTGCCATTCGCGCAGCTGCCGCCCGGCTTGCCCGTCGCCTCGAACAGCGGCGGCTATGCCGAACCTATGGCAGAACATGTCGTCGCCATGGCGCTGGCGGCGGCCAAGCGGCTGGCCTTCTATCACAACCGGCTGGCCGCCGATGACTGGATCTGGGGCGTCAAGAACAAGAAGATCGGCGGCAGCGTCTGCGGCATCCTCGGCTTTGGCGGCATTGGCCAGGCGACGGCGCGCCTGTGCCGCGGCCTTGGCATAAAGGTCTGGGCAACGAACCGGTCGGGCCGGACAGACCAGCCGGTCGACTTCATCGGCACGCCCACCGACACCGACAAGGTGCTGCGTGGCGCCGACACGGTGGTCCTGTCCTTTGCACTGAATGCCGGGACCAAGGGCCTGATCGGGGCCCGCGAACTGGGAATCATGAAGAAGGATGCGACGCTGATCAACGTCTCGCGCGGCGATGCCATCGACCAGACGGCGCTGTACGAGCATCTGAAGGCAAATCCCGACTTCTATGCCTGTATTGATGCCTGGTGGGTGGAGCCGTTCAACAACGGCGTCTTCAAGATCGACCACCCCTTCTTCGAGTTGCCGAATGTCATCGGCTCGCCGCACAACTCGGCGCATACCGCGACCGGCCGCCTCGACGGCCTGCGCCATGCCGCCGAGAACGCGGCCCGCGCAGTGCGCGGCGAAACGCCCAGGAACCTCGTCGCGGAAAAGGACCGGGTCTGATCAGGCGGCGCGTGCACTGACGATCCACGAGCCGGCGCCGAGCGTGACCCCGGCGCTGGTGACATGCGCCGCCAGCGCGCTGTGCAGATCGGCGAACAGGGCGGCGCGACGATCGCGCGGCAGGTCGGCGATCAGCGCCGCCGTGGGGCCTTCCTTCGCCAATCCCTCCACCACCTGATCGAGCGGGGCGCCGTCGCCGAGCAAGACCTGCGAGTCCAGCGGCTTGAAAGCTGCATCGCGGAAGCCGGCGGCGTCGAGGATCCCGCGTACGCGATCTGGATCGGCGAAGGCCAGCATCCCGGGTGCGCCGGGCTCGGGCGACAGCGGCGGCGGCACGTGGCGCAGCACGACCTCGCGCGGCAGCTTCATCCAGGGATTGTCGTCAAGCCGCCGCCAGCATGCGAAGGCGAGCCGGCCGCGTGGCTTCAGGCTGCGCCGGAGGTTGCGGAAAGCGGCCACGGGGTCGGCGAAGAACATCACCCCGAAGCGCGAAAACAGCAAGTCGAACTGGGCATCCGGCAGCGGATGGGTCTGCACGTCGCCCTGCAGCAGATCGACGGGCACGGCGGCCTGGGCGCTGCGCTGCCGGGCCAGGGCCAGCAGCGGCGCGGACAGGTCGATGCCGGTGATGCGCCCGTCCGGGGCGGCGTGTTGCGCGAGCTGGAGAATGGTTTCGCCGCCGCCGCATCCGACATCCAAAATCTTCTCACCGCCGCGTGGGGCGGCCTGTGCGATTGCCGCCAGGCCGATGGGGCGAAGCATGGCGTCAAGCCGGGTGTGACCGGCCACCCATTGTTCGCCGGCCCGTCCGTTCCAGAAGTCGTGCTGGGTCTGATTGGCGATCTCGGTCATGGCGTTCACCGGATTGGGTTGGGGGCGGCCGGCGGCCGCAGCGCGATGATCGTGGTGACGAAGCCGATGGCAACATATACGACACAACCGAGCGCGATGCTTTCCATCGACACGCCGTTGTCAATCAGCAGGCCGAACAGCAGGGGCGACATGGCGCTCAGGCAAACGGCCATCGCGGAGACGAGCCCGCGCACCGCGCCCAGGTTTGCGGTGCCGTACAATTCCGCGAGCACGGCATTGACCATCGTGTGGCCAAAGCCGATCGCCATACCGGCCATCATCATGTAGCCGAGCGCGGCGAGCGGATCGTCGAACAGTGCCAGAATCAACACCGACAGGGCGAGAGGCGGCAACTGGATCGGCATCAGCCGCCGCGCGGTGAAGCGGTCGATCAGTGGCCCCGAAAGAAAGGCGAAGGCCACCACCGTCAGGGCATAGGCCGCGAAGGTTCCGGCCAGCCAGGAAATCGTCCAGCCCTTGACCTCGGCCAGATGAATCTGGTGGAAGAAGAAACCGGTGATGATGAAGGCGGGCGACAGCACCGCCGGCGCGAACATCCAGAAGCGGACGTCGCGAATCACCTGGCCGCGTGTCCAGTTTCCCTGCGCGGGACCACCGCCGTCGGTGCGGCTGGCGGTGAGATAGCTGGCATGCCGCGCGTCGTGCCCGCGCAGCAGCAGCAGGGACACGGGCAGGATGACGGCGACAAGGAAGACGGTGCTGGCCAGCCAGGTCCAGCGCCAGCCGATGGCGGCGATGGCGAGCACGACGACAATAGGCAGGATCGCCTCGGAGATCGGCAGTCCAAGCGTGGAGATGCTCAGTGCCTTGCCGCGGTCGCGGGCGAAGTAGCGCGACATGGCGGTGACGGCGGCGAGAGGCATCAGGCCCTGCCCGAACAGGCGCAGCAGGAAGACGATGACCGGAATGGCGAAGGCGACCGGCACCAGCGCCATCGCAATGGTGGCGACGAACAGGCCGGCAATGTTGGCCAACGTGAACTGGCGCAAGCCCATGATGTCGATGAAGCGCCCGGCCCAGGCCAGGGTGAAGCCGCTCGCCAGCGTGCCGAGGAAGTAATACAGGCCGAAATCGCCGTGGGTCAGGCCGAACTCGTGGCGGATCTCCGCACTGAACAGCGAAATGAAATAGGTCTGCCCATAGCAGGAGCAGAACATGAGGAGCATGCCGAAGCCGAGGAAGCGGCTGTTGCCCAGGATGAAACGAAGGTAATTCACGGAAATCCGATCAGGGGAGGCGCCCGTTATCGCGCGGACGGTCGGGCGTGGCAATGGACACGCGTCCCGGCCGGTTGCCCCCGACCGGCGCATCGGCTAAAAGCCTGCCACCCCTCACAGCCCGCCGGAACATGCGCATGTCGGTCCAATACGTCTATTCGATGCAGGGTCTGGGCAAGACCTGGCCCGGTGGCCGCCAAGTCCTGAAGGACATCTGGCTCTCGTTCCTGCCCGGCGCCAAGATCGGCGTGCTCGGCCTCAACGGCGCAGGCAAGTCGACCCTGCTGAAGATCATGGCCGGTATCGACAAGGAGTTCACGGGCGAAGCCATGGCAGCCGACGGCTTGCGCGTCGGCTACCTGGCGCAGGAGCCGCATCTCGACCCAAAGAAGGACGTGATGGGCAACGTGCTCGACGGCGTTGCCGCCGTTCGCGACATGCTGCTGCGCTTCGAGGAAATCAGCGCCAAGTTTGCCGAACCCCTCGAGGACGACGAGATGAACACGCTGCTTGCCGAACAGGGCG
The DNA here is from genome assembly GCA_947473325.1 of Alphaproteobacteria bacterium. Lineage (GTDB taxonomy): Bacteria > Pseudomonadota > Alphaproteobacteria > SHVP01 > SHVP01 > CANJEJ01. The sequence goes on along the minus strand of CANJEJ010000137.1, from coordinate 4,148 downwards.
AGCTGCAGGAAAAGATCGACGCCATCAATGGCTGGGAGATCGAGCGCACGGCGGAAGTCGCCATGGATGCGCTGCGCTGCCCGCCGGGCGATGCCGATGTGTCGAAGCTATCGGGTGGCGAGCGCCGCCGCGTCGCGCTGTGCCGGCTGTTGCTGGAACGGCCGGACATGCTGCTGCTCGATGAGCCGACCAACCATCTCGACGCCGAATCGGTCGCCTGGCTCGAAACCTTCTTGCACGAATATCCGGGCACCGTTGTGGCGGTGACCCATGACCGCTACTTCCTCGACAATGTGGCAGGCTGGATCCTCGAACTCGACCGCGGCCACGGCATTCCGTGGGAGGGCAACTACTCCTCCTGGCTCGAACAAAAGCAGAAGCGCCTGGAACAGGAAGGCCGCCAGGAAGAATCGCGCCAGCGCACGCTGCAGCGCGAACTCGACTGGATCAGGCAGACGCCGAAGGCCCGCCAGGCCAAGGGCAAGGCGCGTGTCCGTGCTTATGAGCAGCTGTTGCAGCAGGAACAGGAACGCCTGTCCGGCCCGGCGCAGATCCTGATCCCGGCACCACCGCGGCTTGGCGACCTCGTCATCGAGGCCGCCGACATCCGCAAGGGCTTCGGCAACCACCTGCTGATCGAGGACCTGTCGTTCAAGGTGCCGCGTGGTGCCATCGTCGGCATCATCGGACCGAACGGCGCCGGCAAGACGACGCTGTTCCGCATGATTACCGGCAGCGACAAGCCCGACAGCGGCACGATGCGCCTTGGAGACTCAGTCGTGCTCGGTTATGTCGACCAGTCGCGCGACAGCCTCAGCGACACTAAGACGGTGTGGGAAGAGGTGTCGGGCGGCGAAGAAGAGTTCGATTTCGGCAAGCGCAAGATGCCGAGCCGCGCCTATGTCGGTGCCTTCAACTTCAAGGGCGGCGACCAGCAGAAGAAGGTCGGCCAGCTTTCGGGCGGCGAGCGCAACCGCGTCCATCTTGCCAAGATGCTGAAGTCGGGCGCCAACGTGCTGCTGCTCGACGAACCGACCAACGACCTTGACGTGGATACACTGCGCGCGTTGGAAGAGGCGCTGGACACATTCTCAGGCTGCGTGCTGGTGATCAGCCATGACCGCTGGTTCCTGGACCGTATCGCCACGCATATCCTTGCCTTCGAAGGCGACAGCCATGTCGAATGGTTCGAAGGCAACTACCAGGACTATGAGGCCGACTACAAGCGCCGCTTCGGCGACGCCGCCGACCGGCCGCACCGCATCCGTTACAAGCCGCTGTCGCGGAACTGACCCAAAGAAAAAGCCCGCCGGTTGGCGGGCTTTTTTTGTGGCAGTCGGCCAGGGCTAGAGCTGCCGGCGACGCAGGCGGTCGATCAAGGCATCGACCTTGCCGCCCGAATTCTGGATCACGGCGGCGAATTCATCGCGCTGGGTGATCAGCATGCTGATGCCTTCGGCGATGACGTCGACCACCTTCAGCGTGTCGCCTGCCTTGCGCACGCGCCAGTCGACGCGCACGGGCGGGCCGTTGGGGCGGATGATCTCGGTGGTCACCAGCGTGTCGCCGGTGTTGTCGGGGGCGGCGCGGCCGCCCGCGATCCGGAATTTCTCGCCATTATACTGGCCGAGCCGGACCGAATAGGTCTGGACGATGAAGTCCTCGAACAGCTTCAGGTATTCCGCGCGCTGTTCCTCGGTCGCGGTGCGCCAGTGGCGGCCCAGCACCAGCTGGCCGATCAGCGGCATGTTGAAGCCCTTGTCGAGCAGACGGCGGAATTCCGCTGTCCGTTGTTCGGGCGTGATCGTGGAGTCGCCCAGCACCCGGATGGCTTCTTCGCCCAGGGTGCCGACAAACTGCTCCGGCGTTTCAGCTGCCGCTGGGGCGGCAGGGCTGAAGCCAACAGTCAGGAACAGGGCTCCGGCGAGGAGCACGAAGGCGCGACGCGGCAACATCTTGGGCAATCCTACTCGGATTTCATCGCCGCGGTTGCATTGCCCTTGGGGGCTTCGGTCATCTCTATGTCCGGGAAAGCCGGCGCCTCGCCATTGCGGATATCCGCCGCCCGGCGCTGCAGATACAGGCTACGGATGGTCGCGTAGAAGTCGATCGACGAGCGTTCGATATCATCCAGGGTTTCGATGGCCCGTTCGCGGCTGTCCACTGCGCTCATGCCGCTGCGCACAAGCGTCAGGTAATCGCGATCGGTGTTGCGCGCGTAGTAGTTAACCGGGTCGAGGAAGTGATCGACCACCTTGCCGCCGGCGTCACGCACGGTGGACGGCCCGAAGATGGGCAGCATGAGGTAGGGGCCGGAACCGACGCCGTAGGAACCCAGCGTCTGGCCGAAGTCTTCCTCGTGCCGCACGAAGCCCATGTTCGACGCCGGATCGGCGATGCCGGCAAAGCCGATGGTGCTGTTGATGACGAAGCGGCTCGACGTCGTGACGGCGCGCTCGAACTCGCCCTGGAACAGGTCATTGGCGAGGATCACGGGGGATTCGAGGTTGTCGAGGAAGTTGCGAACCATGTCGCGTCCGACCTTGGGCACGGCGAAGCGATAAAGCTCGGCGGCGGGGCGGAGGACCAACTTGTCACCCGCCAGGTTGACCGAGAAGATGAAGCGGTTCATCCCCTCCAGCGGGTCGCTGATCTCTTCGGCGCTTGCGGTGGCGGCACTGGTCGCGGGCGTGGATGTAGATGCGCAACCACCCAGCAGCCCGGCGACAACGCTCATCGCTGCCAGCAGGGGCCGCGGCCTCTGGATTGACCGTTCCATCGACTCGTATGAACCTTTGCGTAGTTCGTGGCTAATTCGACGCTCGATCTTGGCGCACCGCAGCCGATCTTCCCCGAAGAGCGACGTCTGTCCCGGATCAATGCATTTGTCTATATGCCACAGGTACTTGAGCAACGCATCGGCCTTGCTCGCCCCCCGGCGACAATATCTAGATTCCGTAACACAAATGACCGTCAGGGGCCAGTGATTCAGGCGTCTTCGGTGGTTGGCCACCGCGCCACCAACCTCCGCGCTTGCGAGAAAGACATAAATATATATTTATATCGTTCTGGGTATCAGGTAAGCTGAGCGCATGGTGGAAATCGCAGAAAACGCCGAATTGGGCGGCTTGGAAACGGGCATCTTGCTGGCGGCCCTGCGGGCGGCCGGTGAGCCCACGCGCCTGCGCATCCTGGCGCTGACGGCGCGGGCGGAGCTGACGGTCAGCGAACTGACCCAAATTCTCGGCCAGAGCCAGCCGCGCGTCTCGCGCCACCTCAAGCTGTTGTGCGACGCCGGGCTGCTCGATCGCTTTCGCGAAGGCACCTGGGTTTTCTACCGCTTCAGCAACGGCACCAGCACGGTCAACCTGGGCCGGGTCATTACTGACCTCATCCCGGCGGACGACGCCCTGATTCGCGCCGACATGCTGCGGCTGGAAGCGATCAAGAAGGGGCGCGCCGAAGCCGCTGCCGACTATTTCCGCGCCAATGCCGGTCATTGGGATGAAATCCGTCGCCTTTATGTGCCGGAGAGCGACGTCGAGACGGTGCTGCGCAGGCAGTTTGCCGACTGCCCGCTGAACGACTTCCTCGATGTCGGCACCGGCACGGGCCGCATGCTGGAAGTGTTCGGGCCGGATGCCAACAACGCCGTCGGCGTCGACATGTCGCGCGAGATGCTGGCGGTGGCGCGGGTCAATCTCGACCGTGCCGGCCTCGGAAATTGCCAGGTGCGCCTCGCCGACATGTACAACCTGCCGCTGCCAGCCCACTCCTTCGATGGCATCACCTACCATCAGGTGCTGCATTTCGCCGATGACCCCGCGGCAGCCATCGCCGAAGGCGCGCGCGTGCTGCGGCCTGGCGGCAAGATGGTGGTGGTGGACTTCGCACCCCACGAGCTCGAACAATTGCGGCAGGAACACGCGCACCGGCGGCTAGGCTTCGCCGATGCGGAAATCGCCGGCTGGTGCGCCGCGGCGGGGCTGAAGCCCGGCCCGGTCGAACATCTGGCCGGGACCCCGTTGACCGTGAGCGTGTGGCCCGCCACCGCGCCCGCGACAGTACAGGAGCATCGCGTATGAACCGGCCGGCTTCCTCCCTTGCCCTGTGGCCCGGCCTGATCACGGCGCCGCATGATGCAGGCG
>CANJEJ010000136.1 GCA_947473325.1 Alphaproteobacteria bacterium | reverse complement strand
GCGACCTCGACACGGAAGGTGGGGCTGTGGGCCGGGCCTTCGCGGCCCGTCTCGCGATAAAGCGGCGCGGGCTGGCCACGGCCCTGCGCCCATTCCTGCAGCGCGCTTTTCGCGTTCACCGGCACCTCGGAGACGGCGGCGAGATGCGGCGCCCAGTGGCGCTGGACGAAGGACACGGCTTGCTCGAACCCGCCGTCGAGATAGATGGCGGCAATCAGCGATTCGCAGACGTCGGCGAGAATCGAGGGCTTGTCGCGCCCCTTCGCGTTCTTCTCCGCCCCGGCGAGGCGGATGAAGGGGCCAAGGTCGAGCGCCACGGCGACGGCGGCGAGCGTTTCCTGGCGCGCGAGTTCATGCAGCCGCTTGGTCAGCACGCCCTGGTCGGCCGCGGGATCGGCGTGGTAGAGCGCCTCGGCAATGGCAAGGCCGAGGATGCGGTCGCCGAGGAATTCGAGCCGTTCATAATGCCGGGTGCCGCGCGCGCCGCCGCCGACGGAGGGATGCGTCAGCGCTTCGAGCGCAAGGCTTTCATCGCGAAAGGCATAGCCGATGCGCGCCGCAAGGTCGGCGAGCGGCGGCGTGCTCATGCGCGAAATCCTGGCATCAGGGCGCCTGCACCGAGCGGAAGATGCGTTTCCAGCGGATCGACTCGGGCCACAGCCAGGGCCGCAGCAGGCCGGCCGAACCGTCGGTCGAGAAGAACAGGAATTCGGCGCGGCCGACGAGGTTTTCCGCCGGCACGTAGCCGACGCCGCCAAAGGCCTGCACGGCGAAGCGGCTGTCGGCCGATTCGTCGCGGTTGTCGCCCATCATGAAATAGTGGCCGGCGGGCACGACGAAGACATTGGTGTCGTCGGCACCCGGCACGGTGGCGGAGTTCAGCACGCGGTGGCGGCGGCCGTTGGGCAGCGTTTCGATGAACTGCTCGTAGCGGCGCTGCAGGCCGGGTTCGTCGCCGACGACGAAGTCCTCGATCTGCTCCATCTTCACGGCCACGTCGTTGATGTGCAGCACGCCGCCCTTCATCTGGATGCGTTCGCCCGGCAGGCCGACGATGCGCTTGATGTAGTCGGTGGAATTGTCGCTCGGCGTCTTGAAGACGATGACGTCGCCGCGGTCGGGCACGCGCTCCAGGATGCGGCCCTTGAACAGGCCGAGGCTGCCGGGCAGCGAATGCTTGCTGTAGCCGTAGGAATATTTCGAGACGAAGAGATAGTCACCCACCAGCAGCGTCGGCAGCATCGATCCCGACGGGATGTTGAACGGCTCGAAGGCGACGGTGCGGATGACCACCGCAATGGCCACGGCATAGACAATGGTGCGGACCGTTTCCCACAGGCCGCCCTTCTGCTCGTTGCGATTGGACACGCGTGATCTTCCTTGCTGCCGCAGGCTTGCCTGCGTCGGTGACTAGAGGGCCGGGCCTGCAGAGGCGGGCACGGCGGAGATGATAACGAAAGCCTGGGCGAGCGGGTGGTCGTCGGTGATGGTGAGATCGATCTGCGCCCGCATGCCGGGCGGGGTGATTTCCTCCAGTCGCTTCAGCGCGCCGCCGGTCAGCGCCATGGTGGGCTTGCCCGACCGCAGGTTGACGACGCCCATGTCGCGCATGAAGACGCCGCGGCGGAAGCCCGTGCCCAGCGCCTTTGAGCAGGCCTCCTTGGCGGCGAAGCGCTTGGCATAGGAGGCGGCGCGGTTCAGCCTGCGTTCCGACTTCGCCTGCTCGACCGGGGTGAAGACGCGGGCGATGAACCGTTCGCCATGGCGTTCCAGCGTCCGCTCGATGCGGCGGATGTCGATCAGGTCGTTGCCGATGCCAAGGATCATGCGGGGCGGAATTCTATGCGCTTTTCGCGCCGGTGGCGTCGGCGCGGGCGCGGTCCATCGCCGCCCGCATGCGGCGGATGCTGCTGTCGAGCCCGCCGAAGATCGCCTCGCCGACGAGGAAATGCCCGATGTTGAGCTCCACCACATTGGGGATCGCCGCGACCGGGCCGACATTGTCGAAGGTGAGGCCGTGCCCGGCATGGCATTCGAGGCCAAGGTCGGCCGCCGCACGGGCGCCCTCGACCAGCCGATCCAGTTCCTTCGCCAGCCCTTCGCCCGCGGCATGGCTGTAGGAGCCGGTGTGCAGTTCGACCACCGGTGCGCCGATGTCGCGCGCCGCCTCGAGCTGGGCGCGGTTCGGCTCGATGAAGATCGACACGCGGATGCCGGCATCGGTGAGGCGGCGGACATAGGGCGTCATCCAGTTGCCCTTGCCGATGACGTTGAGGCCGCCCTCGGTGGTGCGCTCCTCGCGCCGCTCGGGCACCAGGCAGACGGCATGCGGCCGGTGCGTCAGCGCGATCTGCAGCATCTCTTCCGTCGGTGCCATCTCGAGGTTGAGCGGCAAGTCGATCTCGCGCCGCAGGCGCCGGATGTCGTCGTCGGAAATGTGCCGGCGGTCTTCGCGCAGGTGCGCGGTGATGCCGTCGGCGCCCGCCTCGGCCGCCAGCTTTGCCGCGCGCACGGGATCGGGATGCGCGCCGCCGCGCGCGTTGCGGATGGTGGCGACGTGGTCGATGTTGACGCCCAGGCGAAGTCGGTTCGGCATGGCAGGCTCTACTTCAGGTCGCGGCTGCCCGGCTTGATGGCCGGGATCTTCTGCAATTCGGGCGGCAGCTTGTCAGGTTCATAGGACGGCACCTTGTAGCCAGCGAGCGCGACCAGCGGCACGCCGAGGGCGGCCTCGCCATCGGAGCGGTCGACCAGGCAGGCGGCGACCACGGTGACGCCGCCATAGTCCGCGATGCAGTCCATGCATTCCTTCGACGACTTGCCGGTGGTGACGACGTCCTCGCACATCAGCACCTTCGCACCCCTGGGGATGTCGAAGCCGCGGCGCAGCTGGAACTTGCCGTCGACACGCTCGGTGAAGAGCGAGGGCACACCAAGGTGGCGGGCGAGTTCATAGCCCACCACGACGCCGCCCATCGCCGGCGAGACGACTAGATCGATCTTCCCCGGGAAGACCTGCCTCACCTTCTGGGCAAGCGCCTTGCACAGGCGTTCGCCGCGCGCGGGGTCCATCATCACCCGCGCGCTCTGCATGTAGACCGGGCTGCGCAGGCCCGAGGACAGGATGAAATGGCCTTCGAGCAGGGCACCGGCGTCGCGGTATTCCTGCAGGACCTGGTCGCGGTTCATGCGCGCCCCCGGCTGACGGAGTGGATGAGCGGATCCGCGCGGAGCGCGGCCATGATGTTGGACAAGTGCTTCACGTCCTGCACCTCGATGTCGACGACGATTTCAAAGAAGTCCTGCGAACGGTTGGCGATGCGCAGGTTGCTGATGTTGCCCATGTTCTTCGCCACCACCGAGGTCAGCGCATTCAGGCTGCCGGGCTCGTTGGTGAGGGTGACGGTGAGGCGGCCCGACTGCACGGATTCGGCGACGGTCGCGGGGTCCCACGAGATGTCGAGCCAGTTCTCCGGCACGTTGGTGAAGTTTTCCAGGCTCTCGCAGTCGATCGTGTGCACGTTCACGCCCTTGCCGGTGGTGACAATGCCGACGATGCGGTCGCCCGGCAACGGGTGGCAGCAGGTGGCGAGATGCACCGCCATGCCGGGGATGAGGCCACGGATCGGGATCGCATGGTCGCCGCCCTTGGCCTGGCCGCCGCGGCCGCGCGTCAGCGCCGAGCGCATGCGGGCGAAGCCCGACGGCTTGGCGTTGGGCTGCTCGCCCGGATAGATGCGCTCGACCACGTCCTTGCCCGACAGGAAGCCCTCGCCGACCTTGGCGTAGAGCTCCTCGGAATTGCGGGTGCGGAAGACCTTGAGCACCTGGGACAGCGCCTTTTCCGTCAGCTCATGGCCATGCTGCTGGAAGGCACGCTCGAGGATGGCGCGGCCAAGGTCGACATATTGCGAATGCTGCTGGTCGCGCACATAGCGCCGGATCGCGGCGCGCGCCTTGCCGGTGACGACGAAGCCGTCCCAGGTCGGCGACGGCGTCTGCGCCTTCGACCGGATGATTTCCACCTGGTCGCCATTCTCGATCGCGGTGCGCAGCGGCGCGATGCGGCCGTTGATCTTGGCGCCGACGCAGGTGTCGCCGACATCGGTGTGCACGGCATAGGCGAAGTCGACCGGCGTGGCGCCGCGCGGCAGCGCGATGACATCGCCCTTGGGCGTGAAGCAGAACACCTGGTCCTGGTACATCTCGAGCTTGGTGTGCTCGAGGAACTCCTCGGGATTGCCGGCATGCTCGAGGATTTCGAGCAGCTCGCGGATCCAGCGGAACTCGCCGCCCTCGGCCGGCAGCGAGCCGAGCGCCTTGTAGTGCCAGTGCGCGGCGACGCCATATTCGCCGATCTCGTGCATCGCCAGCGTGCGGATCTGGATCTCGATGCGGCGCTTCTCCGGCCCGATCACGGTGGTGTGGATCGACTGGTAGCGGTTCTTCTTCGGCGTCGAGATGTAGTCCTTGAAGCGCTGCGGCACCGCCGCGTAGTGGCGGTGCACGGCGCCGAGCGCGCGGTAGCAGTCGTCCTCGGTCGGCACGATGACGCGGAAGGCCATCAGGTCGGCGAGTTGCTCGAAGGAGACGTTCTTGCGCTGCATCTTGCGCCAGACCGAATAGGGCCGCTTCTCGCGCCCCTGCACCTCGGCGCGGACGCCCTTCTCGGCCAGGGTTTCCTGCAGCTCCCTGGCGATGCGGCCGACGGTGTCGCCGCCCGATTCGCGCAGGAAGGAAAGCCGCGCCATCACCGATTCGCGCGCCTCGGGGTTGAGTTCCTTGAAGGCGAGGTCTTCAAGCTCGTCCTTCATTTCGTGCATGCCGATGCGTTCGGCAAGCGGTGCGTAGATGTCCATCGTCTCGCGCGCGATACGGCGGCGCTTCTCGGGCTTGGCGATGAAGTGCAGCGTCCGCATGTTGTGGAGGCGGTCGGCGAGCTTGACCAGCAGCACGCGGATGTCGTGCGACATGGCCAGCAGCAGCTTGCGGAAATTCTCCGCCTCGCGGATCTCGTCGGTCGGGCGTTCCTGCTCCAGCGCCGACAGCTTGGTGACGCCATCGACGAGCTGGGCGATCTGCGGCCCGAACTGCTGCTGGATCTGGTCGAGCGTGGCGAGCGTGTCCTCGACCGTGTCATGCAGCAGCGCGGTCGCCACCGTGGCGGTGTCGAGCCGCATGTCGGTGACGATGCCGGCGACTTCGAGCGGATGGGAGAAATAGGGATCGCCCGAGGCGCGCGTCTGCGTGCCATGCGCCTTCATCGAAAAGACATAGGCGCGGTTCAGCAGGTCTTCGTCGACGCCGGGATCGTAGGTGCGCACGCGCTCGACCAGATCAGACTGGCGGATCATGGCCCGTACAACGCAAGCCGGGAAACCCGCCAACCGGACGGGAACGGGGCGGCCCGGACGGGCCGCCGGGAAGGGGTCAGATCAGACCTCTTCTCCCTTGGCATCCTTGCCGCCGTCACGATCGACCGCTTCAGGCTCGACGTCCTCGAACACCATGTCGTCCGCCTCGTTGCGGCGCGGCGGTGTGGCCTGGGCCTGGGCGGCCCACTGTTCGCTCGACATCAGGGAGGCCATATCGTCCTCCGCCGGCTCGTCAGGCTCGACATGCTTCTGCATGCCGTGGATGACGGCTTCCTGCAGCGTCGGCACATCGACGGTGCGGTCGGCGATCTCGCGCAGCGAGACGACCGGGTTCTTGTCGTTGTCGCGCTCGACCGTGAGCTGGCCGCCGGCCGAGATTTCACGGGCGCGCTGGGCCGCCAGAACGACGAGGTCGAAGCGGTTGGGCACCACCTCGACGCAATCTTCCACTGTGACGCGCGCCATTCAGACGTTCTCCATAACCGTGCAAAAAGGGCCGAATCCTGCGACCGGCCCCGCTTCGGGCTATACATAGAGGCGCGCTGCGGCCAAGGCAAGCCGCGCCTCCCCGCCTGCGACGCCAAATCCCTCCGATTTCAGGCTATTTCCAGCCCTCTGCGACCGGTTTGGCCTGCTGGGCAGGGTCCAGCGCCGCGATCAGGTCGCCGATCAACCTTCCTGTTACTGGATGTTTCCACCCGGGGGCCAGCTCGGCGAGCGGCAGCAGGACAAAGGCGCGGCCCGCGAGTCGCGGGTGGGGCAGGATAGCCTGGCCCGGTCCGGCCCCGGCCTGGACCCGGCCGTCATGGTCGAGAAGGTCGAGGTCGAGCACCCGGGCTTCCCAGCGCGCGCGGCGAACCCGGCCCCCCGCCTCTTCCACCGCGTGCAGGACGGCGAGCAAGGCATCGGGCGGCAGATCCGTCGCCACCTCGGCCACGGTGTTGACGAACCAGGGCTGGTCCGAGGCGGGCACCGGCGCGGTGCGATAGAGCCAGGCGCGCCGCCTGACCGTAACCCCATGTGCGGGCAATTCGGCGAGCGCGCGGGCGATCGAGGCTGCGGGCGGTCCCCAGGGTCCGTCCAGATTGGCGCCAAGGCCGATGAAGATCATGTCGGCACCTTAACCGAATGCGTTACGGTGCGCCGCCATGCTGCCCCCCGCACCCGATCGCGACTGCCCGCTCTGCCCGCGACTGGTCGATTTTCGCCGCGCCAATCGCGCGGCCTTTCCCGGGTGGCACAATGCGCCGGTGCCGTCCTTCGGCGGCCTCGACGCGACGCTGCTGATCGTCGGGCTGGCTCCGGGGCTGAAGGGCGCGAACCGCACGGGCCGCCCCTTTACCGGCGACTATGCCGGCGACCTGCTCTACGCCACCCTGCTGAAGACGGGGCTCGCGCGTGGCAGCTACGACAAACGACCCGACGACGGCCTGGAACTGGTCGGTGTGCGCATCACCAACGCGTTGCGCTGCGTGCCACCCGAGAACAAGCCGACCGGCATCGAGGCGCGAACCTGCCGGCCCTTCCTGGTCGCGGAAATGGCGGCCATGCCCAACCTGAAGGGCGTGCTGGCGCTTGGGCAGCTTGCCCACACGGCGGTGGTGGCGACGCTGCAACTGAAGCAGACCGCCTTCAAGTTTGGCCATGGCGCCGTGCATCCCCTGCCCGGCGGCGCCTTCCTCGCCGACAGCTACCACTGCTCGCGCTACAACACGAACACCGGCACGCTGACCGAGGCGATGTTCGTGGCCGTGGTGGAGAGCGCGGCGCGGATGATCAGCTTGCCCTGAAAACCTCAGCTGCCGAGGTCGTAGCCAAAGCAGCGCGCGGGCGCACCGTCGCCATCGCGCACCTTCATCGGGGCCACCGTGAGATGGATGTGGGGCCCGCGCAGCCGGTCGAGATTGGTGAGATACTCCACCAGCAGGCAATCGGCGCCCAGGATGATCTTGTGGTTGGGCGAATCCTTCGGGCAGCCATAGCCGTTGGCGGGATTGTCTGGCATCGGCGTATCCATGCCCAGCAGCTTAACGCCGCGGTCCACCAGCATCTGCGCCGCCGGTTCCGACAGGAAGGCATGGTCGCTGTAGTAGCGGCGCAGGTGAAAATTCTTTGACCAGTCGTAGCGCAGCACAACCTTCTGCGGCAGGTTTCTCGGCAGCCGCGCCTCCAGTTCCCGAAGCGAGATTTCATGCTTCTCCGGCACGTCGCTCAGGTCCACGAGCAGCGCTTCGCCAACAAAGCGCTCTGGCTCGTACTGGTCGATGGTCTTGCCGCCGGGAACGAAATGGCGCGGCGCATCGCAATGCGTGCCGGTGTGGGTGCCGCACACGATCTTCCGCGTCTCGCGCCCTTCGATGCCAAGGCGGCCCATGATGCTGACCTCGACCATCGGATGCCAGTGCACCGGAAAGGTGGTCATGCCGTTTTCGATGGGGAAACTGAGATCGACGATTTCGCTGTTCGTCATGGCACCTGTCCGCGGAAACTATCGAGGTTTGGAAAAGGCAGCGCGCAGGTCGGTCTTCAGAACCTTGCCATTCGCGTTGCGCGGCATCTCGGCAATGAGTTCAAAGCGCCGGGGCATTTCGACATCCGACAGGCCCTTACGGCACAGGGCCTGCAGTTCCTTGATGAATGGCGCCGGATCGGCCGGCATCGCCACCGGCTGCACCACGGCAAGGACATCCTCGCCATAGAAGCTGTCCGGCACGCCGACCACCGCCGCGGCTACAACATCGGGATGGCGATGCAAAACCTCTTCAATCGCGCGCGGGCTTACGTTGGCACCGCCCCGGATGATCAGATCCTTCAGGCGTCCAGTTATGTAGAGCCGCCCATCGACAAGCTTGCCGGCATCCCCTGTCGGGAACCACGTATCGCGCCCGAACGGCTCAACCGCGCCCACAGCATAGTCCCAATAGCCGGCAAAGGCATGGCGAGACTGGAGGAGGATTTCGCCCGTGCCCTCCGCTGCGACGGTCGCGCCGTCCTGATCGACAATGCGCACCGTCACGCCATCCACCGGCCTGCCCACGGCGCCCGGAACATAGGGATCGGCCGGTCCCATTGCGGTCACATAGAGAAGCTCGGACGAGCCGTAGCTTTCATAGAGCCGCACGCCATAGGCGGCTTCAAAATCTGCCTTCAGCTGATAGGGCAAGGGCGCCGTGCCGACGCAGACCGTCCCAATGTTGGCGGCGGCCCAACTGCGTCCCGCCGGATCCCGGTCGAGTTTCAACACGCCGGAGAGCATCGTCGGCGACACCCACAAAGTGTTGATCTGGTGCGTGCGCAGCGGCGTCCAGAAATCCAGCGCCGTCGTCGGACCGAACTGTCCAAGCAGGACGGTCGAACCGCCGGCAATGAACGGCGACAGCAGCGTGTTCAGGAACCCGGCCATGTAGGTCATCGGGAAAAGATGCGCGATGCGGGTCCGCTCATCGAAGCCATACAGCCGGTTGAAGGCGTGGGCATTGCCAAACAGACCCGACACATAGTGAGCGACGCCCTTGGGTCGTTCCGTCGTGCCCGAGGTGAACGTGATCGAGAAAAGATTGTCATCCCGCAGGGCCGGCAGCAGCCCTCCGGCTGGCCGGGCGCCCAGCAACGCCGCCGGGACGATCGATGCATCCTTCAGCGGCCTGATATCCAGGCTGCAGGTGAGACCGATGCAACCCGGCACCTCGGCCGGATCGAGATCCGCGCCGCCGACAATCGCCCGGGGCCCCGTGTTCCGGAGCAGGTAGTTTCGCGTGTCCGCGGCCGTCTGCGGATTGAGTGGCATGGCGACCGCGCCCATTCCCAGGCAGGCAAAATAGAACGCGGCCAGTTCCCATGAATTGGGCAGCAACAGTGCGACGCGATCACCCTTCGTGATGCCTGCGCGCGCCAGTTCCGCCGCCAATGCGGTGGTGACATCAAGCCATTGGCCGAAAGTGAATTCGCGCCTTGCCGTGTGGTCGATCAGATAGACGTGATCGCGCCGCGCGGCAAAGACCGCGCGGATAGCATCCGACAGGGACGTCGTCATGGCCGGCCACTCAGCCCGCGAAGATTCGGCTGGCTCAAATGGTTTCTTCGGCCCCGTGATAGCGTTCGAAGCGGAACCGCGCCGACGAAAGATTCGCCTCGGACCGCGTCTGCGCCAGTTCCTTGGCCACGCGCTCGACCAGCTCCCGATCCGCCGCGAGCAGGTTGTGCCGGCACACCTCGACGATGAGGCGGCGCGGGTCGACCTTGTGACGGCTGGACATCTCG
>CANJEJ010000135.1 GCA_947473325.1 Alphaproteobacteria bacterium | reverse complement strand
GGCATAGGCCTCGATCGGCTGCAGCGCGAGCGGCGGCGCTGCGCTTGTCTCGCTGCGGACAGCGACGGGCAGGCGTGCACCGACCAGGCGATGGGCCGGAATCAGCCAGGGCACCAGCGCCACGGCGAGCAGCAGGCCGCCGATGATGAGGGTTAGGAAGCGGCCGCGCGTCATGCGCCGGGTCCGGCCTTGAGGCCGACGGCGTCGAGCCGCACGTCGAGCGGGTTGGCGACGCCGACGGCGCGGGCGGAGCGCGAGCGCACCGACAGGCTTTCCGTCACCAGCATCGGCCGCGCCGTTTCCAGCCCGTGGAGGATGGCGCGCAGGCCGGTGACGTCGGTGGTGAATTGCAGCCGCAGCCCGACGCGGCGGTAGCCGGCCCGGTCGGACGCAGGCAATGCCTCGACGCTGGCGAGTTCGGCGTTGTTCAGCGCAAGCAGCGCCTGCAGCCGGTCCTGCAGCAGCGCCACGGCGGCGCCGTCGCTGCCGGCGGGCAGCAGCAGTTCGGCATTGTTCGACGCGCCGCGCAGGGACGTGATGGAGCGGGCAAGCGATGCCTCGCGCGCCGCCAGCCCCTCGATGCGGGCGAGCTGCTGAAGCTGCTGCTCGAGCCGGTTGCCGGCGCGGTCATAGGCGGTGCGCAGCGGCGGCACGACCACCATCAGCGCGACCATGACAAGGATGAAGGCGAGCGCGACAGCGGCGACGCGGGAGAGGACGCTGCCGCGGATCATCGCGTGGCTCCGTCGGGTGCTTGCGGCGTGCCGGTCAGGCGGAAGTCGATGCCGAAGCGTTCGCCGCCAGCCGGGTCGCGCGTCACTGGTCCGGCATAGGCCGCATCCTCGAACAAGGGCGAGCGTTCGACGAGGCCAACCAGCGCAGCGCTGGTGCCGGTGCGGCCCTCGATCACGCCTTCGCCGCCGCCAAGCTGGATCTGCACCAGCCAGGTGTCGTCGGGCAGCAGGCGGGAGAGTTCTTCGATGGCTTCGAGCGAGGCCGGGTTCTGTGCGCGCAAGGTGGCGAGCGCGGCGGCCGCGGCGCCCAGCCGGTCGGCTTCGCGCTGCAGGGTGAGCGTGCCTTCGGCCTGGGCGCGGGCGAGCGCGACGCGGTGCGTCGCTTGCTCCGCCGCCCATTCTAGCCGCGCGAGCGGCGACAGGATGGCGAGCAGCAGCAGCGCGGCGAGCGCTGCGAAGATCATTGTTGCGCGCGTTGCTGTCGACGCGGCGATGCCAGGCACGGGCAGGGTGACCAGTGTATCGCCGCCTTCGTCTCGCGCCACCGCCACACGTTCCGGCACGAAGCCTTCGGCGCGCACGGCGTCGAGCGCGGCATCGACCGCATGGCGCGGCACGACGGCCAGGCGTACCGCGATCTCCTGCAGGTCGCTCGCCGCCTCATTGATGCTGTGGACGGCATAGACCTCGTCGGCGCGGAACGGCGTATGGCGTTCGACCTCGAAGCCGATCACGCCGTCGATCTGTGCCGCGGCCGCGCGCGGCAGGCGGAGGTTGCGGCGGATGGCGATGCCGGGATCGAGCGCCAGCACGGTTTCGGCACGCGACCCGAGGCGCAGCGCCGTCGAAGGTGCGAGTGGTTCGCGTGTCGTGCCACGGGCGAGGTCGGTGACCGGGCCCTGGGGCGTCGTCCGCACCAGCAGTGCGTCGCGGTCGATGCCCAGCAGGCGGCGCAAACCGGGCGGTATCAGGCCACCCAACTCACCCGCCCACCAGTCGAAGAATGCCCGAATCACGGCAATCGGCCTTAATACACGGTTCTGCCGGACAAATTGATGCATCCAGCCCACGAACGGGAAGGTACAGGAAGCATGCAGCACTGGCCACCAGTGCGGTGTGCCGGACGACGGCCCGTGCCGTCCATGCTAGGATTGCTGCCATTCATTGTACGGGGGATCATGCCATGAATCGCCACCTGTCCCGCATCGCCCTGTCGGGACTTCTGCTGGCCGGCGTCTCCCTTCCGGCGCTTGGGCAGTCGCCGCAGATTGGCGTGACGGCGGCGGTGAACCCGGCGGCCGAGGGGCGGCCGCCCTCGACGGCGCCGCGCGAATTGCGGGTCGGCATCAACGTGGTGGCGAACGAGCGCATCGTGACGACGGCCGGCGGCCAGGCGCAGATGCTGTTCCTCGACGAATCGGCCTTCTCGATCGGGCCGGACTCGGATGTGGTGCTGGACGAGTTTGTCTATGACCCGAACGCGGGCACCGGCAAGATCGCGCTGTCGGCGACCAAGGGCGTGTTCCGCGTGGTGGGCGGCAAGATCAGCAAGAACACGCCGGTGGAGCTGAAGACGCCGACGGCGACGATCGGCATCCGCGGCGGCATCGCGCTGGTCAACGTGGCGCCGAACGGGGCGACGCAGGCGACCTTCCTGTTCGGTGCCCAGATGACGGTGACGACGCCGGGCGGCACGCAGACGGTGCAGCGGCCGGGCTACACGGTCAGCGCCAACACGCCGGGCGGCGCGCCCAGCGCGCCGGTGCAGGCGACGACACAGCAACTGACCGGTTCGGTCGCGGCGCTGGAGGGGCAGGCCCCGCCGCCGCCGGGCGCGGGCCCCGCCGGCGGCGGCCAGGCGCCATCGGACAACCGGGTGCAGCAGACCCAGCTTTCGGCGCTCGGCTCGTCCAACGCGCCGCAATCGGTGGCGCCGCCTGGCGCCGGCGCACCGCCGCCCCCGCCACCACCGGGTCCGCCGTCCGCCGCCGGCGACACCACAACCCAGGCCCAGCAGAACCAGACCCAGGACAGCAGCAATCTCGGCAGCGGCCTCAACCTGTCCAGCACCTTCCGCGGCAATATCGTGAATGCGGTCAACCCGACGGGCACGGTCACCGGCGGCATCAAGTTCGGCTTCGGCCAGAACGGTAACGTCACCGACAACGTCCATGTCTTCGAGTTCCAGGGCACGGCAACCAACGGCAAGTTCACGGCGAACTATACCGAGACGACCGGCAGCTTCTCCTTCCCGATCAAGACCGGCAACGCGTTCAGCGCAACGATCACTGGCAATCCCTTCGGCAGCACGACGCTGTCCGGCACGGGCTTCCTCGCGCCCGACAAGGACTTTTTCGTTTATGACCTGGTTCCCAGCAGCGGGTCGTCAAAGCAGGTCATCTTCGCGGGCATCCCGACGCCGAACTCCGCCTTTCCGACGACCGGCGCGTCCTTCTACCGCTTCCTGCGCGATCCCATCCAGAACAGCAACGTGCCCTTCATTCCGGGCGCCGATGGTGGTGCATTGTTCTCGGGCCAGGTGCCGGGACTTTCCGACCTGACATCGACGTTGTTCGCCAAGACGGAAAGCGCCGATGCGGCGATCTACTGGGACAAGTCGGGCGCCAGCAGCGCGCAGCGCGTCTTCTTCGGCCTGATCGGCGGCACCGAGGGGGCCGGCAGTTCGCAGAGCTCGGCCACCAGCCTCTTCATTGGCCGCATCGAAGAGGATGTGGCGGGCGAGCACCAGGTCAAGGCTCTGTTTCGCGGCAGCGTGAAGCGGGCGACGGATACACAGTTTCGTTCTTTTTCCGGCAACGCGGATTCCGTTCTGGCCCAGGAGACATCGGCCAACGTCGAAAACGATTTCTTCGGCAGCGACAAGCCGAAATATTTCGGCCTCGCCGGTGCGGACAACAACGACGCGACGCAGAACTCGCAGCAGATGGTGACGCAGTTCTACCAGGGCAGCAGCCAGGCCTATATTCCCGCCAGCTTCCTGATCCCGGCCAACGAGAATCTCAGCAGCCGGACGAACCACCTGGCCTCGGGCAGCGGCTTCAACCAGGCGCTGCAAGGCTATGCCACCGCCCCGGGCCAGTTCGTCAACACGTCGGGTTCGGCCACCAACAGCAGCTTCGTGTCGGTGCCGTTCTCGAGTTCAGCCGATCCGGCCAATGTGACGATCAGGACCAGCGCGGCGACCAACAAGGTCAAGGCGTCGTTCCTGGTGCAGGACAGCGGCTCCAACACCATCTCGGCGACTTTCGGCGACAACGACACGGTCTTCGGCGACTCGACCGCCACGGCGGGACGCAGCGCCTTCGTCGACAACGGAATCTATGGCGCGGTCGAAAGTTCCTCAAGCCCGGCGCTTTTCAACAATCAGAACATGGGCACGTCGCAGCTCTTCATGTTCGTTGTCGACAGCGGCAAAAACCTGCCAACCGCCACCTATTGCGAATGCCAGTTCACCCAGTGGGGCATCTGGGGCGGCCAGATGCAGCTTGGCTCAAGCGGGTTCGAGCGGCTGCATGCCGGCCTCTGGGTTGCCGGTGTGCCGTCGCTCGCCTCGGAAATCTCCGGCCTGACCGGCACGGCCACCTATAACGGCCATGTCATCGCCAACGTGCAGAACGGCTCGAGTAGCTATTCGGCCGCCGGGCAGATCAGCGTCG
The DNA here is from genome assembly GCA_947473325.1 of Alphaproteobacteria bacterium. Lineage (GTDB taxonomy): Bacteria > Pseudomonadota > Alphaproteobacteria > SHVP01 > SHVP01 > CANJEJ01. The sequence continues at coordinate 5,276 of CANJEJ010000135.1, read as the reverse complement.
GCGTCAATTTCGGCGCCCCGTCCTCGTCCACCGTCAGCATCACGAATTTCGACGGCGGCGGCTTCTCCGGCTCCGGCCTTACGTTTCAGACAGCGACAAGCGGCAAGAACGTCTTCAAGGCCGTCGGCCTCAGCGGCACCGGCGGCCAGGGCGGCCGCAATGCCACCATTGTCGGCTCGTTCATGAAGAACAATGCGAGCGATGTGGCGGCCGAGATGGGCGGCCAGTTCAGCGCCGCCGGCACGGGCTATTCGACCGCCGGCATCTTCGCGGCAAAAAAATAACTCCGGCGCCGGACATGACCGACGGCGGCGGGCTCGCCGCGCTCGAAGCGCGTGTCGCGGCCGATCTCGAAGCGCTTGGCCTGCCCCGGCCGAACTGGGTGAAGCCGCATCATCTTCCCGACGGTGCGCTGGTTCATGATGTCGTCGTGGTGGGCGCTGGCATGGCGGGGCTCGCCGCCACCTTTGCGTTGCAATGCGTGGGCATCACCAACGTTGCGACGATCGACCAGGCCGAGGCCGGGCGCGAAGGACCCTGGGTTACCTATGCGCGGATGGAGACACTGCGCACGCCGAAGCATTTCCCCGGTCCCGCGCTGGGCGTGCCCTCGCTCACTTTCCGCGCCTGGTACGAGGCGCGCTCTGGTGCGGGCGCCTACGCTGCGCTGGGCAAGGCGCCGCGCGCGGTCTGGATGGATTACCTTGTCTGGTACCGCAAGGTACTTGCCCTGCCGGTCACCAGCGCGGCGGCGCTGCGCGGGATTGGTCCCGATCGCGGCGTGTTGCGACTTGAGGTCGAACGGGCGGGCGCGATCCGGCCGCTCTGGGCACGCCGTGTGGTGCTGGCAACCGGGCGCGAGGGATTCGGGGGCTTCCGCGTGCCGGCCGTTCTCGCCGCACTGCCGGCTGATCGCGTGTCGCACACGGGCGAGGCGATCGACTTCGCGCGGCTGAAAGGTCGGCAGATCGCCGTGCTGGGCGGCGGCGCCTCGGCCGTCGACAATGCCGCCTGCGCGCTGGAGGCCGGCGCTGCGGCGGTGCACATGTTCCTACGTCAGCCCGCAATGCCGCGCATACACAAGTTCCTGCCCTTTGCCCATCCGGGCTTCGTGCATGGCTTTGCCACCGCTTCGGACGCGCAGCGCTGGCGCGCAATCCTGGTGCCGACGCAGGCGGGCGTGCCGCCGCCGCGCGATTCGCTGCTGCGCTGCACGCGGCATGCTGCCTTCCGCCTTCATCCTGGCGCAGCGTGGCACACGGCGGCGCTGGAGAACGGCGCGATCGTCGCCGACACCGGCGCCGGCCGCTTCGTCCTCGACCATGTCATCGCGGCGACAGGCTTTCGTGTCGACATCGCGGCGGTGCCCGAACTCGCTGCGCTTGCGCCGCATGTCGCGCTCTGGCGCGACCGCTATGCGCCGCCGGCGGGCGAAGAGCATGAAGAGATGGGGCGCTATCCCTATTTGCGGCCGGACTTTGCCCTGCAGGAGAAGATCGCCGGAGACGCCCCCTGGCTGTCCGCCATTCGCGTTTTCAGCAACGCAGCCACCCAGTCGCTGGGCTTCATCTCCAGTGACGTGCCCGGTCTGTCGGAAGGGGCGGCGCGGCTTGCGGCCGGGCTGGCTGCCGACCTGTTCGGGGAGGATGCCGGGGCCTACGTTGCCGACCTAGCCGCTTTCGATGTGGCGGAATTGCAGGGCGACGAATGTCCGCCGGACCCGGGGGAATAACTGACCGCCCGGTGTTTGTAACGGTGCAGCGGCGCTGCTAGGCTGAAGCCCTAGGGCGGACCCGGAAGAGGGACGCCGGATTGAGGGAGGGCAGCCAATGACTTACGGATTGACGCGCCGGGCCATGATGGCCGCGGTCGCGCTGAGCGCGATCGTATGGGCAGGCAGCGCCGCAGCGCAGACGCGCTGGGACCTGGCCGCGCCGTGGGGACCGACCGAGTTTCACACGAAGAATCTCGAGACTTTCGCCGAGAAGGTGAAGGAAGTGACCAAGGGTGAGGTGCTCATCTCGGTCAAGGCCGGCGGCCAGCTTGGCATCAAGGGCCCGGAATCGCTGCGCGCCGCGCGCGACGGCATCGTGCCGCTGATCGACATGTCGCTGCCGCAGCAGGTCGGCGACGAGCCGGTGCTGGGCTTCGACGCGCTGCCCTATCTCGCGGACAACTTCGACGAACTGAAGCTGGCGCAGAGCCTTGTGATGGCGGACTACGAAAAGGTCTTCGCCAAGCACAACCAGAAGCTGCTCTATATGGTGCCCTGGCCCAACATCTACATCTTCTCGAAGAAGCCGGTGAAGACACTGGCCGACCTCAAGGGCCAGAAGATGCGCACCTTCGACAAGAACAGCACTGATCTGATGACCAAGCTTGGCATGACGCCGGTGCAGCTCGTGATTGCCGACGTGGTGCCAGCTTTGGCGTCGGGCGGGCTTGACGCCACCTCGACCTCGGCCGGCACGGCGGCGGCGCAGAAGTATTGGGAATTCACCAAGTTCGCCTACCAGACTAACCATGGCTGGACGACCAATGGCCTCGTGGTGAACCTCGATGCCTGGAAGAAGCTGAAGCCTGAGCACCAGGCTGCGATCGAGAAGCTCGCGAAGGAGCTGCAGCCGCAGTTCTGGGACATCGCCAAGGCCGAGGACGCCAAGGCTTCCGCGCTGCTGCGCCAGAACGGCATGACGGTGGAGATGGCCGATCCTGCGATGATCACGGAAATGCGCAAGGTCGCGATCCCGCTGTGGGACGATTTCGCCAAGAACGTCGGTGGCACGGTGCCCGCCGCGCTCGCAGAATATCGCGCGAAGACCCGCAAGTAAGGACCCGGGCCCGGCCGAAACGCCGGGCCCCTTCTTTCCATGATCCAGCCTTTTCTCGCCGCCATCGACGGCCTGTGCCGTCTCTGCGCCTATGGCGCCGCCGTACTTGTCGTCCTGCTCGCCATCCTTGGCCTGTCGGAGATCGTGTCGCGCGCCCTGTTCAACTACAGCATTCCATTCGCGCTGGAGTACGGGACCTATTTCCTTGGCCTAGCGATGTTCATGGGCTTGGGCTGGGCCTTGCGCGAAGGGGCCCATATCCGCCTGTCGCTGGTGCCCGAACGCCTGTCGCCTGCACATCGCCGCATGCTTGAATTCGTCATCACGGCGGTGGGGCTCGCCATCTCGCTCTATGCCAGCTTCGCCATCGTGATGATGGTGATCGGCACGGCGAAGCTTGGCACCGTTTCCTTCTATCCTTCGCGCACGCCGCTTGTGTATCCGCAGGCGCTGTTCGCCCTTGGGCTGGTAACCCTCTCGCTTGCGCTGGTCGCGCGCCTGGTCCGCATCTGGCTTGGTGAGGCCACCGAAACCGGCGATGCCAACGATCGGCCGGCGGAGCACGTCTGATGGCCGCACCCGTTTTCGTCATCTTTGCCGTCCTGCTGCTGGTGTTGGGCGGCGGCGTCTGGGTCGGGCTCGGCCTGATGTCCGCGGGCATCGTCGGTCTCGAGGTTTTTCGCAACATGCCGGTCGAGAAGTTGCTGGCCCAGGATGCCTGGAGCAGCATGACCTCGCCCGAACTGATCGCCCTGCCGCTGTTCATCTTCATGGGCGAGCTTCTGTTCCACACACGCCTGTCGGAGATGACCTTCGCCGGGCTGACGCCGTGGACGCAGCGCCTGCCGGGGCGGCTACTGCATGTGAACGTGCTCGGTTGCACCATGTTTGCCGCCGCGTCGGGTTCGTCCGCTGCCACCGCGGCGACCATCGGCCGCATCACGCTGACCGAGCTCTTTGCGCGCGGCTATGACCGCAGCCTGGCGATGGGCTCGCTTGCTGGCGCGGGCACGCTCGGCCTGCTCATCCCGCCCAGCATCATCCTGATCGTCTATGGCGTGCTCGCCAAGGTCTCGATCCTGCAGCTGTTCATCGCGGGCATCGTGCCGGGACTGATTCTGGCTGGCGGCTTCATGGCCTATATCGCGGTTGCGGCCATCCTGAAGCCGTCGGTCGTGCCGGCAGAAGATGTGCGCTACAGCTGGGGCGACCGCCTGCGCGGCCTGTGGCAGCTCACGCCGATGATCTTCCTCATGGTGCTGGTCGTTGGCTCCATGTATGGCGGTTTCGCCGGCCCGACCGAAGCGGCCGCCGTCGGCGTGCTGGGCGCGGTGATCATTGCTGCGCTGCAGCGGGTCCTGTCCTTCAAGATCGTTCGCGACGCTGCGCTTGGCACCGTGCGCACCTGTTCGATGATCGCCCTGCTGCTTGCCAGCGCGCTGTTCCTGTCGCGCGCCATGGCCTTTCTCGGCGTCCCCGGCGCGGTGGCGGAAGGGATCGCGAGCCTGGATATGGGGCGCTATGGTGTGATCTTCGTGATCCTCGCCTTCTACATCGTTCTGGGCACCGTGATGGATGGCCTGTCGTCCATCGTCATGACGATTGCCATCACCCTGCCGCTCGTGACGGCTGCGGGCTTCGATCCGGTCTGGTTCGGTGTCTTCCTGGTCGTGGTGGTCGAGATGGCGGAGACCTCGCCCCCGGTTGGCTTCAACCTCTTCATCGTCCAGCAGCTTGCCAAGGCGTCGATGTGGGAGGTGAGCAAGGCGGTGTTCCCCTTCTTCATGATCATGGTCCTGCTCGTGATCGCGATGATCTTCTTCCCCGACATCGTCACGTTCGTTTCCGGCAAGGCAGGGCCGGGGATCTAGCCCTGCCTCAGGCTTCGAGCCGGCCCTCGGCGAGCGCTATTGCCTCGATCTCGATCAGGCGCTCGGGCCGCCCGAGTTGCGCCACGCCCACCAGCGTGTCGGCCGGCCAGGGTTCGCGGAACCAGCGGCCGCGCAGCGCGATCACGTTGGGGCGGAAGCGCATGTCGGTGACATAGATCGTCACCTTGACGATCTTGTCCACGCCGCTGCCTGCCGCCCTCAGAACGCGTTCGATGTTGCGCATGGCCTGGTCGGCCTGGGCGTCGAAATCATCAATCCCCACCGCATTGCCCTGCTCGTCCATGCCGACCTGGCCTGACAGCAGGATCAGGTTGCCGATGCGAAAGCCCTGGGAGATGCGGAAGGCCGCGAAGGGATCGGGATCGACGGTGACGCGCTTGGCGATGGTGGAGTCCATGGGGCCTCGTTTCATGCGGCGAAGGGCCGCGCGGGGCCCAGCCTAAACGCGCACTGCCCGGCCTGCTATATGAAGGACCGATGACTGTTCCCGCCCACACCACCCGCCGCCGACCTGCCCCCCGCGCCATTGCGATCTGGCTCTTTGCGGTCGCCG
>CANJEJ010000134.1 GCA_947473325.1 Alphaproteobacteria bacterium | reverse complement strand
GAGATGATGGCGGAAATCTTCAACAACTTCGACCGCACGACGGAAAGCCGGTTCATGTCGGCGCTGGAAGAGCGCAACCGCGAGGCGGCGGAGAAGATCAAGTCGCTGATGTTCACCTTCGAGGACCTGGTCAAGCTCGATCCGGCCAGCGTGCAGACGCTGCTGCGCGGCGTCGACAAGGCGAAGCTGGCGATGGCGCTCAAGGGCGCGTCGGAGCCGATGCGCGACCTGTTCCTCAGCAACATGTCGGAACGCGCCGGCAAGATCATGCGCGAGGACATGGAATCGATGGGCCCGGTGCGCCTGCGTGAGGTGGACGACGCGCAGGGCGAGATCGTCAGCCTCGCCAAGCAGCTCGCCGACAAGGGCGAGATCATCATCGCCGAGGGCGGCGGCGACGACGAACTCGTGTACTAGGCAGAGACGCGCCTACCGTCCGGAGAACCGGGGCGGGCGTTTTTCGCGGAAGGCCTGGGCAGCTTCCAGCCGGTCGCTCGTGTTCAGCAGGTGGGTCAGCAGGTCGGTTTCCAGCCGCCGGCCGGCCGCATAGTCCAACTCGCCACCCTTGCGGATCGCTTCCTTGGCGAATTGAAGCGCGAGCGGCGGCTTGCCGGCGAGCGCCAGCGCCAGTTCCTCTGCCGCCGGCTGCAGCGCATCGGGCGCGACAACCCGCGTTACCAGCCCCAGGACCTTCGCCTCCTCGGCGCCGAAGCGCCGCCCGGTGAGAATGAGGTCGAGCGCCTGCGCCCAACCCAGCATGCGAACAACCCGCTGCGTTCCCCCTGCGGCCGGGATGATGCCAAGGCCGGTTTCCGGAAAGGCGAACTGGGCATCGCCGGCCGCGACGCGGATGTCACAGGCGAGCGCGATTTCGAGGCCGCCGCCCAGGCAGAAGCCGTGGATGGCGGCGATGAGCGGCTTCTGGCACTGGTCCAGCGCGTCGATCCAGTGGTCGCGCATGCGGCTCTGCCGCCGCGCCAGCGGTTCGTCGACCGCGGTGAACTCCTTGATGTCGGCCCCAGCACAGAAGCTGCGCGGGCCGGCGCCCTGGATGACGAGGACGCGAATCGCCGGATCGGCGTCCGCTTCGCGGATGGCCGCCGGCAGCCTTGCCTGGATCTCGATGTTGATGGCGTTGAGCGCGTCTGGCCGGTTGAGGGTGATCCAGGCCACCGCGTCGCGGCGGGTGACAAGCACCGCGCCTTCCGTCACTTCAAGCATCAAGGAGTCCTTCAGCCAGCATGGAACACTCCGGGAAAGCGATATCCGTCAAAGCACTGGTGGAGCGCCCAGTCTGGAGAGAACTCCGCTCCGGCCTTTTTCCCTGCTTATCAAGGAAGATACAGGGAATCTCGCCTCGGTTCTGGCGGTCTCCCCGCCAGCATCATGATCAAAGTGCCCACAATGCTGAGTTTCAGGCCCAACAACCTGGCGCTCGGCCAGTTCGCTTCACGCCGCGATCGCCGACAGTGAATAGCTTTTCATGCCAAGCGGTTGTCCGACAATAGAGATCATCACCGGACAGTGGTCTCCCAGCAACCGGCTGGCGTGATCCATGACGGCGCTCTCTTGGTCAATATCTGGCAGGCACAGGTCAACTCGAACCAACCTATCCGGCTCAAGGGACGCTTGTTCAAGTACACGGAAAAGATCTGCCATCAGGTTCTCATGCGAGCGGCCTTCCGCTGTGACGAAGACCAACGACGATTCGCTCAGCACAGCTGAAGGCGGGGAATGCTCGACCCGGGCGACGGTGGTGACCTCCAGCAAGTCCTCGCCGCCGAAAGGCAGACGGACGCCCTGAACGGCGGCCGGCGCCTTCGGCAGGAATCCGCGCAAAGTCGATTCGACCAGATCAGGGGCTTCCCGTTCGCTTACATAAACGTCTTGACGAACGATATTCTGCGGATCGCCGCCGATCCGCCGCAGCAGGCTGTCAATGGTTGCAAAGCACCCACCTGCCTGGCGCTCCAGCTCCGGCCGACCGGCCTTTTCCGCCGTCGGATAACCGCCATCGTTCAGAATCCCAGACAGGAAGACATAGCCGCCCCCCGCCACAGCGGTCGAGATCGCAGGCATGCCGTAACTGGCGCCGTCCGCCAGAACTCGCTTTTCCTCTCCCGCCGCCAGGGCAATGGCTGCGACACGCAGCATATTCGGCGGCTGCAGGTGCGCAGCAACTCCCGTACTCGCCAGCATTGCCGGCCGGCCAAAAAAACGCGCACGAACCTTCTGGCGCTCAGCCAACCAACCCTGGCTCTCGGTGAAATGGTCCAGCCGAACGACCTGCTCCAAGCCGACCCCAGCAGAACCAAGAATCGTTTCAAGCGCCCCGTAGGCACGCGCGCACTGCTCCTTGATATCTCCTTCCACGCCATCGCACGCCCGCGAGAAAAGAAACGGGCCCGCTTTCACCACGTTGGGAAAGCCACGGCTGTCCCTCCCGGCCAGGTCGCGGTCTATGACGCTCAATCTTCGATCTCCTTTTGCGCGACGGTGTTGCGCAAGTGACCGACCCGGGAAATCGACACCTCCACGGTATCACCGGGCCGCAGCCAGACCGGGGGGGTGCGGGAGAAGCCTGCACCGCTGGGCGTTCCGGTCGCAATCACATCGCCCGGTTCCAACTTCGTAATGCGGGAGAGATATGAGATCAGGAAAGGGATGTCGAAAAGCAGGTCGGAGATCTGCGCATGCTGCATTTCCCGGCCGTTGACCAAGGTGCGAAGGGTCAACTCGCGGGGATCGCCCACTTCATCGGCGCTGACGAGATACGGCCCGAAGCTGCCCGTGCCGTCAAAATTCTTGCCCGCCGTCAGCGAATGATCGAACTGGAAATCGCGCACCGAACCGTCATTGAAGCAGGAATAGCCAAACACATGCTCCATGGCGCGCGCCATCGGGATATCGCGGCCGGCGCTGCCAATGATCACGGCAAGCTCGCCCTCGAAGTCAAATGCCTCCGATGCGCTGGGCCGGATCAGCGAAGCGCCTGGCGCCACCAGGCTTTGCGATGTTCTCAGAAAGACGCTGGGATGCCGGGGCGGCGGCGTCTTCATCTCGGCCGCATGATCGGCATAGTTTCGCCCGATGCAGAGCAATCGCCCCGGACATGGCAGAACCGGCAGCAAGCGGAGTGAGACCAGGTCCCGGACGGGGAGACCTTCCAGCTTTGAGGCGCGCACAAACGCAGCAAGGGCACCACTTTTCAGGGCCTCGCCTATATCTTCGGAGGCAAGCGCTTCGTTGAGATCGAAGACCTGCTCGCCGATCACCGCTCCGAAGCAGGGTCGGCCGGAGACGGCATAGCTTGCGAATTTCATGCGATCGCCCTTCTGCCCCACCCCCAGACCGTCGCCAGGGTTTCAGCCGTTTGTCAGAAAATCTGCGAGAAGCTTGTTGAACTGATCGGCGCGCTCGGAAAAGGGCTTGTGGCCGCATTGTTCGAGAATATGGAGCTGCGCCTGCGGTATGCGCGCCGCGCCTTCCGCTACACGGCGCCAGTCGGCCCTAGGATCGTCGCGCCCCGACACCACCAGCGTCGGCACCGCGATCTCTTCCAGCCGATGAGCCACCTGGTATTCCGGCCGGTCCGCGGCGGCGCGAATGCCGCCTGTCATCCAGCGATAGGCTTCCTTGCGACCCGGCAGCGACAGCGCCGTCAGCTGCAGCAGGACAATTTCCTCGAAGGTGTCGCCCTTGTTGAAATTCGAGCCGATGTTGCGGCGGCGGATGGCGGCCGGCGTTGGATCGTCCAGCGCCTGCATCTGATTGGAGACAGAAGCTTTCGTGATGTCAGCCTGGCGTTCCTCGGTATCGAAGACCGACCCGGACCCGACCAGCACCAGCCGCTTCACCAGCTCCGGCCGCTGGAAATACATCAGTACCCCGAACAGCGCCCCATAGGCGCTGCCAACCAGCGTGCAGCCGCGCAGGCCCAACATGTCGATAAAGCGGAACAGGTGATCGACCTGGGCCTTCTGCGGCGCCTGGCCGGTGAGGTCCGGTGCGTCGGTAAAGCCATGGCCCAGCAGGTCGGGCGCAAATGCGTGGGCAACTGCGCCTGTTGCCTCAACATTGCGGGCCCAGGTGTCGGCCGCCGCCCCACCGCCATGGATGAAGATGACGGGCTCACCTGCACCTGACTCATAGTAGCGCGTGCGGATGCCGGCGAGGTCGACGAAGCGGATGCGCATGGCTAACGGATGTCGTAGAGGCGCGCCACGTTACCCCCAACCAGCTTGTCGCGGTCGGTGGCACTGAAGGCAGCGAATTGCACATCCAGCGATTCACGAGTGTTGAGTCCGACCGAGCGTACATGCGGGAAGTCCGATCCCCACAGGATCATGTCGGTGCCGAGGAAATTGATCGACTGGGTTGTCAGCGGATCGCCAATCACACCGTGCCAGATCTGCGTGCCCATATATTCGCTTGGCTTCTTCTTCAGCGTCGGCAGTGACATCTTCTTGACGTAGCGCGCCGCCATATGATCGGTCTTCCAGCAGAAGAATGGCACCCAGTTGATCTCGAACTCGCTGCAAATCAGCTTCAGGTTGGGATGCCGGTCGAGAACGCCGCCGAAGATGAAATCATTGGCCAGCGTCGCCTGCGCCTCATAACTCAACGCCAGCAGGGTGCCAGGCCCCTCTTCCCGTTCGCGCTCTGTGCGCGGATAGAAGGGGTCGATGATGGTCCCGGTGATCGAATGCAGCGTGAGCGGCATGGCCAACGCCGCGGCGCGGGCCCAAAACGGATCGTAGACCGCATCGCGATAAGGCTTGGCATCGGGTGGCAGTGCCACGTTGATGCAGGCCCCGCGCAACCCTTTCTTCGCCGTGCGTTCAAGCTCGCGGATGGCCCAGTCCACATCGTCGATCGGGATCATGCCGGTGCCGAGCAACTTCCGTGTGTCACGCGAGCAGAATTCCGCCAGCCAGTCGTTGAATACCTCGCAGGAGGCACGCAGGGCGGCCCGGTGCGGGCTCTGCATGATCACCAGCATGTAGGAGCCATACAGAATCTCGGCGCGGATTCCGGCCTTCTCCTGAAAGCTCAGGCGTTTCTCCGGAATGAAGCCGCTTTCATACAGGTCGCGGTGATCATCGGAAACGGCGCCGCCCTTTTCCGGCAGGCGCAAGACCTGCCGGCCGGTGAACAGGAAGCGGCCCTTCTCGCCTTTGTGCTCGTCGAGCTGGTGCGGGATTTCGTCACCGAAACGGCTGCCTAGCGCCCGTCGCCACAGGTCGAGTGGCTCAACGACATGGGAATCCGCGGAAATGATTGTGGGGTCGCTGGACATAAACGGACTTTCTCGGAACGAAGCGATCTAGACGTTGTAGGCACGGGTGACGGGATCGAAGCCGTCGACTGACGAGAAGTCGGTCGAGCGCCGGATGTAGAACTCGAGCGGAATGCCGCTCGGCCCCTCCAGGCAGAGACTCGATTTGTGCGGCAGGTTGGCGCGGTGAAGGATGCGCACGCCCCGTGCCTTCAATGCGGCTTCCGCCCGATCAAGGTCTTCGTCCGGCCAGACTTCAAAGGAGGCGTGGTGGAAGCCGCCGGGCAGGCCGGCGGTCGCCCGTATCAGCACGATGTCGAAATGCGATGCCGCGCCACGCAGGTAGCAGAAACTGCCGTCCTTGCCGCTATAGATGGGATCCAGCCCCGCGATCCGCGTGTAGTAGTCCAACGTCTGGTCGTAGTGATTCGCCACGATCACGCCATGCGTGACGCGCATCGGATGCAGCGGCGCGTTAGTATCGCGGCGCAGCTTCGGCGCGGGATCGTAGTTGCGTTCCGTGCTGGGCGGCAGCTTGCCGGGAACCCAGCTCGCCGGACGGTGCAGGTCCACATCGCCGCCGGTGTAAACCTTGCGCCAGTCCAGTTCCTCATCGGCATAGAACTGGTGCTGCATCCCCTCGGGGTCGAACAGATAGTTGCTGAGCGACGTGCCGTTGTTGGTGATGCGCGGCTTGACGCCCTGCGCCAGGGCCCGGTTGTAGGCATCGACCAGCGACTTCTCATGCTCCATTTCCCAGCCGAAATGGTTGAGGCTGGGCACCGTGCCACGGCCCGGCGGATCGGCGGGGTCGGGATACTTCTTGCGGAACGAGACATAGGCACCGGTCTCGATGAAGCCGATGTCGTGATGCGTGTTGCCGTTCGAGTAGAAGGCCGAGCGCGACTTGCTGATGATGCCCGTCTGCTCGAAACCGCAGATGTCGTGCAGGAAGGCGCAGGTTTCTTCCATGTTGTCGACGAAGAGGTTGACGTGGCCAACCCGCCGGGGGCGGTACGCAATCTGGCCGGTCTTTTTGATGGGGGATGCGAGCGTGGTCATGTGGTTCCTTGCAGTCAGGCGATGCCGTCAAACGGCCAGTCGAGGAATGGAAAGGTCCCAGGTCTTCTCCGCCATGGGCCTGTCGCCCTCCCGGGCGCGGACGGACAGGCCGATGTGAAAGGCCGATTCCGTGGCACGCATCTGCGCGTGAGTCTGCGTCGCGATGGCCCAGGCATCGCGGGTGGCGGTGCGATCGACCGCCACCTCGTGCCGCGCGGACAGCGGCTCGCCATCGGTGACCACCTGCCGCTGGCGGCGATGCGCCGAGAAGGCCAGGTTGGGACGAACAAGCCGGGTATGGCTCGATTCCTCGAGCGCCGCCACGGTTTCTCCCGATGTGAGGTGGCGTTCCACCCAGTCGCGGCGAAAGGGCGGCGCCAGCGATTCCGACTGCAGGCCCGCCGCCGTTTCCGGTGCCTCGAACACCCAGTCCGGGCCGACGGCCGCGTCGTCCAGCAGCGGCAGGTCCAGCCGCCCGGCATACGCCGTCATCGTGACCGGACGGGGCGACGGCCAGCACAGCGGCCAGTAGACATTGGACAGGGCGAGCCGCAGGCGATGGCCCGGCTGCACGATGTAGGACGCAAAATCGAACGGGATGGTGACGCGATTCGCCGCGCCGGGCACCATGGGGACGGCCTGCCCGAATCCATCGCGGAACACGAGGTTCAACATGCCCAGCGCGATGCGGCAGGACGTGCCGTCCGGGCGAACGTCGCACAGCCGCGCGCAGACAAAGGCCAGCGGCTGGTCAACGGCCAGGTCGAGCTGCAGCGCGGCGCGACCCAGGATCTTGAGCGGCTCGTGCCGCGGAGCCGTCTCGAAACAGAGCGAAAGCGCATCGTCATGCCGCTGGTCTCTCGGCAGCTCGACGCTGGGCCGAAACGAAAGATAGGGCATGCGCTCGCCGCATGCGGTACCGAGATTCTGCGGCGAGCGATGCGTCTTCGCCGCCAGACGTGCCGGGGATTCATCGAGCACGCCGTCGCCCAGAAAGAATGAGCGGGGCGCGGACGCCGATGACAGACCATCCTTCAGCGACAGCCACGCGCCGGACGCCTCGGTGAAATACCCTGTCGTCGGATAGTCGCCACCCATCCACACCCGGGTCCTGGGCAGCGCCAGCACGTCACGGTCGATGCCGCGCAGCCAATGGTCGTACCAGCGCACGGTTTCCTGCAGGAAGCCGATCGCCGGGCCGGGCCGTCCCTCATAGGGCCGCTTGTGCGCCCAGGGCCCGACGATGAGTCGCGTCGGCACTTGCGCGCGGGCAGCGATCTCCACCGCCGAATTGGTCATTCCAGGCTCGAGCAGCCCGCTCCACAGCAGGATGGGACACTGAAGCTCTTCGATATGCTCGTTGGCAGCATCGTGCTGCCAATAAGCGTCATGCGCCTGGTGAGTCAGGAAGCGATCGAAGATCGGCTCCAGCCGGTCGATGCGCTCAACCCACTCGTTCTTCCAGCCCGGACCGACCACCGCGGGATCGGGCGGACGGCTGCGCATGGACAGGAAGGACGTCAGCCAGCCCATCGTATCGCGCAGCAGGACCCCGCCCATGTAGTAGGGGCCATCCTTGTACTTGTTGGTGCTGAATCCACCGGCGACGATGGCCTTGAGCTGGGGTGGCTTGCGGAAGACGCCGGAATAGAAGGCTTCGATGCCGCCCCAGGAAAATCCCCACATCCCGATATTGCCATCGCACCAGGGCTGAGCCTCGATCCAGGCGAGGATTTCACAGATATCGTCCCATTCCGGCTGCGAGCCTTTGCCGGCGAGATGCCCGGTTGATTCGCCGTTGCCCCGCATGTCGGCGCGGATGCCGGCATAGCCATGCTGCGCGAAATAGCCGAACAGCGCCTCGTCCCCCGCGGCGTTCATGTCCTTCTTGCCATAGGGGCTCATGTTGAAGATCGCCGGTGCGGGCGGCCCGTCCGGAATCCAGAGCGCGAGCGCGATCCGGCATCCGTCGGACAAACGGACGAACTCGTTTTCGATTTTCCGGACTGCGGTCATGGCAAGGCACGCAAGGCGGGCGCACCCGGGCGCCCGCCTTGTCGCTTGGTGCTGTCTTAGCTGCGGACCTGCATCTCGTGATAGACGAGCCAGCGATTCTCGGTCCGGAACCCGCGCACGCGGGCAGAGAGACCGTAGATATCGATGGCTTCCACCAGCCAGATGGCCGGCGCGAGGTCGTGATAGCGCGCCGCGATGTCCTGCAGCATCTTCTCGCGCTTCGCCGTATCGAATTCCTGGTGCGAGGCATCGATCAGCTTCTGCGTTTCCTCGTCGCAGAAGAAGGCCGGCTTCTGGCTGCAGGAGATGTAGGTGAGGAAGCGCGCCGAATCGACGTAAGGGTCGGTCAGCCAGGATGTGCCGAACGCCTGCCCGTCCCAGCCGTTGGTCTGGTACTTCTTCAGCCAGTCCGGAAATACGATCTGGCGAAGCTCCATGTCGAAGCCGGCATTCTTCAGGTCCGCCGCCATCGACTGGTACATCTCCGAGTCGCCGGCGAACGCGCCGACCGTCACCTCGCCCAGGGCCTTCAGGCCCCGCGGAAAGCCGGCTTCTGCCAGCAACTGCTTTGCCTTTGCCGGGTCATAGGGATAGGCAGACACGCGGGGGTTATAGCCGAAGGCCGGCGCAGTCGCGCCCTGCCCCGCAGCCGGCCTGCTCTGCTTTGCGAACAGGTTGTCGGCGATGGTCTGCTTGTTCACCGCATAGTTCGCCGCCCGCCGGACCCGCACGTCGTTGAACGGGCTGTCTGCCTTCACCTTGTTGGGCAAGATCAGGGAAAGAACCTGGGGCGCGGGCTGTACCACCGCTTGCTGACCTGCGGCACGAAGGCGACCGGTGTCATCTGTGCCCAGGTTGATCGCAAGATCGAGCTGACCGGAAAGAAGGCCCGCCGTGCGCGAAGCCTGCTCGGGGATACCAACGAACTCGATGCGATCCATCTTCGGCGGTCGCCAGGATGTCTTGCTGGCGGTGAAGACGATCCGCTCTGCCTGCCAGTTGTCGACCTTGAAGGACCCCGTCGCGATCGGCTTCGCAGAGTAGCCGGTCTCGCCCAGATCCTTCCAGGCCTGCGGCTCGGGAATGAAGACCTGCGAGATGCGTTTCGGGAAGATGGCGTCCGGTTCTTTTGTGACAATGTCGACGGTCATCGCATCGACGGCCGAGACGGAAGCGACGCCCGTCACCTCACGCGCAGCGCGCAGCTTGGCGCCATCACCCAGCAAGTAAGTCACGGCATCAACCACCGCCTGAGAGGTCAGCGGCTTGCCATTGTCGAAGACCACATTGGGGCGCAGCTTGAAGCGCCAGGTCTTCTTGTCAGGCTGCACTTCCCAGGACGTCGCCAGCATCGGCGTGGATATGCCCTT
>CANJEJ010000133.1 GCA_947473325.1 Alphaproteobacteria bacterium | reverse complement strand
GCAGCAGCGTGGGCGGGGCGACGACGCGCACCGTCGCGCCCATGATGTTGAACAGCTGGATGTTCGAGCGCGCGACGCGGCTGTGCATGATGTCGCCGCAGATGGCGATCTTGAGGCCGGCGAGCCGCTTGAGTCGCCGCCGCACGGTCAGGGCGTCGAGCAGGGCCTGGGTCGGGTGGGCATGGGTGCCGTCACCCGCGTTGATGACGGAGCCGTCGACCTTCTGCGCCAGCAGGTCGACCGCGCCCGAATCGCCGTGCCGCACCACCATCAGGTCGGGCTGCATCGCGTTGAGCGTCATGGCGGTGTCGATCAGCGTCTCGCCCTTCTTCACCGACGAGACCTCGACCGACATGTTGATGACGTCGGCGCCCAGGCGCTTGCCGGCGAGCTCGAAGGAGGTGCGGGTGCGGGTCGAGGATTCGAAGAAGACGTTGATCAGGGTTCGCCCGCGCAGCCGGTTCAGCTTCTTTTCCGGGCGGCGGTTCAGGTCGACATAGCTGTCGGCCAGATCCAGAAGGGCGGTGATTTCGTCGGCGGAAAGGGTCTCGATCCCGAGCAGGTGCCGGTGCGGGAAGGCCTTTGTCCGCGATGCGTTCATTAAAGCCGCATCTTATAGGCGGCAGACCCGGCTGTCACAACCATTGCGCTCAGGTCAGAATCCACAGGGCGAGCGGCAGGGTAACCACCCAAAGCAAGGTCGTTGCGGTCGCGGCGGCGTTCAGGATGGGCGGGGCCATGCCAAGCGGGGTTCCTACCGAAAAGCGCGGGGCAACACAGGGCAACGCGGCCAGCAGGATCACTGTCTGGGCTGTCACGCCCTGCAGCCCCAGTATCCAGGTGAACACACCAGCAATCACGGGCAACCCAACCAGCTTCAGCAGTACGACCATCGCGATCTCGCGTGGCTGGCTCCCCATTACCTGGCTGAGCGTCTTCGTGTTCATCGCGGCGCCTGCCGACAGGATTCCAATCGGGATTGCCGCCAGTCCGAAGGTCAGGCCGGTATTCAGCAGGGCGGTGCTGACCCGTTCCCCCAACAGCTTCATTGCAAGTCCAAGCATGGCCCCGATGAAGATGGGGTTGCGCCCCAGCAGTCTCAGGCTGCGGATGATGAAGCCGAGCCGAAACCAGCGGCTGCCGTTCGGCACCATGTTTCCCTGTGCGACATAGGCGCCCAGCAGCACGGCCGTGGGCAGGTAGAACAGCCCTGCGATGGCCATGAGCTGGATACCTGGCCAGCCAAAGAAGACAAAGGCCAGCGCGAAGCCGAGGGGCATGTTGGCCCTGACCGTCGCTTCCAGCAGTGCCGGCGTATGCGTTTGGTCCACGCCGCGCCGCCAGCGCCACATGAGCAATAGCAGGGCACCGACCAGCATGGTGGCGACGACCGCGAATCCCGGGGCGAGCACGCGTAGCTCATCCAGCTCGGCCGTCACCAGCCCGTAGAAGAACAGCACCGGGAGGAACAGGTAATAGTTGAGAAGCTGAAGGCTGCCCCAGGTCTCCCAGGGGATGAAGCGACGCTGGGCAAGGGCCTGGCCCAGCAGAAGCACGGCGAAGGCGGTCAGGGGCGCGGAAACGATCAACATAAGGTCAGGCGGATGAGTTCAGGACGCCCAGCCGGTCGAGCGCGCCTTGCAGGATATAGGTTGCCGCATGGGTATCCACGACTTCCTTGCGCCGGGCGCGCGAGACGTCCTGTTCCACGAGTGACCGGGTGACGGCGGCGGTGGACAGGCGCTCGTCCCACAGCACGATGGGCAGGTCGATCGCGGCGCCGATGTTGGTGACGAACTGGCGCACCGACTGGCACTTGGGACCTTCGCTGCCGTCCATGTTGACGGGCAGGCCGACCACCAGCGCGGCGATCTGGCGCGCGGCGATCTCGGTCTGCAGCGCGGCCAGGTCGGGCTTGAACTTGGTGCGCCGGATCGTCCCCGCGGGGGTGGCGAGCCGGCGCGCTCCGTCCGATACCGCGAGGCCGATGGTCTTGCTGCCGACGTCGAGGCCGAGCAGCCGGCCCCCAGGCGCCAGCAAGACGGGCAGTTCGGCGATGTCCGTTACCTTGCCTCGATTCATGCCGAATGATAGTGTCCGCGCGCCTTTTGCAGGTTCCCTTGCCTATGCAAGGTGGCGAGCCTTGCACCCCCCTGAATTTCGGCCGAAGGTTGCATATGTCGCTTGATAAAGCCACCGTCGCGCATATCGCGAAGCTGGCGCGGATCGCCGTGCCGGAGCAGGATTTGCCCGGGCTTGCCACCGAGCTGTCGGGCATCCTGAAATGGATTGAACAGCTCGATTCCGTCGACACCAGCAAGGTTGAGCCGCTCTCCAGCGTGGTCAACGCGACGCTGCGCTTCCGCGAGGACAATATCACCGATGGCGGCCAGCGCGACGCGGTGCTTGCCAACGCGCCGGTCTCCGCCCAGGGCTTCTTCGTCGTGCCCAAGGTGGTCGAATAATGTCGGCCTTTACCGATCTCACGCTGACCGCCGCGCTCGAAGGCCTCGCCAAGGGCGACTTCACCTCGGTCGAACTGACCCGTGCCCATGTCGAGGCGGTGGAAGCCGCGCGCGGGCTGAACGCCTTTGTCACCGAAACACCGGACCAGGCCTTGAAGATGGCGGCCGAATCGGACACCCGCCGCAAGGCCGGCACCGTCGGCCTGATGGAAGGCGTGCCGCTCGCCATCAAGGACCTGTTTTGCACCAAGGGCGTGCTGACGACCGCGTCGTCGCACATCCTCGATGGCTTCAAGCCGCCCTATGAATCGACGGTCACCGCCAACTTGTGGAAGGCCGGCGCGGTGATGCTGGGCAAGACCAACCTCGACGAATTCGCCATGGGCTCGTCGAACGAGACGAGCTATTACGGCGGCGTCGTCAATCCCTGGCGCAAGCCGGGCGACAACAAGAACCTTGTGCCAGGCGGCTCCAGCGGCGGCTCAGCCACGGCCGTCGCCGCACGTCTCGCCATCGCGGCGACGGGCACCGACACCGGCGGTTCGATCCGCCAGCCCGCGGCCTTCACCGGCACGGTCGGCCTGAAGCCGACCTATGGCCGCTGCTCGCGCTTCGGCATCGTCGCCTTTGCCTCTTCGCTCGACCAGGCCGGGCCGATGACGCGCACCATCGACGATGCGGCCGTGATGATGCGCGTCATGGCCGGCTTCGACGATAAGGATTCAACTTCCGTCGATATCGCGGTGCCCGACTATCGCGCCGACCTGGCTCAGTCGGTGAAGGGCCTGCGCATCGGCATCCCGAAGGAATACCGGGTCGACGGCATGCCGGCCGAAATCGACGCGCTGTGGCAGCAGGGTATGGAATGGCTGAAGGCCGCGGGGGCCGAGGTCAAGGACATCAGCCTGCCACACACGCAATACGCGCTGCCGGCCTATTACATTGTGGCGCCGGCGGAAGCCTCGTCGAACCTTGCGCGCTATGACGGTGTGCGCTTCGGCCTGCGCGTGCCGGCGGACGAACTCGCAGACATGTACGCGCAGACGCGCGCTGCGGGCTTCGGGGCCGAGGTACGGCGCCGCATCCTGATTGGCACCTATGTGTTGTCGGCCGGCTATTACGACGCCTATTACGTCAAGGCACAGAAAATCCGCACGCTGATCCTCAACGACTTCACGAAGGCCTTTGAAAGCGTCGATGCGATCCTGACGCCGACGACGCCGACGGCCGCCTTCGGCCTCGGCGACAAGGTCGACGATCCGGTGTCGATGTATCTCAACGATGTGTTGACTGTTCCGGTCAACATGGCGGGCCTGCCAGGCCTGTCGGTGCCGGCCGGATTGTCGAAGGAGGGGCTGCCGCTCGGCCTGCAGGTCATCGGCAAGCCGTTCGACGAATCGACCGTGCTGCGCGTCGGCAAGGCGATCGAGGATGCGGCGGCGCTGAAACAGAAACCCGAAGCCTGGTGGAGGGCCGCCTGATGGCCACGCTTCTGCACGGCGCGACCGGCGAGTGGGAAATGGTCATCGGCCTCGAGGTCCATGCCCAGGTCACGTCGAAGGCCAAGCTCTTCTCCGGCGCCGCGACCGAATTCGGTGCTGAGCCCAACACCCAGGTTAGCTTCGTCGATGCCGGCATGCCCGGCATGCTGCCGGTGATCAATCGTGTTTGCGTCGAACAGGCGGTGCGCACCGGCCTCGGCCTCAAGGCGCAGATCAACAAGGTTTCGGTCTTCGACCGCAAGAACTACTTCTATGCCGACCTGCCGGCCGGCTATCAAATCTCGCAATATCTTCAGCCTATCGTTGGCAAGGGCACCATCATCCTCGATCTCGCCGGTGGCGAGACGCGCGAGGTGGGCATCACCCGCCTGCATCTCGAGCAGGACGCGGGCAAGAGCCTGCATGACCAGGACCCCTCGAGCTCTTTTGTCGATCTCAACCGCGCCGGCGTGGCGCTGATGGAGATCGTGTCGGAACCCGACATGCGCACGGCGGAAGAAGCCGGCGCCTACCTGCGCAAGCTGCGCTCGATCCTGCGCTACCTTGGCACCTGCGACGGCAACATGGAGCAGGGCAGCATGCGCGCCGATGTCAACGTGTCGGTGCGCAAGCCCGGCGCGCCCTTTGGCACGCGCTGCGAGATCAAGAACGTCAACTCGATCCGCTACGTCCAGCAGGCCATCGAGTATGAGGCGCGCCGCCAGATCGACATCATCGAGGATGGCGGCACGATCAAGCAGGAAACGCGGCTTTATGACGCGCGCAAGGGCGAGACCCGCTCCATGCGTTCGAAGGAAGACGCCCATGACTACCGCTATTTCCCCGATCCCGACCTGCTGCCGCTGGTGGTGCAGGACGGCCTGATCAAGTCGATTGCCGAATCGCTGCCTGAGTTGCCGGACGAGAAGAAGGCCCGGCTCGTGCGCGACTACGGCATCCCGCTCTATGATGCGAGCGTGCTGATCCTCGAGAAGGAACGCGCCGACTTTTTCGAGGCTGTAGCCAAAGGGCGCGATTCGAAGCTGTCGGCCAATTGGGTGACGGGCGAGCTGTTCGCCGCGCTCAACAAGACCGGCCGCGACGTGACCGACTCACCGATTTCCGCCGCCAAGCTGGGCGGGTTGATCGACCTCATCTCCGACAACACGATTTCGGGCCGCATCGCGAAGGATGTGTTCGAGATCATGCTGGAAACCGGCAAGGACGCCGGCGCCATCGTCGAGGAAAAGGGACTGCGCCAGGTCACCGACACCGGCGCCATCGAAGGCGTGATCGACGCGGTGCTGGCCGCCAACGCGGACAAGCTCGCCGAATACCGGTCAGGCAAGGACAAGCTGTTCGGCTTCTTCGTCGGGCAGGTGATGAAGCAGTCGGGCGGCAAGGCCAATCCGGCCCTGGTGAACGAGCTTCTCAAGAAGAAACTCGCGGGCTGAGCGGGCTTCGCACCATGGCCGACGACGTCCTCCGCGATGCCCTTGGCCAGAGCTTTGAGCGCGTCCCTGGCGGGCAGTCGCGGATCGTCTCGCTGGTGCCGTCGATCACCGAGCTGCTGTTCGATCTTGAGCTTGGCGAGCAGGTGGTGGGTCGCACCAGCTTCTGTGTGCATCCCGTCGACAAGGTGAAGGCGGTGCCCACCGTCGGCACGCCGAAGAAGCCCGACCTTGCCAAATTGCGTGAACTCGCCCCCACGCATGTCCTGGTCAGCATCGACGAGACGACCAGGGACCTGTCGCGGTCCCTGCGCGACTTCGTCCCCAACATCGTCGTCACCCATCCCATCGTGCCGCGCGACAATCTCGACCTCTACCGGCTGGTCGGCGGCATCTTCAACCGCGTCAGCAAGGCCGAGGGGCTCTGCTACGACTTCGAGAACGCCTTCCGCGCGGTCGCGACCTTTGCCCCGCGCCTGCCCGAGCGCCGCGTGCTCTACCTCGTCTGGAAGGACCCCTGGATGGCGGTGTCGCGCAACACCTATATCGGCCGCATGCTCGATCTCGTGCGCTGGCGCTCGCTGATCGATGACCCGAAGGTGCGCTATCCGCAAGTCGAGATGGCCAAGGCGATCAAGGACGCTGACATCGTCTTTCTCGCGACCGAGCCCTACCGTTTCGGTGGTGCCGACATTGATGCGCTGAAGAAGACCTTTGACTGCAAGGGCAAGGTCGTCCGTTCCATCGACGGTGCGCTGGTTTCTTGGTATGGTAGCCGCGCTATTCCGGGGCTGAAATACCTGCGGGAAACGGCGGCAGAACTCAAGTAAGCTTCCCAAACGTCTGCACATCCAAGCACGAGACAACGAATGATCGACCTGTATTCGTGGCCGACCCCAAACGGTCACAAGGTGCATATTTTTCTTGAGGAAACGGGGCTGCCCTACAAGGTGCATGCCGTTAACATCGGTCAGGGCGACCAGTTCAAGCCCTCCTTCCTGAAGATCAGCCCGAACAACAAGATGCCGGCGATCGTCGATCGCAAGGGTCCGGGCGGCAAGCCGATCGCGATCTTCGAATCGGGCGCCATCCTCATCTATCTCGCCGAGAAGACCGGCAAGTTCCTGCCCAAGCGGTCGGACGTGCGCGGCTATTACGGCGTCATCCAGTGGCTGATGTTCCAGATGGCGAGCTTGGGCCCGATGCAGGGCCAGGCGCATCACTTCCGCGTCTATGCGCCCAAGCGGATCGAATTCGCGACCAACCGCTACGTCAACGAGACGACGCGCATTTATGGTGTGATCGACCGACGCCTCAAGAAGTCGAAGTTCATCGCCGGCGACAAATACACGATTGCCGACATGGCCATCTATCCGTGGATCGTGCAGCACGACCGCGCCGGCCAGGACCTCAAGAACTTCCCGTCGCTGAAGAAGTGGTTCGACAAGATGGGCAAGCGCCCGGCGGTCAAGCGCGCCTATCAGGTGCTCGCCGATGCCCGCCGCCCGGGCCCGATGTCGGCCGACGACAAGAAGATGCTGTTCGGCCCGGCGCAGTACAAGCGCCGCAAGGTCGCCTGAGCCAGAGGAACACCGACATGATTCATTGCTACTCGTGGCCGACACCGAACGGCATCAAGATCCACACCATGCTCGAAGAGACAGGCGTGGAATACGAAATCCACGGCATCGACATCACCAAGGGCGACCAGTTCAAGCCGTCCTTCCTGAAGTTCAGCCCGAACAACAAGATGCCGGCGATCATCGACACCGATGGCCCGGGCGGCAAGCCGATCTCGGTCTTCGAATCGGGCGCCATCCTGATGTACCTGGCGGAGAAGACCGGCAAGTTCATGCCGAAGTCGCCGCGCCAGCGCATTGAGGTCATCCAGTGGCTGATGTTCCAGATGGGCGGACTTGGCCCGATGCTGGGCCAGGCCAACTTCTGGCGCAAATATTCGCCGGTAAAGGTGCCCTATGCGCTCACCCGCTACACCAATGAAGCGGGTCGCCTCTACAACGTGCTCGACAACCGCCTGCGCAAGCACGAATACCTCGCCAACGACAAGTATTCGATCGCCGACATGGCGGTGTGGCCGTGGATCATTCCCTACTTCCAGGGCGTGAAGCTCGACGACTACAAGAACCTCAAGCGCTGGTACCTCGAGATCGAGATGCGCCCCGCCGTGCAACGGGGCCTGAAGATCCTGGCCGAGCGCCAGGCGCCCGGCAAGGCGATCAAGATGGACAAGGCCGCCAAGGAAAAGCTCTACGGCAAGACCCAGCGCGACGCCTACAAGCGCAAGGTTGCCGCCTGACGGCTCGAGCCGCCGGATTGAAAAAGGGCTCTCCAGTTGGAGAGCCCTTTTTTTGTTTCGGGGGAAGGTCGGCCGACGCCTAGGGAAGCTCGACCGGCGGTTTCTGGACGAGGGACAGGGCGGCCCGGCGGGGCCGGCGGCGCATGCGGCTCGCGGCCCACATTTCATTGGCCACCTCGTCGATCCGGCGCTGCAGATAGGGGGCGAAATGGCCCCGGTTGTGCTGCTGCACCGAGGCAAGCTTCCAGTCGTCGGCCTGGACGCGGCCGCGGCAGCTTGGATGGCCGCAGGCACATTCGAATTCCAGGAAGCGGCTGGAGTCGGTCGTCGCGTAGTCGAAGCAGATTTCCTCGCCCGCATCGATGTCGCGCATCGCCACCAGCGTGATCTGGCCCTTCAGGCCGCAATTTGCCCGGCAGCAATGGTTGATGCAGTCGGCCGGCTCGATGGTTTCAAGCGGCGCCAGGTACTGGCGGTCCTCGACCTGGACCACGTAACGGCGCATGAAGGGGGACAGAGCCATGGCAGTCTCGACGCCGACCACGCGGCCGCCCCAGACCGCAACAAGTTCACCTTCCTTGATGGGCTCCACAGCGAAAGTGCCGCTGCCGCCCTTTTCCGCGCATTCGCGGGCTTCGACCTTGGGAGAAAGGAAGCTACCCGATGCGGAGTCGCTCATGATCGATCCGGTTTCCTGAGGAGGAAGATCATCCGCCGCGAGGCGGGGCTGTTGTCCAATCGTTGTCCGGCCTTGAAGTCGCCATAGCAGTCAACGACCTCGAGCCCGCCGGCGAGGCGGATGATCGAGACGAATTCCTGCGGCATGGTGAACCGCTCCTTGGCCGCGTCGTCGAAGACTTCGGTCCGGCCGTTCTCGGTGACGGTCATCCGGGTCTGCACTTCGGACACCTGGGCCAGGGGGTCGACCCTGGCGCCGCCGTTGACAGCCCAGTCGATGCGCACCTTGGTGCCGTTGCGTTCGCCCTCGTAGAAGAAGGTGCCGTAATCCCATGGCGAGCAGTCGCGCGGGTGGGTCATTTCGAACAGGTAGATCCCGCCCGGCACCAGGTTGCGCGCCACGGTGCGGAAATGGTCGACCAGGTCGTCAATCGTCAGCAGGCAATCGACGCTGTCATACATCGTGATGACGGCATCGACCGGCTTGTCGAGCGTGAAGTGCCGCATGTCCGCGGCGATCCATTCGATATCGACGCCTTCGGCCTCGGCGTGGCGACGGCCGAACTCGGTCATCTCCGGCCGCAGGTCGAGCCCGATGGAGCGGATGCCCTTTTTGGCGGTGAGGCGCAGGTGATAGCCGGGGCCACAGGCCAATTCGAGAATCGAGGTGAGCGGGCGGCCAGCCAGACGCTGGAACTCGTTGAGGATAAATTCGACTTCGCGGCGGACATCGCGGGAGAAGGCGATGTCGTAATATGAGGCCCGCCGGTAGACCTCGTTGAACTCAGCCATTTGATGAGCGAACGACACCCGAGAGTGAAAACGTCGGTGAGAATGACACTGGCTTGGGAAATTGCAATTGGGATTTCGCGAGACTGCCATCCGGAGCGTGTGGATAGCGGGGACAGTCTTGCGTCCACCCTCCCTGCTGCACCCCGCTTGCTGGCAAACGAAGCAAAAGCGCCGCCGGACGCAGCACGGTCCTGCGGCCGGGTGCCGCACATTCGGCAGGCCGCCGCCGCCGCCCGAAGGCCATGAACGGGGGGGTTGGTTGACTTGCCCGGGATCGCTTTGTAGAAGCACCCCACCTGCCGCCTGTGGCGCGGACCGGGGAGTGGTGGCCGAGCGGCTGAAGGCGGCGGTTTGCTAAACCGTTATACGGGCTAAAACCCGTATCGGGGGTTCGAATCCCCCCCACTCCGCCAGGCAGGCGCCGAACTCGTCTCCGAACAGGGAGCAGTTCTGCAACTGCCGTGAAGCACGGACTTCGGTGCTGGCAGGCTAACGCTAGCTTGTCCCCGCTTTGGGGCCTGGAATGGGCCCGCTTCTGGAGGAGACGATGCGGCCGATCTCG
>CANJEJ010000132.1 GCA_947473325.1 Alphaproteobacteria bacterium | reverse complement strand
CGGCTGAGAACAACACCACCGAGGGGCAGCCGACGGCGGCTATGAAATGCATGGGACCGGTGTCATTGCCCACGGCCAGGGCCGCGCGGCGCCCCAGTTCCGCGACGTCGGCAAAGCTCGTCTGCCCACCAAGATCACGGACCTGCGGTGCCTTGGCGCGGATGGCTTCCATGATCGGCTTCTCCGCCGCGGCCCCGATCAGCACAGGCAGGACCCCGGCGGCCGACAGGGTGCGCGCCAGATCGGCATAGCGTTCAGCCGGCCAACGCTTGTCCGGGCGATGCGGGGCGGCACCCGGTACCAGCAGCGCAAAGGGGCGGCGCAGGTCGAAGCGGGTGATGTCGCTTGTGAGCCAGCCCAGGTCTGTCGGCGGCGTGTCGGCGATCCCGGCCATGGCGAGTTGTTCGGCCTGGCGCTCGATCGTGTGCATGCGGTCGCGGTTCGGGTTGCTGTGCGGATGGGAGGCGCCGGGCGCAATGCCGGACCATTCGGGTTTCGGCGACCCCATCAGACGGAAATAGCTGTGCGTGCGGTCGGTGTGCTGCAGGTCGTAGACGCGGTCGAAACGGGACTCGCGCAGGCGGCGGCGCAGGCTGAACCAGCGGCCGAGGTTCCAGGGCTTCGGTTTGTCATCGATCCAGATGTCGTCGAACAGGCCCATTGCCGCGGCAAAGCCGGCGAAAGGCTTCGTGGTCATCAGCGTGATGCGGGCGCCGGGATGATGGGCGCGGATCGCCTTGAATGGCCCCGTGGCGAGCACAAAGTCGCCGAGTGCACCATGCTTGATGACAAGGATGCGCTGTGTCATCCAGCGATCCCTTGGTTGACAGGGCCACAGGCTGAGGCAGAGTGGCGGGTATGACCGACTTTCGCCGCCCCGCCCAACAACGCAGCGTGAAGCTGCCCCGCGTCACGCTGCATTATCTCGATTGGCCCGGCGCCGCGCCGCCCACCCTTTTGCTGCACCCGAATCGCACCAACGCGCGGGTGTGGGATTTCGTGGTCGAGGCCAGCGCACGGCGCAACCGCTTTGTGGCGCCCGACCAGCGCGGCCATGGCCTGTCGGACTATCCGGCTTCGGGGTACGAACTCGACGATTATGTCGCCGACACGATCGACTTCATTGAAACCGTGTGCGGTGGGCCGGTCGGTCTGGTGGGCGCGGCGACGGGCGGCAACATTGCGCTGCTGATCGCAAGCCAGCGGCCAGATCTCGTGCGCGCGCTGGCGGTGGCCGATCCCGGCCTGTCGCTCGACAAGACGATCAGCCGGCGCGTGCAGGGGGAGATCACAGGCAACACCCGCTTCCCCGATTTCGCCACGGCCAGGGCCCAGATGTCGTTCAGCCACCTGTGGTCGCCGGCCATGAAGGACCACTATGCGACGCACAGCTTCCGCCCGCTTGATGGCGGCGCGGTGGAGTGGCGATACTTTCCACCCGGCGCCCGGCACACGGAGGCGCGGCTGGAAGAGGACATGTGGCATCGCATCGCGGTGCGCTGCCCGACGCTGGTGATGAGGGGCGATCATTCCGATGTCTTCCCGGCGGAACGGATGACCCAGTTGCAGCGCGTCATCCCCGGCGCGGAAACGGCGACGGTGTCGAATTGCGAGCATCGCGTCAGCCAGGACCAGCCGGAAGAAATGGCGCGGCTGCTCGACGCCTTCTTCGCCAGGCACCTGGGCTGACGCCGTCACAGGAACCCGTCGTAGACCGCTGCGATGCCAGCCGCGTCGCGCGGCAGCCAGGCATGCGTTGCGCCGGGCACCGCCCGTGTTGCCTCTTGGACGAAATCCGCAAAGACATCGGCCTCGCGGGCACAGACCAGAGTCGGCACTTTGAGCTGCGGCAGGCGATCGACGAGCGCGTCGGCAAAGGCGGTCTGCCAGATTGGCGCGACGTTGCGATATTGCTTGAGCAGGCCGGTGATGCGGATTGTCAACCAGTCGGCATCGAGTTCCGGTTCGATACGGCGGATGGATTCGACGCGTTCGCTGTACCAGGGGAAATAGAGCTGCTCGTTCCGCAGCCTGTTCCACAGCTTGAGGATATGGCCACCAAAGCGCTCCAGTTCGATTGGCGGGGCGTATGGCGTGCCCATGGCCTGGCGCAGCGGCGACGGCAGGGCCATCGGGCCCTCCAGGATCAGCCGGTTCACGCGGGCGGGCTTGGCCTGCGCGAAGGCCGCGGCGACAGAGGCGCCGAGGTTGCGGCCGGCGAGGTCGATCTTCGCGAGGTTGAGCGCGTCAAGGATTTCGCCAAAGGCTTCGGCATAGGCGGTGACGCCGACCAGCGGACCTGAGTCCGAATCGCCCGTGCCCGGCAGGTCGAGCGCGATGACGGGCCGCTTCGCCGACAGGGCCAGCATTTCCGCCTCCAGTGTCTCCGATGTCTCGGGCAGGGCCGGCAGCATCACAAGCGGCGTGCCCTCGCCCGTGCCGGCCATGCGCACGAGCACGGGGCCGAAGCGCGTGGGCAGGAAGCGCTTCGACACGGCCCCGAGCCGCAGCGTGGTCGCCGGCGGCGATGGCGCCGGATCCCACACCGGCCGGTCGAGATACATCTGCAGGTATTTTTCGGCGGCGCCGAGATCGTCGTTGGGCATGGTTTCGCGCCAGCAACCGTCGGGCAGGTCGCCCAGAACCTTGAGCGCTCGGATCAGCGAATCGCCCTCGCGCCCGGCGAAGCAGGTCGGCACCTTCAGCGCCGCGGCGGCGCCCATGGCGTCGTGGCGAAACACGGCGGCATAGCCCTTGTCATAGCCGCGGCCCGACAGGAAACCCGCCAGCACCATGCGGTGCATCCCCTCGAGTTCGCGGCCGCTTGCCTCGGCACGGGTCGCGCGCGTTGGCGCGTACCAGGGCCAGAAATTGCTCATCTCGCGATAGCGCAGCCAGAAGTCGACCAGGTGCAGGCCGGTCCACACAGGCTCGAACTTCGGGAGGTAATAGGCGAGGTTCGCGTCCTGCTCGTCCTTGGGATAGGCGGGGTAGCCATCGAACACGGCGAGCGTCACGCGGTGCGGGTGCCGGCGGGCGAATTCGCAGGCGATGGTGGCGCCGGTATGCGAGCCGAAGATGCCGGCCTTCTCGATGCCGAGCGCATCCATCGTATCCGCCATGGCGTCGGCGTAGTCGGTTGCCTCGGGCACGGTGATGGAGAGCGGATCGGAGAGGCCGAAGCCGGGGGTGTCGAGCGCAAGGGAGGCAAAGCGCGTGCCGAACACCTGGGTGAAAGTGTCGAGCGCCCAGGACGACGAGGGCGAGGCATGCAGCAGGATGATCGGAGCCCCGCTGCCGGCGCGGCGGTAATGCACCTGGCGGCGGCCGACGGTGACGAAATGGCGCGTGATGGGGGCAAGCATGGTGGTTATCCCAGAAAATCGGACAGAAGCCGCGCAGCGCCGGCGGCGTCGAACGGCAAGGCAGCGTGCCGTGCGCCAGGAACTGCGCGGGCGGCGTCATCGGTGAAGGCGGCAAAGACGTCATTCTCGCGCGCGCAGACAAGCACCGGGACTTTGATCTGCCCGAGAAGCGGTGCCATGGCGAATCCGAACACCGCCTGCCAGCTTGGCGCGTAGCCCGCGTAGTGCTTCAGGATGCCGGTCAGCTTGCGCGTCAGGTGGCGCGGCTCGATCTCCGGCTCGACATGCCGCACGCCGTCCAGCGTTTCGTTGTACCAGGGCCAGAACAGCTGCTCGTTGCGCAGGGTGAACCACAGGCGCAGCCAGTGCGCGCCATCCCATTGCGGCACGATCGGTTCGGCGTAGCGGTGCTGCAGCACCTGCCGCAGCGGTTCGGGCAGGGCGAGCGGCCCTTCCAGGATGAGCTTGGCGACACGCTGGGGGTGGCGCTGCGCGAACAAGGCCGCGACCGACGCGCCACCGTTATGTCCGTGAAGAAGGACGGTCGGCAGCTTGAGCGCATCAAGCGCGGCCTCCAGGGCATCAGTCCACAAGGCGACCGACGGCGGTGCAGTCACGGCATCCGAGTCGCCCTGGCCCGGCATGTCGATGGCGAGCACGATGCGCTTGGCGGCAAGTGTCTGCAGCAGATCGTCACGCAGGTCGCCGCCGCCCGGCATGTGCGGCACCAGCACCATAGGCAACCCGGTACCGTCACCGGCCTGGCGCACCATCATCTGGCCAAAGCGCGTCTCGACGTAGCGGCGGATGATGCGGCCCTTGATGGGTCTTTCGGCGGGCGGCGGCGGGGCTGCCTCGGGCGCGACATGGCGCTTCATCAGGTGGGCATAGACGGCTGCGGCGGTAGGAATGTCGCGCGGCAGGATCTCGGTCCAGCTGCCGGGTGGCAAAAGGCTCATGCCCTTCATCAACCCATCGCCCTCACGCATGCCAAAGCAGGTGGGTGCTTTCAGTTCCGTCAGCGGCTCCAGCCCGCGATAGCGGAAAACCGAGGAATAGCCGATCGCATAGGCCTCAGCCGTGATCAGGCGCGGCAACACTGCGGGCTGCATCGCGGCAGCAGGCATCGGCGCGTTGTCGGCACGGTTCTCGCGGTGATGTACGAAGGTCGGCTGGAAGATCATCTGCTCGCGGAACTTGTGCCACAGGCTGATCAGGTGGCTGCCATCCCAGTAGGAGACGAAGGGCGGCAGGTAGTGTTCCAGCATTTCCGTCCGCTCGGCATCGGTGTAGGCGGGATAGCCGTCGAACAGCGTCATCGCGACGCGGTCGGGATAGCGGCGGGCAAATTCGATGGCGATGGTCGCACCAGTGTGGGAGCCGAAGAGGCCGATTTTCTTCAGGCCCAGCGCATCCAGCGTTTCGCGCAACGCCTCGGCATAATCGGGGATCTCCGGCTTTTCGAGCGGCAGCAGGTCCGACAGGCCATAGCCAGGGGTGTCGAGCGCGATGGCCGTGAAGCCGGCGTCGGCGAAGGCGCGGGTATAGGGGTCGAGCGCCAGCGCCCAGCTTGGCGACTGGTGCAGCAGGATCACCGGCGGGCCTTCGCCCGCGCGCCGGTAATGCACCTGGCGCTGCCCGACCGTCACGAAGTGGCGCGAAATGGCGGCGGGCATGACGAGAGACCTACGGGCGCGTGGGAGCCGCCGGCGGCTACCGGGGCGGGGGTGCCACCATTCTCCGCGAAAACCGCGGAAAGGTCATGCGTCGTTGTGAACGGCACAGGCCGGCACCCTCAGGTGCCGATCGTCGAAAGCGGACTAGCCCCAGGGGCCGTTGCGACGCGTCGCAGCCTGCGGAACATGGCCCGGGTGGACGCCCGGCTGGCCCGCCATGGCGTGCAGGCGGGCGATCCGGTTCTCGAGGCTAGGATGCGTCGAAAACAGGCTGTCCATGCGCCGGCCGTGCAGTGGGTTGACGATGAAAAGATGCGCCGTGGCCGGCCGTGCCTCGGCCGTCGGGTTGTCGATCTGCTTTGCCGCATGGTCCAGCTTGCCTAGCGCGTCGGCAAGCCAGAGCGGCTGGCCGCAGATCTCGGCGCCTTCGCGGTCGGCCTCGTATTCGCGGCTTCGGCTGATCGCCATCTGCACGACCATGGCGGCGAACGGGGCCAGGATCATCACCAGGATGACGCCCACCATGCCGAACGGGTTGTTGCGGTTGTCGTTGCTGCCGCTGCCGAAGAACATGCCGAAATTGGCGAGCATGCCGAGCGCACCGGCGAGGGTCGCGGTGATCGTCATGATCAGGGTGTCGTGATTCTTGATATGGGCGAGCTCATGCGCGATGACGCCGGCGGCTTCGTCGCGGTCGAGAATCCGCATCAGGCCGGTCGTGACGGCAACCGCGCCCTTTGCCGGGCTGCGGCCGGTGGCAAAGGCATTGGGCTGCTCGTTCTCCATGATGTAGACGCGCGGCATCGGCAGCCCGGCGCGCTGCGCCAGCTGGCCGACCAGGTTGAACAGTTCGGGCTGGTTGCGCGCGTCGACCTCGTGCGCGCCATGCATGCGCAGCACGATGGAGTCCGAGTTCCAGTAGGCAAAGGCGTTCATCGCCAGCGCGATCAGCAGCGCGATCATCATGCCCTGGCCGCCACCGAGGAAGAATCCGACGGCCATGAACAGCGCCGTCATCGCGGCGAGCAGCAGGGCGGTGCGGAAATAGCCACTCATCTCAGGAAATCCTTGGCTCCAAGGGCTGAAAAACGCTCGAAAAACTCCGGAAGGATGTGGCCCCGCGCCGGCCGGATTCAAGGCGCGCCCGGCGTGGAAACGGCTTGGCGCACCGGCTGCTTCGGCTAAGGTGGCGGAAACGGAAAGGGGACAAAAGCCCGTGAGCAAGCCGCCCGAACGCCCGACCTTCGATATCGCCCTCAACGTCTTCCTGCTCGTCGGCGTGCTCGGCGCCGCGCTGGTGCAGCAAAGCGGTATCATCCCGACCGACAGCATGCTGGCGCTCGGCCTTCTCTATCTGGGCGGCGCCATGGCCGGGTTCGGCCTCAACGCGATCTGGAAATGGCTGCGCGCGCGCGGAGGCCCTTCGTGAGTCGTCCGCCCCGCAAGAAGCCTGCGCTACCGGCGCCGCTGCCCACCACCCATTCGATCCTCGACGCCACCGCCGTGACGGCGGAAGTGGCGCGTCATTTCGACCTCGGTTCCGGCGTGCATGGCGAATTGCTGACGCGCGGCATGAACGATGTGTACCTGATCGAAGCAGGGGGCCAGAAGCTGGCGGCGCGGGTCTGGCGCGCCAACTGGCGCAGCGATTCCGACGTCGGCTATGAACTGGGATTTCTTGAACACCTGGCCGATCAGGACCTGCCGGTTGTCACCTCGCTGGCGGCGGAAGACGGCAGCCGTTTCTTCACCGTCATGGCGCCGGAAGGGCCGCGCCAGGTGGCGCTGTTCCACTGGGTTCCGGGACGGGCCGTGGGCGAGGCGCCGACTGCGATCGCCTGTCGCCGCATCGGCAGCCTGATGGGCCGCATCCACAAGGCGGGCGCGACCTATGAGCCGGACGAGCGCCGCGTTATCGACCGTGCGTTGCAGATCCGGATGGACTTTCCCGTGCTGGCCAAGCGCATGGCGCAGCGGCCGGAAGACCTCAACCTCTACCGCCTGCTCGCCCAGTCAATTCCGCAGGGACTCGATGCGGTGGATACCAACGTCGCCCGCTTCGGCCCGATCCATGGCGACATCCATGTCTTCAATGCCTTTGTCGATGCCGACGGCCATGTCAGCATCCTCGACTTCGACACCTGCGGCGAGGCGCACTACCTGCAGGATCTCGCAAGCTTCACCTGGTCGAACGAATATGGCGGCCGCGACCGGCGGCTGACGGACGCCTTCCTTGATGGCTATGAGACGGAACGGCCGATCCCGGCGGCGGAGGCCGCGCTGCTGCCGCTCTTCGTCGCGGCGAAGGAATTCCGCTATCTCTGCGGCTATGCCACCAACGTCAACATCGTCGGGCACGGCCCGTTGCGGAACCCGGACCTTGACTGGTTCGCGCGCAGCATCCGCCGTCACGCGCGCGAGGCCGGGCTGCTTTAGCTAACCGAGAAATTCGCGCAGCAGCGCCGCGACTTCGGGCGTGCGCGCGTCCATCAGCCCGTGACCCGCATCGGGGAATTCGACCAAGCGGGCCGACGGCAGTACCTCGCCGATGCGGCGCGTCTGCTGTTGCAAGTCGTCAGCGGGGTTGAGCACCAGCACCGGCTGGGTCAGCACTGCCATGCGTTCGCGCGCCGGGTAATCGAAGGACGCGAGGAAGCCCCAGGGATAGTTGGGTCCCCAGCGCAGGCCCTCGGCGAACTGGCTCGCGTACATTTCGATGGTCTGGCCGGCGCCGCGCCAGGGCCAGAAGGCCTGCCAGCGTCGCACGTTGTGCAGGCCGTCTTCGTCGAAACTGATTGTGCCGTAATGGGCGCGGAAGGATTCGAGTTCGTCCGGTGTGAAGAGCGGTGCCGAATAGAGCACGACCTTGCGCACGAGCTTCGGGATCTTCAGCGCCAGTTCGGTCGCCACCAGGCTGCCGGCGTGGAAGCCGAGCAGGTCGACCTGCTCCAGCCCCAGGCCGACGATGAACTCGCCCATCACGGCGGCATAGTCGGCGATAGCTGGCGGCATCGGTGGCGGATCGCTCTCGCCGCGTCCCGGATTGTCCGGCGCGATGACGGTGCGGTCGCTGCCCATCGCCTTCATCAGGTTGGCGAAGGACTTGCCCGAGCCCGACGCGGTGTGAAAGCAGACGAGCGGTATGCCGCCGTTGCGGTCATCGGTCGGTCTGACGACACGGAAGTGCAACTGGCCATAGCGTGAGTCGGCGTATTGCCGGCGCACGAAGCCGGGCAGGATCGCCGGGGACGGCGGCTGCTTGCGCACGTTGCCCGATGGATCGGCGGTGGCCGGGTCGACCGGGCCGTCGTCGAGAAAGCCCCGCAGGATCTTGCAGATTTCCTCGACCTCGGTGTCGAAACAACCCTGGCCGAAACGCTCGGCCGGCAGGTCGATGAGGTGACCATTCTGCAACAGGGCGGGCGCGCGCAGGGATTGCGTGTAGAGGTCATCCGTTGTGGCGGTGAGGACCAGTACGGGCTGGGTCACGGCCGTGATGCGCTCGCTCATGTTGTAGTTGAACGAGGCGCGATGCCCCCAGTGATAGCGCTCGCCCGCACGGTAGGATTCGGCCAGTTCGCGCTGGATCAGATCGACGCCCATGCCGGGGCCGCGATACTTCCAGTACATGTCCCAGCGCGTCTTCAGGTGGCTGCCATCCTCGGCAAGGGGCACGCCGGCAAATTCCTGCTTGAAGGCGGCGAGTTCCTCCTCGGTGAAGCAGGCGGCGCCGTAGATGACGACGCGCCGAACCTGCTGCGGGCGCTGGCGCGCGAGCTCGACCGCGATTTTCGAACCGGTGTGCATGCCGAGAAGGTCGATCTGGGCGAAGCCGAGTGTGTCGAGCAGTTCCGCGACACCTTGCGCGAAATCCTCGATTTCCTTGGGTTCGGGCGGCGCGTCGCTTTCGCCAAAGCCGATCGTGTCGGGCGCGACGGCAAAACGGTCGATGCCCATGCGGACTAGAATCTCGCCATACATGCGCGAAGAGCCTGGGCTCATGTGCAGGCACACCAGCGGCACGCGCTCGGGCCGTGCCGGGCGGGCAATACGGTAGTGGATCTGGCCGAAGCGGCCATCGGCGAAGGCGCGCTTGACGCCGGGCGGCGACAGCCAGACGCCCATGTTGGACGCCATGCTCGGATTGATCGCGTTCATGGCGGGGCCCTCAGGAACTCAGGGTTTGTCCAGGAATTCGCGCAGCCAGCGGCCAACATCGGCGGTGATGGTGTCGAGGAAGCCATGGCTGTTGTCGGGAATGTCGTGGATGCGGCCGTTCTTCATCAAACTCCGCGCCCGGGGGGTTTGTTCCCACAGGTCGTCGTTCGGGTTCAGCACCAGGATCGGCTTGTCGGTCAGCGGCAGCTTCGCCTTGAGGTCGTAGTTGAACGCGGCGCGGTGGCCCCAATGCGCCACCGGTCCGCCGCGCAGCCCTTCGGCGAAGTTGCGTGCTATCACCTTGAACGGCGCCTTCGGCCCATAGAAGGGCTGCATGTGCAGCCACTTCTTGGTCAGGTGCGATCCATCAGCCATGATCGGCTGCGGCGCATAGAGCGACTTGTGGCGCGCGGTTTCCTCGTCGGTGAAGACGGGCGAGGAAATCTGTACGATACGGCGCACCAGATCGGGCCGCTGCAGGGCGAGTTCTATCACCGTCATTGAACCGGTGTGGTAGCCGATGACGTCGACCTGCTTGAGGCCGAGATTCTCGATCACCCCGACCATGGTGCGGGCGTAGTCCTCGATCGCCGGCGGACTGGGCGGTCCGTCGGACTCGCCGAAGCCCGGCGTGTCGGGCGCGACGACGATGCGGTCGCGACCCATCTCGGCCGTCAGCGCATCATAGATGCGGCCTGAATTCG
>CANJEJ010000131.1 GCA_947473325.1 Alphaproteobacteria bacterium | reverse complement strand
GATGAGGCCTTCTTTTCCCTGATTCATGTTGTCTGCTTTCATCGCTCACTTGCCTATCCAGGCATGCGGCGTGTCCCTAGCTTTTTTTGATTTTTCGACTTAACCAGACGCTACAACACCCTCACCAACACGCGTGTTCTACTAAAAAAGAACCGCACAATTCTTGACGCCCAACCATGTTGCGGCACGGCACCATAGCGCCGCCCGCACGTCCTGCTCTACAAAATCGTCCCTGCGGGCACAAGATCGCATTGTATCCGCTCCTCAGATCCCGCCCGGCGGCTCGTCGCGCACCGGATTGCGCAAGGTGCCCACCCCGTCGACCTGGACCTCGACAACGTCGCCCGAGCGCAGGAATACCGGCGGCTTGCGGGCGTTGCCGACGCCGCCCGGCGTGCCGGTGCTGATCACATCGCCGGGCATGAGGCGGGTCCAGCGCGACACATACTCGATGATCTCGGGCACCGAAAAGCTCAGGTCGCCTAGCACGCCCTCCTGCATCACCTTGCCATTGAGCCGGGTGGTCAGCGCCATCTTGCGCGGGTCGCCAACGCTGTCGGTCGTGACAAGCCAGGGCCCCATCGCGCCACTCATCAGGAAGTTCTTGCCTGGCGTGAACTGCGAGGTGTGGTTCTGGTAGTCGCGCACGCTGCCGTCCATGAATCCGGTGAAGCCCGCGACATGCTCCATTGCCCGGTCGCGCAACACGTTGCGCGCCGCACGGCCGATCACCACGGCGATCTCGCCTTCATAGTCGTAGCGGCCCGATGCGGCGGGCCGGATCAGGTGCTGGTTGTGGCCGACGATGGTGTCGGAATAGCGGGTGAACAGCGTAACGTGCTTGTCCTTTTCGCGCCCCATCTCGATCCGGTGCGCTTCGTAGTTCACGCCGGCGCAGATGATCTTGTCCGGGTTGGGAATGACCGGCAGGAACTCAACCTCGTCGAGCTTCAACGAGGGCTTTACCGTCGCCGCCACCTGGGCAACATCCGCCAGCGCAGCCTGGGCCAGCACCGACTTCAGGTCCGGCAGCCGCTTCCCCAGCCGCCAGCCGACGTCGACGATGCCATCCTCGATCACGACGCCATAGCTGGCACGGTCTCCCTTTCTGAAACTGATAAGCTGCATACGGTTCCCCAGCCGTTAGTGAAACTCAACCAGGTTTCGTGGCACGTCGTGAAGCAGACGGCAACCCGTTTCCGTGACCTGCACAGAATCCTCCAGATGGAAGGAGCCGAGTTCGATGTCGCGGTAGAAGACCTCGGTATTCACCACCATCCCGGCCTCAAGCGTGAAGCCCTCGGCCAGGCTGTCGGCATGCGGGAACTCGAACACCTCGAGGCCCAGGCCGTGGGTGGTGACAGAGGTCAGTTCGCCGCGCAGCCCGAAGCTTGCGACCGTGTTGCGAACCAGCTTGCGCAGGTCCTGCGTGTGCACGCCCGGCCGGATGGCGGCCTCGACCGCTTCCAGCGCCGTCACGGTGGCTTTGTGGCGCAGGCGCTGTTCCGCCGTCGCCGCCCCCACCACCGCCGTGCGCGCAAGGTCCATGTGATAGCCGCGGTAGGTGCCAAGGCAATCGAGCACCACCGCCTCGCCGGGCTCCAGGCGCCGCGTCGTCCCCATGGGCAGGCTGTAGGCGGAGCCATCGCCCGCGCCGAACATCATGCCGCGGTCGCCAAGGTGCCGCGCTTCCGCTTCCGCCAGTTCACGCCGGTAAATGTGGGTGAGGTCGCTTTCAACCATTCCGGCATGGCCACCGGCAATGACGCGGCGCAGCGCCCCGGCATTGATCTCGGCGCCCCGTGTCAGGATCGCGACCTCGTCTGGCGTCTTGACCATGCGGGCGCGGCGCATCGGCTGCAGAACATCGCGAATGGCGGCATTGCCGCCGATGCCTTCCGCGGCCATCAGTCCCGCCAGCCGCATGTCGTCGCTGCCCACCCGCGCATGTTCCAGGCCGCGCGCACGCAGTGCCTTGGTCAGCGCCTTCACGAAGGTGTTTTCCTGACGCGGTGCGAGCCGGTCGCGCAGCGCCTTCAGGTCGCGACGCAGCGGGGTGTCGAGCTTCGATTCCAGCGACTGGCCCATGAAGACGCCCACCGCGCTCCACGGGTTGCCATAGGAATAGACATCATCGATCCAGCAACGGCTTTCCGCATAGAAGGGGAGATCGAACTCGGGCAGGACCAGCACGGGCGGGCTGCCGTCAGCCGGAACGATTACCGCCGTCGAGAAATCCTCGAAGCGGCCCAGCATGAACTCCGAGATGAAGCCCGCGGCATAGGTAACGTTGGTCGCCGTCGCCAGGACCACGGCATCCAACCCCTCCTCGCGAAGCACCTGATGCAGCCGCGGCCGGTTGATCAGCATCCATCCATCCCTGCCCGGCTTTCCGGCCGGTTTCAGTTAGCAGGAGTGTGAACTAAGCCCTTGGGAATGAATAGAGGTTCCGCGCGCGGAACCCGCTGATCCCGCCGAGAGTGCTGCGTTGCAGCAAAGACGAAGCGACGCCCCGCGCCGCCCTTTCGCTAACCCGTCGATATCCATCCCGCCTTCCAAAGCTGCGCAATCTATCGCGAGGGTATGATGATGTCCGGCAGGAACAGCGTGACCCACGGTACGTAGGTGATCAGGCCGAGCACCGCGAGGAGGACGAAGAAATACGGGATCGCCTCCCTGAACATCTCGATGACACCGACCTTGCTGATGGCGGACAGCACAAAGAGGTTGAGCCCGATCGGCGGCGTGATCATGCCGATCATCAGGTTCAGCACCATCATCACGCCGAGATGCACCGGGTCGTAGCCGAACCCGACGAACAGCTTGAACATGATCGGTGCGAGAATCAGCAGGATCGGCACGATCTCCATGATCATGCCGAGTATCAGCATGAGGATGTTGAACAGCAGCAGAAGGACCCAGGGCTCTTCCGAAATCGACTTCATCGCATCCGTCAGGATGACGCCAAGCTGCGCGAGCACCGCGAGCTGCGCGAAAATCCACGATGTCGCGACGGTCAGCATGATGACGGACGAAGCAAGGGCAGTGGTCCCCGCCGCCTCGACAATCTGCTTCCAGTGGATGTTGCGGTAGACGAAGACTCCCAGGAACAGCACATAGAACACCGCCACCGCGGCACCTTCGGTCGGCGTCGCGATGCCGCCGACAATGCTGCCGACGATGATGACGGGAGCGATCAGCGCAGCGGCGCCATCCCAGATCGCGACGCGGACCTGCGTGAAGGTCGCCTTGGGTTCGCGCGGATAGTCGCGCTTGCGGCAGATGTACCAGGTCACGGCGAACATCGAGACCGACATGATGAAGCCGGGCATCAGGCCGCCGATGAACAGCCGTCCGATCGACACATCGACGATGGCCCCCAGCAGCACGAAAACGATCGAGGGTGGGATGATCGGCCCGACCGTCGCCGCGGAGGCGATCACGGCACTGGAAAAGGCCGGCGGGAAGCCACGCTTGGTCATCTCCGGCACGAGCACCGTGCCCGTTGCCGCTGCGTCCGCCAGCGACGAACCGGAAATGCCCGACATGATGAAGTTCGCCCAGACGCCGACATTGGCGAGCCCGCCATGCAGATGGCCGACGAAGGCCGCGGCGACCGCGATCAGCCGCTGCGTCACGCCCGCCATGTTCATCAATTCACCAGCCAGGATGAACAGCGGAATCCCGACCAGCACGAACTGGTCGACGCCCTCGGTCATGCCCTGAGCCATCTGCACGAGCGGCACGTTTCCCGACAACAGGATATAGGCAATGCTGGCAAAACCGATCGCCCACGCGATCTCCATGCCGATCAGTGAGAACACGATCAGCACGACCATCATGATGGTGAGCAGCATGGCCTAGTGCCCCCCGCCGGTCTGCCCGGCCTGGTAGAGGCCCGCCTGATAGTCGCGCACCGACTGGCGCATCAACTGCAGCGTGTAGACGATCATCAGCACCGCCGCGAGCGTGAAGGGAATGAAGCTCACAGCCATGGTCCAGCCGGTCGAGAACTGGCGCATGCCCCATGTCAACTGAAGGACAGGCCAGCTGTGCCAGGCGATCGTCGCGATCATGGCAATGACGATCGCATGCATGATGAGTTCGAGCGCGAGGCGCGGCCGGGGCGGAACCTTTTCCAGGATGAAGGTGACGCGCAAGTTCTGGCCCCGCTTGGTCGCCACGGCGATGCCGAGATATGTCATCCAAATGAAAAGGATGCGCGGTACGTCTTCGCCCCAGATCGGCGACTGGGCAAAGAAGTAGCGTGTGACGACGATGCCGATGACCAGCGTCGCGATCGCCAGCAGCAGCATGGCCGAAGCGTAGTAGAGGAACATCTCGACGGCGCGGTCAAAGCGCGCCCAGAACCCCGGGGGCGATGCGTCCATGACTTCCCTGCTTGTGCCGAAACGGAGATCCCGTCCCTTTGATGGTACTCTGCGGTACCTGTGCCGGCACCCTAGCGCGCGCGGAAACAGGAGGCAACGCCTTGACCTGCCTCCACCTTTTTGTTCCGCGCCCGGAGGGTTTGGTTGACTTCGATACCCGGGCATCGTCTAGTTGGCCATGGGGTAAGGTGCGGCGCAGGGGATCGGCCGCGTTTGGTCTGGCGGTCAGGAGACGGGCATCATGAGTGGTATCCAGGTCGGCGCCACGGGCGCGAAGGCAGCGGCATGGCCGCGGTCCGGCGCAGGCGAAGGCATGAGCTTCCACCCGCCCGCCCCGGTGCCCCGCCTGTTCCCGTGTTGATGTCGCTCCAGCCGGTATTCGGGTCGCAGGGTTGAGCATGGCAGACGCCTACGACGTCATCGTGGTTGGCGCCGGGACCGCCGGACTGCCCACGGCGATCGCCGCCGCGGAGCGCGGCGCGCGCGTGCTGCTGGTCGAGCAGGCCCCGGACATCGGCGGCACCCTGCACCTGTCGGCCGGGCAGATGAGCGCGGCCGGCACGAGGCTGCAGGCGGCGCGCGGCATCCAGGACGAACCGAAGCTTCATTTCGAAGACGCCATGCGCATCAGCAAGCGCACGGCCGACCCCCGCCTTGTCAACCTCGCCGTCAATCTCGCCGCCGGCACCATCGACTGGCTGATGGACGAAGGCTTCGAGATGGACCCCGAATATCCGAAGATCTTCTACGGTCACGAAGCCTATGGCGTGGCGCGCACCTATCGCGGCGTCGAGGGCGGCCTGTCCGTGCTGCGCGTGCTGCGCAAGGCGCTGCGCCGGACCATGCTGCGCACCGGGCGCATCGACCTCCGCCTCGACACGACCATGATCGGCCTGCTGCAGGACGCGCCCGCCGCGCCGGTCCGTGGCGTGAAGATTCGCGGCCGCGACGGCCAGGACGTGGAAGCCACGGGCAAAAACGTGGTGCTCACCACGGGCGGCTATGGCGCCAACCCCCGCCTGTTCAGCTTCCTGACGCAGAACCATCCGCTGTTCTCGGCGACCAGCATCACTTCCAACGGCAGTGGCATCATGTTCGGTGCCCGCGCCGGCGGCTTCGTGCGCAACGGCGACAAGTTCCTGCCCACCTTCGGCGGCATCGAGATTGAGGGCAATCCCGGCAAGATCGACTTCTACGACATGCCGAACCTGACGCCGCAGCAGCGCCCGCCCTGGGAAATCTTCGTCACCAGTGAAGGCGCCCGCTTCGTCGCCGAGGATCACCCCTCTGTCGATGCGCGCGAACACGCGCTGATGGCGCTGCCCGACATGACATTCTGGATCGTCTATGACGAGCATGCGCATGAGACGGGGCCGTCGCTGCTCGGCAACTGGCTCGGCGGCGAAAGCACCTGGACGCCGGAGCGCATCGCGCGCGCCTTCCGCGAGCATCCCTCGTTCCGTACCGCGCAGAGCGTCGAGGATCTCGCCGTGCAATGCGGCATGCAGCCCCGCATGCTCGCCGGCGCCGTCATCGACTACAACCAGGGTGTCTCGACCGGGCGCGACCGCTTCGGCCGCACCCATTTGCCGGCCCCGCTCGCAAAGCCGCCCTTCCGCGCCATCAAGGCGCATGGCGTCGTGCTGAAGACGCCGGCCGGCCTGGCGGTGAATGATTCGCTGCAGGTCGTCGGCAAGGACGGCACGCCGGTGCCGAACCTTTATGCGGCGGGCGAGGCCATCGGCGGCGCCACGCTGTCGGGCCAGAGCTTCGTCGGTGGCATGAGCGTGACCCCCGCCCTGTCCTTCGGCCGCTATCTGGGACGCAACCTTCTCACCTGGTGACCGGACACAAGGTCACGCGAACAGCTAAACGGGAGTAGATCGCATGACGGACATCACCGTACGGCGCGGCTTTGTCGATATCGCCGAAGGCCAGATGCATTACCGCACCTGTGGACCCGACAACGGCCCGGTGCTGGTCATGTTGCATGGCTCGCCGCTCAGCGCCCACAGCGTGGTGCCGCTGATGAAGGCGATGGGCAAGACCTTTCGCGTCATTGCCCCCGACATGCTGGGCAACGGCGACTCCTCGCCGCCGCAGAAAATTCCCGTCACCATCCCCTACCTGTCCGAGGCGATGACACGCGCCACGGACGCCCTCGGCCTCAAGGAATACTTCCTCTACGGCTATCACACCGGCGGCAACCTCGGCATCGAGGCGGCGATCAACCGGCCGAAGCAGGTGAAGAAGCTCATCATCGACGGCATGGGCCTTTATTCGCCCGACGACCGCGCTGGCCTGCTCAACAACCAGGCGCCGGAAATGAAGCCCGACCTCGAAGGCACGCAGCTCTTGCGCGCCTGGGCGCTGGTGCGCGACGGCAAGGTGTTCTGGCCGTGGTGGAACCGCACCGACAAGGGCGTGCGCGGCTTCGGCCTGCCCGACGCCGACGCGCTGCATGACGACGTGCTCGAGCTGCTGAAGTCGGTCCGCACCTATCACCACGCCTATCGCGCGGCGCTTGGCTACGACAAGATTCCGCGCGTGAAGCTCCTGTCCCTGCCCGTCCTCGTGTCGGCCTCGGAAAAGGACATGCTGCGCACCTATCTCGACAAGGCGGCGGCGCTGGTGCCGGGCGGCCGCAGCGCCGTGACCGGCGATCCGGCCAGCGAGGAAGGCCGCCAGCGGACTGCGAAGATCTACACCGACTTCCTGTTGGAAAAGTAAGACCGCGCTTCCGTTGCGGAACAACCCCCCGGCCCGGTAAGCTGGCCGGTATACTCATTCCTGGAGCCGAATCCATGCCCGCCCGCAAGTCTGACGCCTATACCCGCGCCCGCCGCAACGACATGTCGCCGGCCGAGTGGAAGGCGCGCGTCGACCTCGCCGCCGTCTATCACGTCTTCCATCAGCTCGGCTGGACCGACGGCATCAACACCCATCTGTCGGTGCGGTCGCCCGAGAATCCGAACCACTTCTACCTGAAGCCCGACCACCTGCTGTTCCACCAGGTCACCGCGTCGGACCTCGTGAAGGTCGATCTCGACGGCAACCTGGTCGAGCCCGAGGGCGAGAAGGTCAACCCCGCCGGCGCGATCATTCACTCCGCCGTGCTCGCCGCCCGCCCGGATGCGAATTGCGTGCTCCATCACCACACCGATGCCGGCATCGCGGTGTCGTCGCTGGCCGACGGCCTGCTGCCGATGAGCCAGCATGCGCTGCAGTTCCACGGCCACCTGAGCTACCACGAATATGAAGGCATCGCGCTGGACGCGGCCGAACGCGAAGGCCTGCAGCGAGACCTTGGCCAGAACGACACGATGATGCTGCGCAACCACGGCGTGCTGGTGTGCGGCCCCTCGGTCGGCACCGCCTTTGCCACCTGCGACAACCTGGAAACCGCCTGCCGCTCGCAGATCATGGCGATGCAGACCGGCGCCAAGCTGCACCTGCCGACCAAGGAAGTGCAGGACCACACGGCACAGCAATACAAGCGCATCGCCGGCGGCCGCGCCGACACGGTGGAATGGCCCGCCATGCTGTCCTGGCTTGACGAACTCGGCGCGAAATACGCCGAGTAATCCCCGCCCTTCAAAAGCCCCCGTGCACCCGCGCGGGGGCTTTTTGCTGTCCGGTGCCGATCTCGCCTAGAATCAGGCCATGGAATCCATCCTTGTCGCCACCGATCTCTCCGCCCGTTCGGCCCAGGCGCTGCGCCGCGCCATGCGGCTTGCCACCGACAGCGGCGCGCAGCTGACCGTCGCGCATGTGATCGACGACGACCTGCCCGGCCCGGTCATCCTCCGCCGCCGTGCCGAGGCCGAGGCGATGATCGAGCAGGACCTGCGGGCCTGGCCGCAGCTGCCGGCGCTGCGCGTCAAGGTCGCGGTCGCGGCGGGCCAGGGACACAACGAGATCCTGCGCATGGCGCGCGACCGCGGCGTGAAGCTGATCGTGCTTGGCATCCACCGTCACACCGGCGTCCGCGACCTGTTCCGCGGCTCCACCATCGGCCGCGTCGTCGGCTATGCCGAGTCCGCCGTGATGGTGGCGCGCACGCCAGGTGATGCCGCCTATCGAGCCGCGCTCGTGGCGATGGACACCTCGCTGCCGGCGCAGGGCGCGCTTGCCTATGCGCTGACGCTGGTGCGCGAAGGCCCGGTCACCGCGCTGCATGCGCATGAGGGCGCACTGCCGGCCAGCGTGAAGCAGCAGCTGAAGAAGTCGATCGAGGCATTGCCCGGCGGCAGCCGCGCCCGCCTCGTCACTCGCGAAGGACCGATCCGCGACGTGCTGCGCGCCGAACTCGACCTTCGCTTGCCCGACGTGGTGGTGCTCGGCACGCGCGGGTTGCGCGGCGTCGAGCGCACCTTCCGCGGCAGCGTCGCGCTCGACATGCTGGGCGATGCGCCCTGCGACGTGATCGCGGTGCCGGGGGGCTGAGGCACGCGCCCTTGCCCTTCGAGACGGCGCTGCGCGCCTCCTCAGGGTGAGGACG
Organism: Alphaproteobacteria bacterium; assembly: GCA_947473325.1. Lineage (GTDB taxonomy): Bacteria > Pseudomonadota > Alphaproteobacteria > SHVP01 > SHVP01 > CANJEJ01. Next base: position 1,221 of record CANJEJ010000131.1, on the reverse strand, counting down.
ACTGAATCTCAACAGCACCCTCCTCATGCTGAGGAGCGATGCAGCGCATCGCGTCTCGAAGCATGGGCCGCCTAGCGGAACGCTTCCGTCTTCAGCAGTGCCGCCACCTCCGCCACGGCCATCACCCGGAGCGGCGCATCGCCCCGCCGCAAGGACACCGTCCCAGCGGCCGCCTCGCGCGGGCCCACCGCGAGCAGCACCGGTATCCCCGCCGCATGCGCGTCCGCCACCTTGCGCGCGAGGCGTTCGGGGCGGGCATCGACGGCGACGCGGAAGCCGGCGTCGCGCAGCTGCGCGGCGACATCCTCGGCATAGCCCGCCTGTGCCGCATCCAGCGCCGCGACGACGATCTGGTCGGGCGCCAGCCACAGCGGCAATTGCCCATGGTGATGTTCGAGCAGCATGCCGACGAAGCGTTCGAGGCTGCCGAGCACGGCGTGGTGGATCATCACCGGGCGCAGGCGCTGGTCGCTTGCGTCGGCATACCAGGCGTCGAGCCGTTCGGGCAGCACCATGTCGAGCTGCACGGTGCCGCATTGCCAGGCGCGGCCATGCGAATCCTTCAGCACGAATTCGAGCTTCGGGCCATAGAAGGCGCCCTCGCCCGGCTGGACCTTGTAGCTGAGCCCGGCCGCCTGCGCGGCGGCTTCGAGCTGCGCCTCGGCGCGGTCCCACACGGCGTCCGATCCCGCCCGCACCGCCGGCCGGGTCGAGAAGCCGACCGCGACTTCGTCGAAGCCGAAATCGGCATAAACGGCGTGCAGCAACCGGCAGAAGCGCGCGACTTCCACCACCACCTGGTCTTCCGTGCAGAAGATATGCGCGTCGTCCTGCACAAAGGCGCGGGTGCGCATCAACCCGTAAAGGCCGCCCGAGGGCTCGTTGCGCAGGCAGGACCCGAACTCACATAACCGCAACGGCAGTTCGCGGAAGCTGCGCAGGCGCTGGGCGAAGACCTGGATATGGCCCGGGCAGCTCATCGGCTTCAGCGCGAAATCCTGCACGCCGTCCTGCAGGGTGAACATGCCGGCGGCGAATTTCTCCCAGTGGCCGCTCTTCTCCCACAGGCTGCGCGACAAAAGTTGCGGCGTGCGGATCTCGCGGAATCCGGCGCGCGCCATGCGGCGGCGGATGTAATCCTCCACCACGCGGTACAGGGCATAGCCGCGCGGGTGCCAGAACACCTGGCCGGGCCCTTCCTCCTGCTGGTGGAACAGGTCG
>CANJEJ010000130.1 GCA_947473325.1 Alphaproteobacteria bacterium | reverse complement strand
GGCGCCACCACGATCGTCGCGGAGCAGTTCGGCCCCACCACCGCCTGGCTGCAGATGGTGGAACGCATCGGCTTCCGCTGCCATTACGGCTTCACCTATCCGAACAACCTCGGCGCCATCGGCTATGTCGAAGACGGCAAGCTGACGGCAAGCGCCGACGCCAACGTGGCGGGCGATTTCCGCACCGGCCTCGCGCTGCACGACAAGTATCACAACGCCCATGACGGGCGGCTGCGCATCCACCTGTCGCCGCACGGGCCGGATACCGTGTCGACCGAGATCCTGGTCGAGAGCCGGCGCGAGGCGGAAAAGCGCGGCGTCGGACTGCACCTGCACCTCGCGCAGCATCCGGCCGAGCGCAAGGTCGTCGCCGCCAAGTCGGGCGGCAAGACCTCGGTCGAATACCTGGAGTCGATCGGCTTCCTTGGTCCCGATGTGATGGCGACGCATGTGACCTATGTCGAGCAACAGGACTACGGCATCCTCGCCCGCACCGGCACGCATGTCGTGCATGCGTCCTATCGCAAGGCGAAGGAAGGCATCGCGAGCCCATTCTGGGATTTCCTGTCACGCGGCGTGAATGTCGCCATTGCCACCGACAGCTTCTCGCATGACATGATCGGAGACCTGCGGCTCGCCGCCATGATCGGCAAGATTCGCGGCGGCCGCGTCGCCCATCCCTCAGCGCGCGAGGTGCTCACCTGCGCCACCTGGGGTGCCGCCAAGGCGCTGGGGCGGCCCGACCTTGGCCATCTCAACGCCGGCGCGCGCGGCGACGTCACGATCGTTTCGCTCGCCACGCCGTTCAACGCGCCCGTGCTCGATCCCATCCGCGCGCTCGTCTACTACTCCGGCGCCGGCGACATCCGTCACACGCTGGTCGATGGCGAGATCCTCTATTCCAACGGCCGCATCGTCGGCACCGACATCGACAGCGTGCGCCGCATTTCGATGGACGCCTGCCACCGGTTGTGGACGGCGGCGGCCGAGGGCGGCGTCATGCCGCCGGGCACGGATTACCCCTGCAGTCACTAGCCCGCGCGGACACAAAAAAAGGGAGGCCGAAGCCTCCCTTTTTCCTTCGTCAGGCAGAATTACGCCGACTTGATCTTGTCCCACGAACCGGCGCCGAAGATTTCGTCCGCCAGCTTCTTGCAGGTGGGCTCCATGATGCGGGCGAGTTCGGCATTGTCCAGCGTGATGACCGAGCCGGGACCGTTCAGCTCTTCCCAGCGCTTGGCATCCGACATCTTCGCGTCCGCGACGGGCTTCGCATAGAGCGTGGGCTCCATCTCGTTGAACGTGTCGGCCATGATCTTCTGGTGCGCGGGCGAAATCTTCTCCCACACGCGATTGGCGATGACGATCTTGTCGAAGCCGAGGCCGAAGTCGTTGAGGTAGGCGTACTTCGTCACTTCATAGTATTTCTGCGTGATGACGAGCGACGAAAGCGTCACCTGGCCGTCGACGACGCCCTGCTGCAGGGCGGAATAGGCTTCGTTGAACGGGATCGGCGTCGGATTCGCGCCGAGCGTCTTGAGTCCCTCGAGCACGCCTTCGATCTGGCCGGCGCGCAGTTTGCGGCCCTTGAAGCCGGCCCAGCTGTCAACCTTGTCCTTGGTGTAAAGGCTGAAGGCGCCGGCGCGGCCGACACCCAGAAGATGTCCCTTGAACTGGTCAGCGATCAGCTTGTTGAGCTGCGGACGGATGGCACCGTTGATGACGCGCATCGCCTGGTCATAGTCGCGGCACAGCGAGGCGAGATAGAAGATGTCGAACTGGCGGAGGCCCGTGTAGGCACCCTGGTAGACGTCGAGCGTGCCGAGCGCGGTGGCCTGCAGGATGCTCTGCTCACCGCCCAGCGTGCCGGCGAACACCTGACCGTCGATTTCGCCGCCGGTGCGCTTGCTTACTTCGGCCAGCCACAGCCTGGTGAACTTGACGCCGACATATTCGTCGTTGGCGGCGCTGCCGACCTTGAGCGAGACCTTGGCCTTGGCGGGCTTGGACAAGCCGACCTGCGAAACGATGGCGGCCGCGCCGATGGCGCCGAGGCCGAACTGCCGGCGTGTGACTTTCATGGATATAAGCCTCCCTGATCAGTGAACCGGTTTATCCGGTCGCTGCGGAAAGATTAGGGCAAGGCCCCGCATACGTCTAAGAAAATGGTGCCGGCGGGACTGGTAGGGTCGAGAGAAGCCTGCCGGGTGCGCTGGGAAAATCACACGTTGGCGGCGTTGACGCCAGCGGCAAGCTCTTCGAGTTCCTCGCGGTTGATCCCGACCTCGGTCCGGTCGGTCAGGCGCATCACACCGGCCTTGCACAAGCGGGTTCGATCGTGAGGCCGAGGAAACCGGCGATTTCCGCCCGCTTCACGGGAGGTGGATGAACGTCCTCAATCACAGACCTTCTGCTGAGGAGCGATGCGTGGCATCGCGTCTCGAAGCATGGACCGCACGCCTCACGCAATCGGCGGCAGGCGCTTGACCAGTTCGGGCTTCACCACCTTGCCCATGCTGTTCTTCGGCAGGTCGTCGACGAAGAAGATCTGCTTCGGGATTTTGTAGCGCGCCACGTTCTCGCGCAGGATGTCGAGGATTCGTGCCTCGTCGATCTCACCCCGCTTCACCACGAAGCAGGCGATCTCCTCGCCCATTTCGCGCGACGGCCAGCCGACGGCGGCGACGTCGAGGATGGCCGGGTCCTTCAGCAGCGTTTCCTCGATCTCGGCGGGATAGATGTTCACGCCGCCGCGGATGATCATGTCCTTCACCCGGCCGACGAGATAGAGGTAGCCGTCCTCGTCGGTGCGGCCGAGATCGCCGGGGTAGTACCAGCCGTTCTTGAAGGCCTTCTTCGTTTCTTCCGGATTCTTGTAGAAGCCTTCCGGCAGCCATGGCGCCTGCTGGCGGATGCGGCCGACCTCGCCGGGCTTCACCGGCTGGTCGTTCTCATCGACGATCTGCAGCTCGTTCATGTATTGCGGCCGGCCGACCGACTTCGCCTTCTCGCCCTGGTGGAAAGGCATCAGCAGCGTCACAGCGCCGCCTTCGGTCGAGGAATAGGCATTGAGGAAATTGGGCGACAGCCGCTCCATGATCTGCGCGCGTTCCTCGGGATAGAGCAGCGAGCCGGAGGATACGAGAAGCCGCAGCTTCGGGAAGGCGAGCTTGCCCGTGTCGGGCAGCGCGAGCAGGCGGCGGTACAATGTTGGCACCAGGAACAAGGTGGTGATGCCCGTCTCGTTGACCCGCTGCACCAGTTGCTCGGGCGTGTAGGGCGGCGGGTTCATCACCACGGTCGCGCCTATCAGCAGATGCGCCAGCGTGTAGCCGCGGCCACCGCCGAAATACATCGGTGTGGCGAGCATGTTCCGGTCATGCTCGTTGAAGGTCATGCTGATCGCCTGGGTGATCATGCGCAGCGTCATGTGGCGGTGCGTTACCATCGGGCCCTTCGGCATGCCGGTGGTGCCCGACGACATCGACAGGAACAGCGGCGCGTCGGCGTCGGAGGGGAATGTGCCCGTGTCGCCCTGCGCGTCCACCGCCTTGCGCCAGGCTGCATCGGTGCGATGGATCTTCGCGCCGGGAATGTCGGGCGTATCGGCCGCCGCGATCACGCCCTTCACCGCGAAATAGCTGGCGATGCGTTCCTTCTCCACCGCCGTCCAGCGGTGGTCCATCGGCAGCATCACCGCGCCCATGCGCGCCATGGCGAGCATCACCACGACATGGTCGATGGTGTCGCCGAGCGCGTTGCCGACGATGTCGCGCTCGCCGAAACCGAGCGCGCGCAGGTGTTCCGCCGTACGCTTCACGAGGCTCGCCAGCTCGGCGAAGGTGACGGTGCGGCTGCCCTCGATCAGCGCCGGGTGATTGCCCCGGCGGCGTCCGTGGTGGGCGATGGCATCCGTCAGATTGGCGAACATGCGGCGGCTCCCTGCAAAGGCGGGGTATACCCAGCCCGATTTCTGTGTGGAAACAGCATCTTAGTTTTTTCCTCCGGCGCTGTCGCCAGTTTGTGCAGGATGGCCCGCTTGAATAGTTCCTGTTTTGTTCTTATTCTCCGCAGTCCCGGTTTCTCCTGTCGCGAACCCTTCCATGGCCCCGTCCCTTCGGCCTGCAGCACCACCGCCTCTACCCCTGGCCCGCACGCCCACCGAGGCGCTGGTCAACCTGCGCCAGACGATTGCCCGGCTGGAAGGCCGCCCGGTGGCCGAGGCCGCCGTGCCGGTGCTGCGCTTCGGCTGCCCGGAGATCGACGATCACCTGCCCGGCGGCGGCATCGCGCCCGGCAGCGTCAACGACATCGTCCCCGTTGGCTATGACGCCACGCCGGCGGCGCTGGGCTTCGCCCTCGCCCTGCTCGCGGCCTCGCAGGGTCCCGCCGCGCTGGTGCAGAGCCGGCGGCTGGAGGCGGAACTTGGCCAGCCCTATGGCCCCGGCCTGCAGGACGCCGGCATCGACCCGGCCCGCTTGCTGGTCGTCTCAGCCGACAGCGAGGCGGATGCACAATGGGCGGTCGAGGAATGCCTGACGGCGGCGGCGCTGTCCTTCGTCGTCGGCCTGCTCGGCGCGCCGCTGTCGCCCACGGTGGGGCGGCGCTTCAGCCTGGCGGCGCAGAACGCGGGCCACCCGCTGGTGCTGCTGCACCCGCATGACACGGCGGGCAGCAACACCGCCGACACGCGCTGGCTGGTCGCCACCGCGCCGGCGGCCCGCGACCGCTTCGGCGCGCTTGGCGATCCGCGCTGGACCGTCACCCTGCAACGCAACCGCAATGGCCGCACCGGCCAGTGGATCCTGGAGTCCGGACATGGCCCGCATCGTTTCCGTGTGGTTGAAACGCTGGCCGATCGCCCGCTTCCTGCGCCAGCCACCATCCGGCGCCGCCGTTGATGGGCTGCGCATGCTGGCGCTGCATGCGCCGGCGAGCGGCGGTGCGCGGCTGACGGCGGTGAACGTGGCGGCGGAGGCGGTCGGCCTGGTTATCGGCGACCGGCTCGCCGATGCGCGCGCCCGCGAATCCGAACTGCAATGCCATCCCGCCGACCTTGCCGCCGACCGCGCGGCCTTGCGCAAGCTCGCGCTGTGGGCGACGCGCTACACGCCGACCACGGCGCTGTGGGCCGATGGCGAGGCGCCGGACGGATTCTTCCTGGAGGTCGAAGGCAGCGCGCATCTGTTCGGCGGCGAAGACGCGCTGGCGCGCGATCTCGGCGAACGCCTGCGCGGCTTTGGCCTCGATCCGAAGGTCGCCATCGCCGACACAGTGGGCGCCGCCTATGCCGTCAGCCGCTACAGCCTGCAGCGCCTTGTGATCGTGCCGCCGAAAGGGATGCGCGACGCGATCAGCCCGCTGCCGCTCGCCGCCCTGCGCCTGCCGGCCGACGATTGCGCCACGCTGTTCCGCCTGGGATTCAAACGCATCGCCGACCTGATCGGCAAGCCGCGCGCGCCCCTCACCGCCCGCTTCGGCGCGCTGCTGCCGCTGCGCCTCGACCAGGCGCTTGGCCATGCCGGCGAGGCGATCAGGCCGCAACTGCCGCCGCCCGCCTATCAGGCGCGGCTGCGCTTCGCCGAGCCGATCCTGCTGCAGGAGCACCTGATCGTCGCCACCACGGCGCTGCTGGAAAAGCTTGCGCCCGAACTGGAGCGCGACGGCGTCGCCTTGCGCAAGATCGGCCTGCGCTTCTTCCGCGTCGATGGCGGCGTGCAGAGCCTGACGCTCGGCCTCGCCAGCGCCAGCCGCGATGCGCGCCACATCACCGCGCTGGTGCGCCTGCGGCTCGAGCGGCTGGCCGAAGGCCTCGACGCCGGCTTCGGCTTCGACACCGCCGTGTTGGACGGGCTCGCGGTGGAATCCGTGAAGACGGCGCAACCGGGGCTCGCCGTGCAGGCGCGCGCGCTGACGGAAGCCGAGCACCGCGCACGGCTGGTCGATGTGCTGAGCCAACGGCTGGGTGCGGCGAGCGTGCGCCACCTTTCACCGCGCGCGAGCCACCTGCCGGAAGAAGCCGCCACGCCCCTGCCCGCCCTGCATGGCGCGCCGCCCGCATGGTTACCGCCGCCGCGGCGCGGCCCGCGCCCGCCCTTCCTGCTGCCGCGCGCCGAGCCGGCCGAGGTGATGGCGGGCGTGCCCGACCATCCGCCCGCACAGTTCCGCTGGCGTGGCGTGGTGCATCGCGTGGCTGCGGCGGAGGGGCCCGAACGCATCGCCGCCGAATGGTGGAAGCGGCCCGAGACGCCCTCGACCCGCGACTATTACGTGGTGGAGGACGACGCCGGCCGCCGCTTCTGGCTCTACCGCGACGGGCTTTATCGCGAAGCCCACCCACCGAAATGGTTTGTCCATGGACTGCTTCCCTGAGGGCGGCTACGCCGAGCTCGGCGTCACCACCAGCTTCTCCTTCCTGCGCGGGGCCTCGCATCCCGGCGACATGGTGTGCGAGGCGTACAACCTGGGACTCGACGCCATCGGCATCGCCGACCGCAACACCTTTGCCGGCATCGTGCGCGCCCATGTCGCGGCGAAGGACAAGCGCCACCCGATGCGCTTCCTGGTCGGCGTGCGCCTTGTCACCGTCGATGGCTGGGAGACGCTGTGCTATCCCACCGACCGCGCCGCCTATGGCCGGCTGTGCCGGCTGCTGAGCACGGGCAACCTGAAAGCCCTGAAAGGCGAATGCCATATCGACCTCGCCGAGATCACCGCCGCCGCCGAAGGCCAGATCTTCATCGCCATGCCCGATGGCGACAGGTGCGGCTTTACCGCCTTCCTGCAGGCGCTCGCCGAAGCCGCGCCCGGCCGCACCTATCTTGCAGCGCGTTACGACTATCACGGCCATGCGCGGCGGCGCCTCGGCGAACTCTCCGAACTCGGGCAGCGCTGCGGCACGCCGCTGGTCGCCACCGCCGATGCGCTCTATCACCGCCCCGACCGGCGCGCGCTGCAGGACGTGCTCACCTGCATCCGCGAGACATGCACCATCGCCGAAGCCGGCTTCCGCCTTGAGGCCAACGCCGAACGCCACCTGAAAGACGCCGCCGAGATGGCGCGGCTGTTCCAGGACTATCCCGACGCCATCGCGCGCACGCTGGAGATAGCCAACGCCTGCACCTTCTCGCTCGATGAGCTGAAATACGAATATCCGGATGAACCGATCCCGGAAGGCAAGACGGCCCAGCAGCATCTCGAGGATCTGGTCGAGGCGGGCAAGCAGGACCGCTACCCCCATGGCGCGCCGCGCGATGTCCTGGACACCATCGCGAGCGAGCTGCGCATCATCTGCGAACGAAAATACGCGCCCTATTTCCTGACCGTCCATGACGTCGTGCAACATGCGCGCAGCATCGGCATCCTGTGCCAGGGGCGCGGATCGGCGGCCAACAGCATCGTCTGCTACCTGCTGGGCATCACCTCGATCAACCCGGTGGACATGAATCTCCTGTTCGCGCGCTTCATTTCCACCGCGCGCGACGAACCGCCCGACATCGACGTCGATTTCGAGCACGAGCGGCGCGAAGAGGTGATCCAGTATCTCTACAACCGCTACGGCCGCGAACGCGCCGCCATCTGCGCCACCGTCATCCACTACCGCCCGCGCAGCGCCGTGCGCGACGTCGGCAAGGCGCTGGGCCTGACCGAGGACATGACCGAGGCGCTGGCGGACACGGTCTGGGGCAGCTGGGGCAGCGACATCGACGACGACCAGGTGCGGCAGGCCGGTCTCGATCCGGACAACATCCAGCTGCGGCAGACCCTGGACATGGCCAACCAGATCATGGGCTTTCCCCGCCATCTGTCCCAGCATGTCGGCGGCTTCGTGCTGACGCGGGGCCGGCTGGATGAATCCGTCCCCATCGGCAATGCCGCGATGGACGACCGTACCTTCATCGAATGGGACAAGGACGACATCGACGCGCTGGGCATGATGAAGGTCGATGTGCTGGCGCTCGGCATGCTGACCTGCATCAAGCGCGGCTTCGACTTCCTCAACCGGCACTATGGAAAGGCGATCACAACCATCGCCAGCGTGCCCGGCGCCGATCCCGACGTCTACGACATGATCTCGAACGCCGACACGGTGGGCGTGTTCCAGGTCGAAAGCCGGGCACAGATGTCGATGCTGCCGCGCCTGCGGCCACAAATGTTCTACGACCTGGTCATCGAGGTCGCCATCGTCCGCCCCGGCCCGATCCAGGGCGACATGGTGCATCCCTATCTGCGCCGCCGCGACGGGCTCGAGGCCGTGGAATATCCCTCTGCCGCCTTGCGCAATGTGCTGGCCAAGACGCTGGGCGTGCCGCTGTTCCAGGAACAGGCCATGCAGATCGCCATCATCGGCGCCGGCTTCACCCCGGACGAGGCCGACGGCCTGCGCCGCGCCATGGCCACCTTCCGCCACAACGGCACCATCCATCTCTACAAGGAGAAGTTCATCGAGGGCATGGTGCGAAACGGCTGCGCGCGCAGCTTTGCCGAACGCTGCTTCAGCCAGATCGAGGGCTTCGGCGAATACGGCTTTCCCGAAAGCCATGCGGCAAGCTTCGCCCTCCTCGTCTATGTCTCGGCCTGGATCAAGCACCACTATCCCGAGGTGTTCTGCGCCGCGATCCTGAACAGCCAGCCGATGGGTTTCTACCAGCCCGCGCAGCTCGTGCGCGATGCGAAGGAGCATGGGGTGGAAATCCGCCACCCCGACATCAATGAAAGCGACTGGGACTGCACGCTGGAACCATCGCGCGAGGGCACGCGGCAGAACGCCGTGAGGCTGGGCCTGCGCATGGTGAAGGGGTTGAAGGAAGCCGAGGCGCAAAGCCTGATGGCGGCGCGCGGCAATGGCTATGGCAGCGTCGAGGCGCTGCAGCGCATGCCCAACCTGTCGCGCCACATGCTGCAGCGGCTCGCCGAAGCCGACGCTTTCCAGTCGCTCGGCCTGTCGCGGCGCGAGGCGCTATGGGCCGTGCGCCGCGTGGTGCAGGAGGCGCCCGGCAAGAACCTGAACCAGAATCTCAATGGCCTGCCGCTGTTCCTGGGCCAGCGCGACGACCTGTTCCTGGAACCGAAGGTGGCTCTCAACCCGATGGCAAGGCCCGAGGAAGTGGCCGACGACTACGTCTTCACCAGCCTTTCGTTGAAGGACCACCCCTGTCGCTTCTTCCGGCCCGATCTGACGAAGCTCGGCGCAATCCGGAACACGCAATTGCACGACAAGGGGCGCCGCAACAACGAACGCCTGACGGTGAGCGGCCTCGTCCTGATGCGCCAGCAGCCCGGCACCGCCAAGGGCGTGATCTTCGTGACGCTGGAGGATGAAACCGGCATCGCCAACATCATCGTCTGGCGCAAGGTGTTCCAGGCCCACCGCCGCATCGTCATGCAATCGCGCTTCCTGGCGGTGACCGGGCGCTTCCAGGTCGACGACGCGAGCGGCCAGGTGATTCACATCATCGCCGAAGGCTTCCATGATCTGACCGATCGCCTGCCCGAACTGCGCACGATGGACGATCCGGAATCTGCCCGCTTCCTGCCGGTGGAAAACCCGCGGCTGCAGCACAGCCGGGATTTCCACTAGCGCATGACCCGTCCGAAAAACCCGCAAAGCGAGCGCTACCCGGATAGGAAGCCGTTGATTCCGGCTATGTCCTTGGCTTTGCTTCGTCAGAAAATGGCGGGGTTGCCATACCGGAAACCCTGGCTATCCCATCTTCAGATTGAGCAGTGCCTGCTGGCCGCTCCGGGTGGCAGCGAGCGCGCGTTGCAGCGCGGCCGGCAGCGCGGCGGGGTCGGAGACCTCCTCGCCGAAGCCGCCAAAGAGCTTTACCACCTCGTGGAAGGGCGGCAGGCCGTCGAGCTGCGTCAGCGGCATCACGTTCATCTTCACCGCCGCGCCGTCGGGATACATCGCCTGGGTCGCGCGGCGCACGGCGGCATATTCGGCGTTGTTGAAGATGATGGTCAGAACCGGGATGTCATAGGCTTTCGCGGCCTGGTGGCAGGCGATCGGATTGCAGAAGAGATAAGCACCTTCCCCCAGGCAGGCGATGACATCGGTGCCGGGCTTCGCCAGCTTGGCGCCAAGCGCCGCGGGCAGGCCCCAGCCCAGCGCACCGGCGGGCGGGCCGCCGAACAGCGTCAGCGGCTGCTCGAAATCCATCGCCTGGCCGATCAGCGGGTACTCGTT
>CANJEJ010000129.1 GCA_947473325.1 Alphaproteobacteria bacterium | reverse complement strand
GCCCTGCTGCTGCACGATCAGGCGGCGGCCCTTGTGCCAGGTCAGCATCAGGGTCAGCACGATGGCGCCCACCGTCAGCGGGAACCAGCCGCCGTCCGCCACCTTGAGCAGGTTGGAGCCAACGAAGACCACGTCGAGGAACAGGAACCAGGCGAACAGGGCGATGACCACCGGGATCAAGATGCCGAAGCGGCGATGGGCGATCAGGCCGAGCAGCGTGGTGCACAGCATGGTGCCGGTGACCGCGATGCCATAGGCCGAGGCCAGCGCGCCGGAGGAGCGGAATTCCAGCACCAGCCAGATGACGGCGGCGAGGAGCAGCCAGTTGATGCGCGCGATGTAGATCTGGCCGGTCTCGGTTTCCGATGTGTGGACAACCCGGAAGCGCGGCAGATAGCCAAGCTGCATCGCCTGCTGCGTCATCGAATAGGCGCCGGAGATCGTGGCCTGTGCCGCGATGATGGTCGCGCCCGTGGTGATGACAATCAGCGGGATCAGCCCCCATTCCGGCGCGAGCAGGAAGAAGGGCTGGCTCGCCTTTTCGGCGTCGGCGATCACGGCGGCACCCTGGCCGAAATAGTTCAGCGCGAGCGCGGGAAACACGAAGGCGAGCCAGGCAAGGCGAATCGGCTTACGGCCGAAATGACCCATGTCGGCATACAGCGCCTCGGCGCCGGTGAAGACGAGCACGACGGTGCCGAGCAGGGGCAATGCGACCGTCGGATGATTGAGCAGTACATTGAGGCCGCGGCGCGGATCGAGCCCCGCCAGCACTGCCGGTGTCTCGATGATGGCGGCAATGCCGAGGCCGGCGAGCACGGTGAACCAGATGAGGATCACCGGGCCGAACAGCAGGCCGAGTTGTCCCGTGCCGCGCGGCTGCAGCGCGAAGAGGATGACGAGGATCACGAGCGCCGACGGCACGATCCAGGGCTCGAAGGAAGGTGCGGCCACCGCGATGCCTTCCACGGCGCTGAGCACCGAGATGGCCGGTGTGATGACCGCGTCGCCGAAGAACAGGGCGGCGCCGGTCAGGCCGATCAGCACGGCGGCGGCGGCGATCCGCGGCCGGTCCGCCACCGTTCGCTGCGCCAGCGCGAGCAGGGAGAGGATGCCGCCTTCACCGCGATTGTCGGCCCGCATCACAATGATGACGTATTTCACCGTCACGACCGAGACCAGCGACCAGAACATCAGCGAGAGGACGCCAAGGACCGCTTCCTGGGCCGGCATCTCGGTTCCCACGCGCAGCAGGCATTCGCGCAGGGTGTAGATCGGGCTGGTGCCGATATCGCCATAGACCACGCCGAGGGCACCGAGGACGAGTTTGGCGTGGCGGCTGTCGGTCGTGGGCGCGGTCGCAACGGCGGCGGTGGAGGTCGACATAATAATCCAGAGGCTGTTTCGGGGTGCGCAGGGGCCGCTTGGTTTTCAGACGAACGCCGGATGCTGCCTCAACGCGCACACATTCTAGGAATTGCGGCCCTGCAAGAGCGACAGGCCCGTGTTGCGTTGCACACATAGCTACTTTTATCCAGTAATATCAACTTCTTGAGCCCAATCCGGGGATCTCGTCCCATCCGCCTCTGCGGCGAACAGGACAATAGCGCTGTCCTTCCTGTCGCCCATCGGTCAAAGAAATTTGATGCACCGCAGCAAAACGGAACTGGCGATCCGTCATCTTGAATGTGTCTAGTGCGCCCGCAGCCGAACTGGCGAGTTGGAGTGAACAGATGAAGCGTGTTGTTGGAGTGCTGGGCGTGGTGGGCGTGGTGATGGGCATCAGTGCGGCCGCGGCCCTGGCCGATGTGCGGGGCGACCGTGAGTCGGCGATGAAGGGGATGGGCGGGGCGATGGGCAATATCGGCCGGCTGATCCGCGCCGACACGCTGGATGCCGACGCGGCCAAACGCTCGGCCGATCAGGTCGCCGGCACGGCGAAAATTCTAGTGACGCTGTTCCCCGAAGGCAGCCAGGCGAACAGCCGCGCGAAGCCCGACGTGTGGAGCAACCGCGCCGCCTTTACGGCCGTCGCCAATGATTTTTCCGCCTCGGCCGACAAGCTCGTTGCCGCCGTTCAGGCGGGCGACAAGGCGCAGATCGGGGCGGCCATGCAGGCGGTCGGCGCTGGCTGCAACAGCTGCCACAACCAGTTCCGCACCGCGCAATAACGGCCAGACCGGTCAGGCCGCGGGATCGATCTCAATCATCACGCGGCCGACCGCTTCGGGGTCGGCGCCCGTCAGCAGCGCGAAGGCCCTGGGGGAGTCATCCAGGCTGAAGCGATGCGTGATCGTCGGCTTCAGGTCGATCCGGCCGGCGGCAATCAGGTCGAGCACCATTTCCTGATGGTGACCGGCGCGCACGCCGTGCACCGTGAGCTGGCGCGCCACCAGGTCCCAGCCCGTGGCCGGCGCCGCGCTGCCACCCAACAGGGCGAGGCGTCCGCCGAGGCAGGCGATGGCGAAGGCCTGCTTCAAACCCCAGTCGGTCGCTGTCGTTTCGATCACGCAGGGCAGGCCGCCCGGTACGTCTGCCTTCAGGCGGGAGGCGAGGTCGTCGTCATAGGCGGTGATTTCGAGCAGCCGGTCGGCGCCCAGATCGCGGGCGATCTGGGCCCGCTTGCGCGCGCCGCCGAGCACGATCATCGAGCGGCCCATCGCTCTGGCGGCCGCGATCGCTGACCAGCCCATGGCGCCGGCACCGACGATGCCAACCGTTTCGTCGATGGCCGGGTCCAGCATCTCGAGGCCATTCATCACGGTGACAAGGCCCGACAGCATCGCCGCGTCGTCGAAGGTGACGCCCTTGGGCAGGCGGGCGAGCTTGTTGGCGCGCACCAGCGTGTGTGTCTGGCAGCAGACCTGCCGTGGCGCGTTCAGCCGCGCCGAATCGAGGCACAGGTTGGTCAGGCCGCGCCGGCAGTTGCGGCAAGCGCCGCAGTGATCCATCGCCAGCGCCGAGACACGGTCGCCGACCGCGACGTTGCGCACATCCTTGCCAATCGCCTCGACCGTGCCGGAGAAGTCGGCGCCGATGCCAAAGGGATAGTTGCTGCCATAGCGGCCGCCGCGATTCAGGAAGGTGCCGACATCGGTGCCATAGGGCGCGAAGCGCGCGACGCGCAGCAGCACGTCCTCCGGGCCAGGAACGGGCATCGGAATGTCGACGACACGAAGGTCGCCGGGTCCAAAAAGTTGAGCGGCTTTCACGACGGCATCCTGACGGCAAAGGTCAAACGCCGCTCACCCTACGCCATCCCCGCGACGGCCCGGAAGCGCGATCAGGCGCGGGCAATCACCTCGACCCGGCCGCCTTCGGGCAGCATTACGGGCACCATCAGCACCTCGCCATAGGGCGCCAGCGTGACGCGGGCGGGCGTTGTGCCGTTCGCCCAGCGGCTGATGTCGGGCACCATCCAGCGCAGAGCGATGTGGCCGCGATGGGGCAGGGCGGCGCGGCCCGACAGGTCGCGGCCCTCGAACACCGTCCACTGGATCAGCTCGACCTGGCCGGGCGCGTCGGCCGCCGCCTGCACGATGGCGACCTTCTTCGGCACTTTGCCCGAGAAGTTGTCGGGCATGCCGAACTGGTTGATGGCGAGCCGCGTCTCGCCGTCGAACCACGGCGTCCAGCCCAGCGTGTCGCGGAAGAAATCGCGCGTGCGGCCAAGGTCGCGGATCACCTGCTGCACGGTGGCCGGCGGGCACAGGCGATGCGGCGGCAGCGCTATGGTCTTGCCGCCGCGCGCCTGCGGTTCGTAGATGCCGAAGTTGCAGCCATCCGGGGCTCGCAGCACCACGTTGCGCAGGACGCGGTCCTCGAACTCCATCAGGCCGATGTCGTTGAACGAACCCCAGCCGAGCGACTGGGCCCGCCTCAGCACGTCGGCGATATCGCTGGAATGGATCAGGACGGAAAACAGGCCGCCAGTGTCCCAGGCCTGGGCGGTGGCACGCGCCGGCGGGGCATCGATGCCATGAAATTGGACCAGCCGCATCCAGCGCTCGGGCGCCGCGGGATGACCGATCACGACCTCCTCGGGCTCGGCCTCGCGCGGCAACGACCAGGCGGCGGCGAGGCGCGGGTCCATCGGGCCACGATGGCGGACCGTCCAGTCGCCGAGATGGCCGAAGGCATCGATCCAGCGGTCAAGGTCGCCCACGCCGGTGACGACTTCCTGCCAGCCGGTGCCGTTTGTCCACATGATCCGCTCCTGTTTGTGCCGGAAGGGCGGCGACGTATCTTGGGCCGCCGTTCAAGGCACTATACAGTTTCGTCCTGTCCGCACACGAGGGTTGGCCCAGCCCGAGGCGCGGACGGCCCGCCGGATTGCCCTGCCCATGACCAATGCCACCGAAACCGGTTCCAACCCCACGGCCCCGCGCGAAGCCTTGATTGCGCAGGTGCCGATGTTCCAGTTGCTTGACGCCGATGAGCGCGGGGCGCTCGCGACGGTGATGCGCGAGGCTGGATTTCCCCGCGGAACCGTGCTGTTCCATCACGGCGACCCCGGTGACGAAACCTATATCGTCACCAGCGGCGCGGTCGAGCTGTCGGTGCGCGACAAGATGGGCCAGAATCTGGTGCTGACGACCGCCGGTCACGGCGACATCTTCGGCGAGCTGTCGCTGCTCGACGAAGGACCGCGCACCGCCACTGCGACGGCGAAAGAAGATTCGACGGTGCTGGTGCTCGAACGCCAGGACCTGAAAAGCTTCGTGCGTCGCCGGCCTGATGCCGCGCTCGACATCATGGCGGTGATGGCGCGGCGCATGCGTGCCACCGATGAGCAGCTCCAGCAGATGGCGGCGCGCAACGTCAACGAAGAGATCGAAACACGCAGCACGGTCATCGAGCGCGTCACCGACGTCATCGCGGCGTTTTCCGGATCGCTGCCGTTCCTCGGCGTGCATTTCCTGTGGTTCGGGCTGTGGATCGGCTGGAACATCTCTGCCGGCGATGCGGGCTTCGATCCGTATCCCTTCGGTTTCCTGACGCTCTGCGTCTCGCTTGAGGCCATCTTCCTGTCGGTAATCGTGCTCCTGTCGCAGAACCGCCAGGTCGAGAAGGACCGCATTCGCTCCGACGTGGAATACGAAGTCAACATGAAGGCCGAGCTGGAGATCAGTCATCTTCATGAGAAGGTCGATCACCTGAACGCCGCCTTGCTCTCGCGCCTGCAGCGGATCGAGAACGCGGTGCGCAAGCCCTGAACTGGCGTGTGACGCGCCGGAATTCATCCACAAATCAAAGAAAAGATCGGGAGATGCCAATGAAAGCGATTGTCCTGCACCGCAACGGGGGCACCGAACAGATGAAGTATCAGGACATTCCCACGCCGAAGGTCGGCCGCGGCGATGTTCTGGTACGCGTGCGCGCCGCCGGCGTGAATCATGTCGATATCGATATCCGCAACGGCATTTCCGGCATGGAAGGCAACTTTCCCCATATCCTGGGCGTCGATGCCGCCGGCGACGTGGCCGAGGTTGGTGCCGGCGTGACCCAGTGGAAGAAGGGCGACCGCGTTGCCCCCCACTTCATCCTGAGCTGCGGTACCTGTCCCAACTGCGTGCGTGGCATGGAAAACATCTGCCACGCCTTCGGCATTCTGGGTGCCACGCAATGGGGCACCTATGCGGAATATGTGAAGGTGAAGGCGCATCACCTCGTCCGCATTCCCGACAAGCTGAGCTATGACCAGGCCGTGTCGGCCTATGTTCCCTTCGCCACGGCCTGGGAAGCGCTGATCACGGTGGGCAAGCTGTCGGCGGGTGAAACCTGCCTGGTGAATGCGGCGGGCAGCGGCGTCGGTTCGGCAGGCGTGCAGGTGGCGAAGCTGGCCGGCGCCACGGTCATCGCCACGGCGGGGTCGGACGACAAGCTGGCGCGGGCGCGGAAGCTCGGCGCCGACTACACGATCAACTACAACAAGAAGAAGGTCGGCAACGCGGTGCTCAAGCTGACCGGTGGACTCGGTGTGGATTGCGCGCTCGACATGGTCGGTGGCGATTCGCTGCTCGAATCGATCAAGGCGCTGGCCCAGGGTGCCCGGCTTGTCACCGTCGGCGCGCATGCCGGCGAAAAGGTGGAGGTCGACTTCATCGAGTTCTTCCGCAAACACATCTCGCTGCACGGCTGCGGCCGCTCGACCCGCGCCATCGCGGCAAACGTCCTGGAACTGGCGGCACAGGGCAAGCTGAAGCCGGTCATCCACAAGAAATTCCCGCTGAAGAAGGCGGCCGAGGCGCACCGGCTGATGGAAAGCCGGAAGTTCTTCGGCCGCATGGTGCTCAACCCCTAGGCGATCACGGGTCCCGCCGCGCGGGGAACTCGGGCGGCCCTTACCTGTTCGTTAGGCGGCAGGCTTCCATACATGGCGGCATGGCTGTGATACGCCCGGATGAAATCCCCCAACTTGGCGAGCTGCTGCGCCGTGACGGCAAGGTGGCGCCGGCGCAGATCGCCGCGGCCATTGCCGTGCAGCGCCAGCGCGGTGGCCGTTTTGGCGAAATCCTCGTCGCGCAGGGTGTCATCTCGCCCGCCGACCTGCGGGCGGCGCTGCGCAAGCAGTGGCGCCTGCGGGCCTTTGCCGCCGCCGTGGCGGCAATCGTCGGCCTGCTCAGCCCGATGCGCGTCGTCGCCGCGCCCGGCACGACGCTGACGGTCACCGGCTTTGTCCCGCCGTCTGCCTCGCTGCTGATCGCCCGTGATGCCCTGGCGGTGCCGACCGATGGCACCGACGGCAACAGGGCGACCACACAGATTGTCGAACAGGTGGCCGCACCGGCCTATTCGCTTGAGCTGGCGAGCCGCAGCGCCGCCGAGACGGGCCAGCCAGCCCTGCGGCCAGATGACGGCTCGGTCGCCATTCCCTACAGCCTCAGCTATGGCGGTGCGCCTGTCGTCTTCGATCCCGGCGGGAAGGCCGTTGTCTCCCGCGCCGGGCGGGCGACCGGGGTTGCAAGTGCGACGAAACCGCTGGTCGTCGCCGTGGCGGAGGGTGCCAGGTATACAGAGCCGGTTTCCGACACCCTTACCATCACGGTCCGGACACATTAAGCGTGCACTACTGGAAGCGTGTATGACTGGCCAGTTCCGTTGACGCAACGGAGTCGATAGTCTGCCCCCGCAGCGTTTCTAGAGACCGAAGGCGCCGACCATTTCTTTCCCAGCCATGAAGATCGTTCGGACAAAAACCGCGTGCGGACGGTTGGCGTCGGAGCGGGCGAACTGCCTGTCCCCCCGCCTGAGGGCGCTGCGATGAGCAGCGCAGCCAGATCCACGTCGATGCTCCTGCGCGAGTTCGCGGCGACGCTGACCGCCGAACGGGTCGCGCTCGGTGACATCGTCGCGCTGATGCGCGACCGTGCCTTTGGTGTCGCCATGGCGATCTTTGCCCTGCCCAACACCTTTCCGCTCGCGGTACCCGGCATGTCGGCCATCCTGGGCGCACCGCTGGTGCTGCTTTCGGCGCAGCTGATGATCGGCCAAACGCGGCCCTGGATGCCGGCCTTCCTGGCCCGACGGTCGATCAGCCGCAGCGACTTCCTCATTTTCGTCGACCGGGTGCTGCCGATCCTCGAACGGGCGGAACGCCTGCTGCGGCCACGCATGCTGCGGCTGACCTCGCCGACCGGCGAACGCATCATTGGCGTGGTCTGCTTCCTGCTGTCGGTGATCCTCGTCCTGCCGATCCCGTTCGGCAACCTGGTACCGGCCATCGCCATCTCGCTGCTGGCGCTGGCGCTGATCGAGCGGGACGGGCTGGCCGCGATTCTGGGCTATGTGGTGGGGCTTGTTTCCATCCTGCTGGTTTCCACCGTCATCTTCGCACTTGTGAAGGGCTTCCTTGCCCTGTTCGGCTATGTCTTCGACGAGGGCCCATAGGCGGTCTCCGCCTGCGTTGCTATCGTTACGCCGTCGGCCAGGTACGGCTGGCCGTGTTTCTGGCGGCCGCCAGGGTCTGCTGATCCTTGGCGTGCCCGCGCGACGACGCCAGTCCCATGCCGCGTTGCCATTGACGAATAGCGCATCCGGGGTCTGCTTCGCGGCGTAGAATCCGCGGGATCGCCAGTCTTGGTGATGTCCGCACTCCGCCGCGACGCGGCCATTGTTGTTCACCGTTGGTGTGAAACATGAAAAAGATTCTCATCGCGGCCGGTATCGTGGTGGCCGTTCTTGTTGTCGCCGTTGTCGTGGCGCCCTTCCTTGTTCCCAAGGACACAATCCGCGACCAGGTGGTCGCGCAGGTCAAGGCCGCGACGGGCCGCGACCTTGTCATTGGTGGCGACCTTGGCATCTCGGTGTTTCCCACTGCAGGTGTCCGTATCGACCGTGTCGCCTTCGCCAATGTCGCGGGCGCCGCCAACAAGGACATGGTGACGCTGTCGCAGCTCAAGGTGGATGTCGAACTCATCCCCCTTCTGTCCGGAAATATCGCCGTCAACAGCTTCGTGCTGGTCGAACCGGTGATCCGGTTGGAAATCGACCGCCAGGGCCGTGCGAACTGGGACTTTGGCGACGGCGCCAGCCCTGCGCCGGCTGCGGAGTCGTCCCCAGGTGGCACGGCCCGGCGCGGCGAAGCGGCCGGCGGCAGCTTCGTGAACGAGCTGCGCCTTGGCGATGTGCGAATCGAAAACGGCACGCTGTATTTCAGCGATGCGCGGTCCGGCCAGAACGAACAGGTGGAGAAGATCAACCTGTCTCTCAAACTGCCGAATCTCGACAGCCGCTTCGTCGGCAAGGGCGGCGTGACCTGGAACAAGGAAGCTGTCGATCTCGACATTACGGTCGAAAAGCCGCGTGCCTTGCTCGGAACCGCGACGACCGATGCGAAGATCGCGGTGAAGGCGAAGCCCGTCACCCTGTCCTTCGCCGGGGCGGTGACCGGCGGCGCGCCGCTTGGTGCCAAGGGCACGGTCGACCTCGACATTCCGTCGCTGCGGGGCCTGGCGGCCTGGACGAAGAACCCGCTCGAGGCGCCACCCAACACGATGGGACCACTGAAGATCAAGGGCGTGCTCGCGCTGGCCGGGCCGAAGGTGAGCTTCACCGGCGCGGACATCACCTTTGACGCCATCCAGGCCAAGGGCGACGTCAGCGTCGACACGGCCGGCCGCGTGCCGGCGCTCGAAGGCCGCCTTGACGTCGCGAAGCTCGACCTCAACCCCTACCTGCCGGAGAAGTCCGCCGCGGCGGCTGCCCCGGCATCGGGTGGCGGCGGCGCCGGTTCCGGCAGCCAGGCGGCGGCCGAAGGCTGGAGCGATGACATCATCGATCTCACGGCGCTGCGGTCGGCCAATGTCCGCTTCGACCTCACGCTCGGCGAACTCGTCCTGCGCAAGATCAAGGTCGGCAAGAGCGCGCTGGGGGTGAACCTGACCGGGGGCAAGATGGTTGCGACGCTCAAGGAGCTCGCCCTTTACCAGGGCCAGGGCAATGGCACGGTCACCGTGGATGCCTCGGCAGCGGTGCCCGCGATTGCCGCCGACATGAAGCTGCAGGGGCTGCAGGCGGAACCCTTCCTGCGCGATGCAGCGGATTTCGATCATCTGACCGGCACGGGCACCGCGGATATCTCCGTGACGGCGCGCGGCAAGTCGCAGCGCGAGATCGTCAGCGCCCTGAACGGCAAGGGCGCGTTGAATTTTCGCGACGGCTCGATCAAGGGCATCAACCTTGGCGCGATGACCCGCAATGTCGCCAGCGCCTTCCTCGATGCCCAGGCCGGGCGTGCGCAGCAGACGGATTTTGCCGAACTCGGGGGCACCTTCACCATCGCCAACGGCCTTCTGCGCAACAGCGATCTCGCCCTGCGCTCACCGTTGCTGCGGGTCGAGGGCGCGGGGACCGTGCCGTTGCCGGCGCGCACGATCGACTACCGGCTGGAGCCCAAGCTTGTCGCCGACCTGCAGGGGCAGGGCGGTTCGCAACAGTCTGCCGGCATTGCGGTGCCGGTTCGCGTGCATGGACCGTGGTCGAACATCGCGTACGAGCCCGATCTGTCGGGCGCGATCCAGAACCAGCTGCGCAATCCCGGGGCGGCGGCGGACACACTCCGCAATCTGCTGCCCGGCAACCGGCCGCAGCAGGGCGCCCCACAGCCTGGCAATCCGCTTAACCCGCTGCGCAATCTGCTCGGGCGCTGATCAGATCACCTTGCGGGCGCGGAGGTCGGCGACCTCGGCGTCGGTGAGG
>CANJEJ010000128.1 GCA_947473325.1 Alphaproteobacteria bacterium | reverse complement strand
GTGTTCACCCCGTTGATCGCCACGCGCAGGGTGTCCTTCTTGTCCTGCGCCTGCGCCCCGGTGGCCGCGGCCAGAACCACCGCCGCGCCGGTCAGCGCACCCATCACCCATTGACGACGCATCCCCATATCCTCCCTGCTGCATGAATTGTTTTAGGCGCGCCGGTCAGTAGCCGATCGCGCAGCCGTCCTTACGCGGGTCGGAGCCCCCTTCAAGAGTGCCCTTGTCCCAGTCGATGCGGATAACCTGGCCGCCACCATGCGGCACGTCCACCCGCGTCATAGTGTGGCCCAGCGCACGCAGGCCGTCGATCGTGGCCCTGGGCACGCCGTCTTCCGCCTCGATCACATTGTCCTTGAAGAACATTCGCGGCGCGTCGAGCGCCTCCTGCGCATCCATGCCGTGGTCCAGCATGTTGCCCAGAACATGGGCATGGCCCGTTGGCTGGAAGTTGCCGCCCATGACACCATAGGAAAGCAGCGCCCGGCCCTTCTCCACCGCCATGCCAGGGATAATCGTGTGCAGCGGGCGCTTGCCCGGCGCAATGGAATTGGGATGCCCCTCCTTCACCACGAAGCCCGAGCCTCTATTCTGGAAGACCACGCCGCATTTGCCCGCGGTGATGCCCGACCCGAAGCCGTGATAGAGCGAGTTGATGAAGGACACCGCGTTGCGGTCTTTGTCGACGACGGTCAGGTAGATCGTGTCCGGGTGGATCGGGAAATCCGACGGCGGCGCACTGTTGGTCGCGCGGCGCGGGTCGATGGCGCCCCGCAGGCGATCGGCATAGGCCTCGGACAGGATGCCTTCGATCGGCACCGCAGCCTTGGCGGGGTCGGCCAGCAGCCGGTCGCGCATGGCATAGGCGAGGCGCGCGGCTTCCATCTCCAGGTGGAAGCGTTCGGCGCTGTCGGGCGCCATGCCGCGCTGGTCGAAACCCTTGAGGATGTTGAGCATCAGCAGCACCACGATGCCCTGCCCGTTCGGCGGCACCTGGTAGACATCGACCCCGTGATAGTTCGTGCGGATGGGATCGACATAGTCCCCGCGATGGGTGGCGAAATCCTCCGCCGTGTGCAAGCCGCCAGCGGCACGCAAGGTCGCCACCATGTCCTCGGCAGTGGCGCCGGCGTAGAAGGCATCGCGCCCCTTCTGGCCGATGGCGCGCAGGGTAGCTCCCAGTTCCGGCTGGCGGTGGATGTTGCCAACGCCCGGCGCCTTGCCGCCGGGTAGGAAGATGCGGACGGACTCGGCGTGATGGTTGATGCGCGGGACAGCGCGCCCCCAGGCCCCAGCCGTGATCGGCGCCAGCGCATAGCCCTGCTCGGCATAGTCGACGGCGGGCTTGAGTACGGCCGCCATGTCGAGACGGCCGTGATCGGCATGCAACCGTGTCCAGGCGTCGATGGCGCCCGGGATGGTCACCGAATGAGCCGACAGGTCGTTGATCGCCGCAATCCCGCGCTCCTTGTACCAACTGACGTGCGCGGCAGCCGGTGCGCGTCCCGAGCCGTTATAGGCAATGACGGGCGTCAGCCCGCCCTTGCAGTAAAGAGCGAAACAATCACCGCCGATACCGGTCATCAATGGCTCGACCACGCATTGCACAGCGCAGGCACCGATGGCGGCGTCCATCGCGTTGCCGCCCTGCTGCAGCAGGGTGATGGCGGCCTGGGTGGCGAGCGGATGCGACGTGGCAGCCATGCCGTTAATGGCATGGACAGCGGAACGTCCGGGAAGATGATGATTGCGCAACACAGCCCCTGCTGATCGGATGATTAAACTAAGCCCCTTTGCACCGTATGTGCAACGCGCGCAATAGAGCGGCGGCCCCTTACGGGCCCGCTGCCTCTAAAGGTCTTGCATAAAAGATCAGTCTGTCTTGGTGATCCTGTCGCAGCTCTGCATGCGATGCACGGGTTGGGCATCCTGCACCTTGGTGGAACGGCCGACCACGTCGATGACTTGCTCCAGCGCCATCGCCGGCGCGTTGTCATACGAGGGCTGCATCAGGTCCTGCATATGAAATTGTCTGCGCCTCTCGCCCGTTCGGCGGGCGGCGTGCGTCTTGTGCGCTGGAGATCGGGAGACCACGCTGCACGGCTGAAATGCCGTCCGGCCAAATGGGGGAACGTCATCCCGGCGGACAACAGGGCGCGGAACAAAGCGCGACGGCCGCCGGCACGCAAGGCCGTTCACGGCCCAACCGCGATAAAAAGTTCTACTGTCCCAACAATTCCTTCTCATTTCTCCGCCCGGTAGACATAGTGTGGCATTGAGACGACATTGCCGCGCCCGTCGCATCAGCCGATGGCGGCCCACCAGCCAGCAGCCGGGGATCTTCATGAGCCAGGACGAACGCGACGAGATCGTTCGCATGATCAAGGCGAATTTCGCCGCCTTCACCGCACATTCGATCGACGGCATGAAGGCCATGGACCATCCCGACGGTACGATATGGGACATGTTCGAACCCGAACTGTTCATTGGTACCGAGGGCCGCGCACGCTTCCGCAAGAACGACGTCGGCCAGTCGAAGAAGCGCGGCAAGCTGGTCATCAACGTCGAAGACCCTGTTCTGGTCGACATCTGGGACAACACGGCGCTCGCCCGTTACTACCTGAATTTCACCTACGAGCCACCCAACGCGATGGCGAACCGCATCCGCATCACCGACGTCTTTCAGCGCATCGACGGCCGCTGGATGCGCCGCCATCACCACGAGGGAACGATTCCGAGCGGGGTGCCGCCGATCACCGAGCCCGGACCCGATCGCAAGTAGGCTTGCCGCCCGTTCATGCTGCGCGCCGTCTACCGCCTTCATGGGGAACCGCGAGACGTCCTTGAGCTGATCGACGAGGAGCCGGGCGCGCCCGGTTCCGGCGAAGCGATCGTGGCGGTGGAAGCCACGCCGGTCCATATCGCAGACTTGAAATGCATCCGGGGCGAACGCAGCTTCCGCTATTCCCTGCCGGCCACGCCTGGCTACGAAGGTATAGGCCGCATCGTCGCGCTGGGCACCGACGGCGGCGACTGGCGTATCGGCGACCGCGTCTTCCTGTGGTTCGCCACAGGCATCTGGCAGGAACAGGTGAGGGTGCGGGCCGAGACACTGTCGCCGGCCCCTGCCGGCGACGCCGTGCAGCTTTGCATGCTGCCCATCAACCCGGTCACGTCCCACCTGATCCTCGAGGACCATGCCCACCTGTCGCAGGGCGACTGGCTGGTGCAGAACGCGGCCAATTCAGCCTGCGGCCTCTACCTGATCGAACTCGCCCGCCGGCGCGGCTTCCGCACCGTGAACATCGTGCGCCGCGACAGCCTGGTCCCGCTGGTCGAGCAGGCCGGTGGCGATGTGGTTCTCGTCGATGGTGACGACCTGGCCGCACGGGTGAAGCGCGTCACCGGCAAGGCCTCCATCCACCTCGGTGTCGATGCCGTCGCAGGCACGGCGACGACGCGCATCGGCGAATGCCTGGCCGACGGCGGCACCGTGCTGAACTATGGCATGCTGTCGGAACTGCCCTGCCAGTTGCCGGCAGACATGGTGTTCCTGCGCGATATCCGCCTGCAGGGCTTCTACACCCGGCGCCAGCTGGCCCGGCGCTCCCGCGCCGAGAAGGATGCAATCTACGACTATCTCGGCGGCCTGATCGGCAGCGGCGTGCTTGCCACCCGTATCGCCGGCACCTTTCCCCTCGCACGGGTCAAGGACGCCTGCGCGCTCGCGGCGCAAACCGGGGACGCGCGGCCGGGCAAGGTTGTGCTCGTTCCCGGCTCCTGAAGGACTGCCCGCGACAGCGCGATTGCTGGCCGTCCTGAGCCATGCCACGATGCGGTATGAGTGAGAACACGGCACATCAGGTAACAGCTTGGCTGGCGGCATTCGAAGCGGCGCTCACGCGTCGGGATAGCACCGCCGCCGCAGCGTTGTTTACCGAAGAAGGGTTCTGGCGCGATTTCATCGCCTTCACCTGGAACATCGTGACCATCGAAGGCCGCGATGGCATCCGGGCCATGCTCGACGACACGCTGGCGCGGGTGGCCCCCCACAGCTTCACCATGGATGGCACCGCGACGGAGACGGACGGCGTCATCCTGAGCGCCTTCACCTTCGAAACCGGCATTGCCCGCGGCAAGGGCATCCTTCGCCTCAGGAGCGGCCGCTGCTGGGTCCTGCTGACGACCATGCAGGAACTGATCGGCTTCGAGGAACCTCTGGGCCATCGGCGCGACGAGGGCATCCACCTGGGCGCACAGAAGGGGCGCGGCAACTGGCTCGAAGACAAGACGCGGGCAGACCAGGAACTCGGGGCCAGCCGCCAGCCCTATTGCCTGATTGTCGGGGCCAGCCAGAACGGTCTGGCGCTTGCCGCGCGCCTCAAGCACCTGAACGTACCGACGCTGGTCATCGACAGCCTGGAACGCCCGGGCGATGCCTGGCGCGCGCGATACAAGTCGCTCTGCCTGCACGATCCTGTGTGGCAGGACCACATGCCCTACCTGCCCTTCCCGTCTGGCTGGCCCGTCTACACGCCGAAGGACCGCATGGCAGACTGGCTGGAAATGTATGCCAAGGTCATGGCGTTGTCGGTCTGGGGTTCCACCACCTGCCAGAGCGCGCAGTACGACGCGCAACGCAACGAGTGGGTGGTGACGGTAGAACGCGACGGACAGCCGGTGACGCTGCGCCCGGCGCATCTGATCCTGGCGACCGGCCTGTCGGGCAAGCCGCAGATCCCCGCCATTCCCGGCGCCGAGACTTTCGCCGGCGCACAATATCACTCAAGCCAGTATCGCAGCGGCGAATCGGCGGCCGGCAAGCGCTGCGTCGTGATCGGCTCCAACAATTCGGCGCATGACATCTGCGTCGACCTGTGGGAACACGATGCCGACGTGACGATGATCCAGCGCTCGCCGACGCTGGTGGCGCGCCTCGCGTCCCTGCGCAAGCTTGGGGATGGCGGGCCGTTCTCCGAAGCCGCCGTGCAGGCGGGCATGACGACCGATCACGCCGACCTGCTGGCGGCATCGATGCCCTTTCGTTTGCTGCGCGATGTGTCCGTCGGCAACTATCGGCGCATCCGCGAGCAGGACACGGCCTTCTATGAGCGGCTGCGCGCCGCCGGTTTCCAGCTCACCTTCGGCGAGGATGAGTCCGGCATTGCCCTGATGTATATGCGGCGTGCCGCCGGCTACTACATCGACGTCGGCGCCTCGGACCTGATCGCCAGCGGCGCCATCAGGCTGAAGAGCGGAACCGATATCGCGTCAATCAAGCCCAATGCCGTCGTGTTGGGCGACGGCAGCGAGCTGCCGGCCGATGTGATTGTCTATGCGACAGGCTTCGAGTCGATGGAAAGCTGGGCCGCGCAACTGATTTCGCCCGCCGTGGCCCAGACCATCGGCAAATGCTGGGGCCTTGGCTCCGGCATGCGCGATGACCCCGGCCCCTGGGAGGGCGAACTGCGCAACATGTGGAAACCCACGGCGCAGGAGGGCCTGTGGTTCCAGGCCGGCAACCTGGCGCAGGCGCGCCATTTCTCCCGCTATCTGGCGCTGCAGCTCAAGGCGCGGATGGAAGGAATTCCAACACCGGTCTACCGCCCGGGCGGTTGACGCCACGCGGGCCGCGAGCTCCGTATTCCACGGCTTGTCGCTGTGCGGTGCCACATTCCCGACACCATTCAGCCCTGATCCCTCTGCATCGCGCGGCTAGCCTTGCTGCCACGAGATTCGGATTGGATCTCGCTGCGACCCCGTGAACCCCTCAGCGCGACTGGAGCATCCTGATGCCGCGTTTTTCCCGCACCACCGCCGCCGGCTTGCTTGGACTGGTCCTCATGGCACCGCTCGGGCTCGCTGCCTGCGTGGTTGTCGAAAGCCCCGGCTACCGTGCCCATCACTACCACCGGCCTTATTACGGTCCTGCCTACGCGGCGCCGGTCATTCTTGTTCCCGCGCCACGCGGATACGATCGGCACGACCACGCGCGATACGACAGGCGGCGCCACCATCGATAGGTGAGCCGGCCCGCGCCGTGAGCGGGACCGCTTGCTCAGCCACCGCCCTAGTAGTTCAGGTCCTTGTCGACATAGCTCCGCGCGTATTCCTGATACTGCGGCGGCAGGATGGGCCGGTAGGGCGTGTCCCAGTCAAATGCCGTGTCGGAGGGACTGACGATGGTCGTATAGGGCCCGCCTAAGCCGCGAATGAAATGGAGTGCCCCGGTGTGGCTGCCGAAGGGTCCGTGCTGGATACCGGGCGGGCGCCAGAAATAGGCGCCCGGACGCATGTTGCCATGCGGGCCAACCATGTCGCCCGACAGGCAGAACTCCTCCTCCACCACCGGGTGAATCTCGGTCTGCGCCGTCATGCGACCGCCACGCACGGCGACGATCCAGGTTACCTCTCCCGTCACCGGGTCAGTCTTCAACCGCTTGTGCACTGTCGCGTGGGAGCCGGGCGACGGCTTCAGGGTGGGGAACAGATCCTTCTGCACACCCTCTTCCCCGCTCATCGAGCGCGCATCGATAAAGCGCACAAGCCGCTCCGGGTGGCTTATTGGCGTGGCGGGACTCCCTGCCATCGTCTTCGGTTCCGCCGAGAAGAAGGTGAGCACCACCGCCCCCTTTGGCGATCGGACCGAATGGCGTTGATAGCGCGCCGGGAAATGGCCGTAACAATGCAGGCCGTAGACCTGCCCATTGATCTCGATCTGGCCGTCGAGCACGAGGAACTCCTCGTCCGCCTCGACATATTCCGGCGCCGGCTGCGACCAGCCGGGCGGATAGCGCAGCATCAGGCTCGCCGCGCCGGTCTCACCATCGAGACTGAGGACGCGCGTCTCGACACCAGGGCGGGCACCGCCATAAAGGCCGCGCTGCCAGGGAATGACCTGGGCGGGAATGAACTCGATATGGGGACGGCTCATGAGGGGTCCTTGCGTTCGAGGGCCAGGGCCCCCGGATTCAACAGGTTGCGCGGATCGACATAGGACTTGATCGCTGCAGAGAATCTACGGTGCGAATCACATCCGTGTCGAAGATCTGGCGCCCATAGGTTCTATTTCTGGCCCCACCACATGAGGCCGCGGCCTAGCTGGCCCTTGTTGCTGTCCCGCGGATCGTCCTTGGCGCGATCGAACAGCATGTTGTTGCCGTAGACGTCGCGCCCGCGCCAGGCCTCGCCGATCTTGCCGGAGGCAAAGCCGGCCGCCGTCATGATGTCGCGCGTCCGCATGCCGTTCCAGGTCTCCCAATAGGGTTCGGCGTTGTAATGCGCGTCCCAGCTGAGCATCCACGCGTCATGCGGGCCCATGCTGTCATTGTGCGGCACGTCGCTGTGCAGCGTGACGCCTCCCGGCGCGAGCAGGCGGTGGCATTCCCTCAGGATGTTGGCGGTCGCCTTGCGGGAGGTCTCGTGGAACATGCCGGCCGACACGACAAGATCGAAATAGCCGTCCGGGAAATTGGTCGTCTCGGCATTCTGCAGCGAGAAATGAACCTTGCGCCCGAAATACTCCGCCCGCGCATGACCATAACGCAGCAAGCCGGCGCCAATGTCGATGCCATGGACTTCCGCATCGGGGAAGGTGTCCACGAGCGGCAATGTGCTGGTGCCGATGGCGCAGCCGAGGTCGAGGATGCGGCGTGGCTTCAGGTTCGGAAACTTGTGCTGCAGGGTGGCAATCACGCCACGGCCGGCGCTTTCCAGCTTCGGGCCCGACTGCCCCTTTGTGTAGTAATAGGCGCCGCGGTCAAACACGGCACCGACATGGACATCATCGTCCGAGGCATTGCTGGTGTAGTTGCCCGGCATCGCATGGATGTCGACGGCGGTGACGTAGCGCGGCGCGACAAAGTTAGGGTCGAGCGTCAGGGTGCCTTTCGGCTTGCGTGTCAGCACGGCGCTGCTCGCCTTGAGATCGTCGATCTGGCGATCGACGCACTCGCCGACCTGATACCAGAGCGTCTCCTGCAGCGTGCGGGCGATCGACGACCACATCTGCGTGGTCGGCTCACGCAGCATGAGCTTGCGGACCTCGTGATGATTTTTCGGCTCGCGCTTGTTCTCGCGCACGAATTTCGGCTTGGCGACCTTCTCGTAGACCACCTCGTCCGCAGGGTAGACATTCTCGGTCATGAACAGCTTCAGCGTGACCGTGAAGTTCTGCCGCGACAGTTCATCATGGCGGGCCTTTGGCATCATGGCGTGGGCAAAGGGCTGCGGGACGGCGTGCATGGAGGCTCCTGCGGGATGCCGTGGCTGGCGCGACGGGCAAGGTCACGAAAAGGGACAGGGCAAATTACGCGCCGATGAAAGCCGGCGTTCAAGGCAAGATTTTCTAGGGCAGCAGACTTGCTTTTCTAGCGCTCTGCTTGACATCTTCCCGGGCGGCTAAAAGAAAGGCAAGGTCGGGCCTTCACTTTCGCCCAGGGGATCAAAATGACAGACGTCCGCGGCTACGCTGAACGAGGATATGCCAACACCCGGCACGGCCAGGTCCACTACCGCACCGCAGGCGATGGCCCACCCCTGATCTTGCTGCACGCCACCCCGCATTCTTCGCGCGTCTACAAGAATCTTGTGCCGTTGCTGGCGCCGCACTTCCGGGTTATCGCGCCTGATACCCTGGGCTTCGGATATTCCGACCCGCTGCCGGCAGACGTCTCCATGGAGAAGCTGGCGGAAAGTTGCGCTGACCTTATGGCCGCGTTGTCGCTGCCGCCGGCCGCCGTCTTCGGCCTGCACACCGGAAACAAGGTCGGCGCCGCGCTGGCGGCCGGCTGGGCCGACCGGGTTTCGCATTTCATCTGCTGCGGCATGACCCACAGCATTGTCGTGGAGCGCGAGAAGCGCGACAGGGCCATCAAGGTGATCATCGAGAAGAGCCTGTCCAAGGAACAGCCATCTGCCGACGGATCACACATGCTGCGCAGTTGGGGCCGCACCTTCGACGGCATCTCCCACCTGTGGTGGTCGCCGCCGGTTGTCGATGCCTTTCCGCTTCGGGAGCAGGTTCTGCAGGACACACAGGGCGAGGCCATCGACCGCATTGTGTCCCGTCCTTCCTTTGATGCCATTTACCAGGCCAACTTCGCCTTTGATCTGTCGGCCGCCCTGGCCAGACTCGTCATGCCTAGCCTGATCGTCGAACTGGTGGTGCCGGGGGAAGCGCATCTGGGGCGCCAGGCCGAAGCTTGCGTCCGCCTCAACCGCAGAAGCCAGGCGGTCACGCTCGAGTACTCGGATCGCGATGTTCTGGAGCGCGTCCCGGACGTCCTGGCGGGGGAGATTCTTCGCTTCCTGGCGGCCACTCCAGCACGCTAAGGGGCAAATCAAACATGGAGAACACGAAACCAGCGGTCAGCGGCGGCCTGTATGAGATTTGCGTCGGCGTGCCGGACCTGGGCGACGCCATCATACACTGGCGAGCCTTCGGCTATCGACCGGGCCCGACAGGATCGCTCGCTGCAGCCCAGGCCAAAACGCTCTACGGGGTCGACTCCGGCCTGCGTTCCGTGCGCCTGCTCCACCAGGAGTCGGATCACGGCCTGATCCGCCTGATGCAATGGGACAAGCCAAAGGGCGCAGGCCTCAACATGGCGCCGCTGCGCACGATCGGCAATCGCTGGACGGTGCACAAGTCGCACGACATCATGACTGCCGCCAATCACGCGGAGATCTGGGAACGCCAGGGCAAGCCGATCCGCCGCGTCGGCCCGCTGATGAACGAACGCGTGCGCGGCAGCGACGCGGCGCCCAACGTGCCGTTTGGCGGACCCGTGACGTGCCTGCGCGAACTTGAGATGTGCGTGCCGCTCTACCAGCACGTCCTCATGCAGCGCTTCAACGTGCACATTCCGCTCTATGGCCAGGTCAATGAGGAATCGCTGCTCCGGACCAGCCAGGCCTGCCATGCCGGCATCTTTATCGACAGCGGTGACATGACGATCGCCGACATCTACGAGCATGGATTCGGTCTGCAGCGCACAGCGCGCTACAGCATCGGCTACAACCCGGACAGCATCGGTTCGGTGATGTTCGACATGGAGCCCGGCGACACCCTGACGATTACGGACTACGACGATGCCCGCGCGGGGCCGGGCTCCGCCCAGCGGTCCGGACGTCTACGCGTCTTCCTGCTGCAAACGACTCATCCGCAAGTTGACCGCAGGCCGGACGCACGCCCAGGCAACCTCGGCTACAGCCTTTACACCTACCGCGTGAAGGATCTCGACGCCATGCGCGCGCATCTGCAATCCCATGGCGCCCATCAGATGTCGGCCGTCGCCACCGATGAATTTGGCGCCCGGGCCTGCAGCTTCCGGGC
>CANJEJ010000127.1 GCA_947473325.1 Alphaproteobacteria bacterium | reverse complement strand
TTTCCGTGCGTTGTGCCGCCGCTGCAGCACGGCAGCCGTGATCGCGGCGCCGAGCGAGCCGACCGCGAAGACCACGATCAGACCGGCCATGCTGAGGCCGCCCGCGGAGTCGAAGCGGCTGACGAGGAAGCTTGCCAGCGACGAATGGCTGAGCTGCGAGAAGCCCAGCAGCGCTGACGCCGCGCCGACCGTCTGCGGCCGCACCTCCAGCGCGCCGGCCATCGTGTTGGGCGCAGCGATTCCCATGCCAAAAGTGTAGAGGAAGATGCTGCCGAAAAGCAGCGGCACAGAAACAAGACCAGCGAGAGTGACTGCCAGAAGCACGAGGGCTATCGCCACCGAAACCAGCGTCCCCCCGATCATCATCCGGTCGGGCGGCAAGCGACCGACAAGACGGCTGGCCACAACGCTGCCAGTGACAAAACCGCCCGGCATCAGCGCCACGAGCAGGCCAAAGGTCCCGGCCGAGACGCCCATCTCGCCGATGACGATGAAGGGAGCGCCGGTCATGAAGGCAAAGATCGCGCCGCCGATCCAGGAATAGGCCAGCGTATAGGCCCAGAACAATGGCAGGCGGAACATGGTGAGCATGTTGGTCACCATACGGCTGCCGCCGTAGACGCTGGCATCGCGCGACGTGTGCGATTCCGGCAGCTTGATCCAGGCCAGCACCAGGGTGAGCAGACTGATCGCGGCCACCAGCCAGAACAGCCCGCGCCACCCGGCCAGGCCCGCGAGCAGACCACCCACCGCAAAGGCCACGACCGGCGCCATGGCGCCGACGGAGTTGATCAGCGCCAGCGGCCGGCGCACCTGGTCGAAGCTCCAGACATCCCGCGCGATCGCGCGGGCCAGCACGATGCCGCCCACCGCGCCGAAGGCCTGCAGCACGCGCGCGCCGGTCATCCACCCGACCGTCGGCGCCACGGCAACCGCGATGCTGCCCACCACATAGATGACCAGGCTGACGAGCAGGATGTTGCGCCGTCCGTAACGGTCCGACATCGGGCCGTAGATGAGATGCGTCAATGCGAAGGCGGTGACAAAGGCGGTGAGCGTGACCTGCACCGCCGCTTCCGTTGCGCCAAAGTCGCGCGCGATCTCCGGCAGGGCGGGCACATAGGCGACCCCGCCAATCCAGCCGACGGCACCGAGCCAGGCGAGCAGAAGGATCATGCCGGTCCCCGGCCCCCTGGCGGGTGTGCCCGCCACGGCCGTCACAAATCTCTCCCGCGGCCACGGCGGCGCATGTCGGCCCCGTTCTTCACGCGCACCAACTCGTCGTCACACCACACGCACACGTCGCCAACCTCTTGTGGAAAGAAGGCACCCTAGCGGATCGGGATACAATTGCGAGCGCCAAGCCCCAATTTATAGTGCATGCGACACCAGGGGCGGGGCTGGCATCCACTGCCCGGGCCTGGTACTTCGCCATTCCCGACACAGCGATTCGAACAAGCCAGAAAAGCCCGCTTTCCGGCCCTTCACCCGTTTGACTGCTCGCCGTCAAAAGCAGCTTTTTCGCCAGCCGCGGCGAAAGCTTCATCGGGAACGGGGCAAGACCGCCTGCCACGCAACCCGCCAAGGCAAAAGGCACGGCATTTGCCGGGCCCGTTTTTCAGCCTTCGGGGCTCAGGATCGCCCGCCGGCCATCGGCAGCGGGTTGGTAGACGGCGCTGAAGGGCGCCTGTGTTTCCGACCAACGCGCCGCCACGCGCGGGTCGTCGGTCTCGAAGGTGTCGAAGCCGACCCGCTGCAGGAAAAAGATCTGATCGGGCAGGACCTGCCCGGTCACACGCAACTCACC
Organism: Alphaproteobacteria bacterium; assembly: GCA_947473325.1. GTDB lineage: Bacteria > Pseudomonadota > Alphaproteobacteria > SHVP01 > SHVP01 > CANJEJ01. The sequence goes on along the minus strand of CANJEJ010000127.1, from coordinate 8,561 downwards.
CGCAAAGCCAAGCTGGTCGCGCAGCCGCCGCGCCTGGCTGTACGCGCGGCCATCGGTGAATTTCGGCAGGTTAAGCACAACGACGCCGAAATGGACGAGGTCCGGCTGTAGCGGCGCCACGTCGGCCGTGTTTGGCAGCGCGACGCCCAGTTTCTGGCCACGCGCGAGCAGCGTCTCCCGCTCCGACTGCCAGCGCGCCAGAGAGACGATGATCGGCCCATCAGGAACCGGGTCGCCATCGGCGACGCGCCGCCACGGATCGGCGACGGGCTTGCCGCCCTTAAGCAGTGGCATAGAGGCGCTCCTTGAAAGGCGTCACGCCCAGACGGCGCCAGGCGGCGAGGAAGCTTTCGTTGGGCTGGCGCAGGTCGAGATAGGTGCGAGCGATGGTTTCCACCGCGCTGTCCACCTTGTCCGACGCCACCGCAGGCCCGAGGATGGTGCCCAGGGTCGAGCCCGGCGCATCGCTGCCGCCGAGCGTGATCTGATAGAACTCCTCGCCATTCTTTTCGACGCCGAGCAACCCGATATGGCCGACATGGTGGTGGCCGCAGGCGTTGATGCAGCCCGACACCTTGATCTCGAGCGGGCCGAGATCGTGTTCCCTGTCGAGCACTGCCAGCCGCTCCGACAGACGCTGCGCCACCGGGATGGAGCGCGCGTTGGCGAGGCTGCAATAGTCGAGACCGGGACAGGCGATGATGTCAGTCGCGCGGCCGATATTGTCACTGGACAGGCCGAGCACGTCGAGCGCCCGCCACAGCTTCGGCAGGTCGCGGCGGCGCACATGCGGCAAGACCAGGTTCTGGGTGTGGGTGACGCGGATCTCACCATGGCCATAGCGGTCGGCAAGATCTGCGATTCCGTCGATCTGGTCCGCTGTCGCGTCGCCCGGAATGCCGCCGATCGGCTTCAGCGAGATGTTGACGATGGAATAGCCCTTCCGGCGATGCTCGGCGACATTGCCGTCGAACCACTTCGCGAAGGCCGGGCTGTAGCGCAAGGTCTCCAACAATTCCCCATCGTCGAGACCGGAATCGAACTTCGGGTCCTGGAAGCGGCTACGGATTTCGGCGATGAATTCCGGAGTGGCCGCGGGCGCATGGCCGCGCGAGCGGTCCCATTCCGCGTCCACGGCGGCGCGGAACTTCTCGATGCCCATCTCCTGCACCAGGATTTTGATGCGAGCCTTGTAGATGTTGTCGCGCCGTCCTGCCTCGTTGTAGACGCGCAGGATGGCTTCGAGATAACTGAGCAGGTGGTCCGCCGTCACGAACTCGCTCACCACCTTGCCGATGATGGGGGTGCGGCCGAGGCCGCCGCCGACGAGCACGGTGAAACCGACCTCGCCCGCCGCATTGCGCACGAGCCGCAGGCCGATGTCATGCACCTCGACCGCGGCACGGTCGGCCGGCGAGCCCGACACCGCGATCTTGAACTTGCGCGGCAGGAAGGAGAATTCCGGATGCAGGGTGGACCATTGGCGCACGATCTCCGACCACACGCGCGCGTCGTCCACCTCATCGGCCGCCGCAGCGGCATAGTGGTCGGCGGTGATGTTGCGGATGCAGTTGCCGCTGGTCTGGAAAGCGTGCATTTGCACGCTGGCAAGTTCTGCCAGGATGTCGGGCGCCTCTTCCAGCTTGATCCAGTTGTACTGGATGTTCTGCCGCGTGGTGAAATGGCCAAAGCCACGGTCATAGCGCCGCGCGATATGGGCGAGTTTGCGCATCTGCACCGATGACAGCGTGCCATAGGGAACGGCGACGCGGAGCATGTAGGCGTGGAGCTGCAGGTAGAGGCCATTCTGCAGGCGCAGCGGCTTGAACTCGTCTTCGGCAATCTCGCCCGTCAGGCGGCGAGCGACCTGGCCGCGAAACTGCGCAACGCGCTCATCGACCATGCGCTGGTCAACTTCGGAATAAGTGTACATGGGTTCAGGCCCCTGAAGTCTGGATGGTCGGTCCCGTCACGCGGATGCGCTCGCGGAACCGTTCAGGCACGGGCACGCCGTCCTGGCGTTCGGCCTCGATGATGTAAGGCTCGACAACCTCGGCGCGCAGCGCGCTATCGCGGGCGATCGCCAGCAGGTGATCGGCCTCGGCGCTGGTCGCCACCGCCGCCGATTCGGCGATGCGGGACGTCCATTGACCGTCCGGGCCGAGGAACACGACGACGCCGTCGGTCAGGCGGTTGGCGGTGACGAGACGCAGACTCGCCGTCGATCTGGACCTGGCTACCATGCCGCGGTCCACAGCGGTTGTTCGGCGTGCCAGTGCGGCGACAGGCGTACAACATCGCCCAGCACGAGCAGGGTCGGTCCGCCGCCCTGGTGCTGGTCGGCAAGCCAGCCAAGATCTCCGAGCACGCCGGTGCTGATTCGCTCTTCCGGGCGCGAGCCGTTTTCGATGATGGCCACCGGCAGGTCGCGCGCAATGCCACCCGCCGCGAGCGCATCTGCAATGGCTTTCGCGCTGGTCAGGCCCATGTAGACGGCCAACGTTCCGCCGGCCTTGAGATGCGCCGCCCAGCGCGTTGTACCGTCCGCCGTGGCGCCATGGCCCGCGGCGAAGAGCACGGCCGAAGCATGATCGCGATGGGTGAGCGGAATGCCCGCACCCGCCGCGCAGCCAAGCGCCGCCGTCAGGCCCGGCACCACCGTCGCGGTGATGCCGTGGCGCTGGAGATACTCCACCTCTTCGCCGCCGCGGCCGAAGATGAACGGATCACCTGCCTTCAACCGCACGACGCGGCGGCCCGCTCTGGCAAGACGCAGCATCAGGGCGTTGGTCTCTTCCTGGGTCCAGCCGCGGCTGTCGCCCTGGCGGCGGCCAACCGGGATGCGTTCGGCATCGCGGCGCGCGCGGTCGAGGATCGCCGGGGTTACAAGTTCATCGTAGAGGATGATGTCGGCGCGGCGCAGCGCCCACAACGCCCGCAGCGTCAGCAGTTCGGGATCGCCCGGGCCGGCACCGACCAGGAGAATCTCACCATCCGACTTCAGGCGTTCGGGCCGCGCCAGCAGTTCGAACATCTTGCGCCGGGCCTCGGGCAACTGGCCGGCCCGCAAGGCCGTAGCGATCGGGCCGCTCAGCACGGTTTCCCACAACCGGCGGCGCATGTCGACCTCGGGCAGAAAGGCCTCTGCCGCCTGGCGGAACTCGGTGGCGAATTGCGCGATGCGATCAACGTGATCCGGCATGGCGTCTTCGATCAGGTGGCGCAACTCGCTCGCCAGGCCGGGCAGCGCACCGCCGGTGCCGATGGCAACCGTGACGCTGCCACGGTCGATGGTGGCGGGTACGATGAAGCTGCCAAGATCGCCGCGGTCCACGACATTGACCAGCAAGCCGCGCGCATCCGCCTGTGCGGCAATGCGGGCATCTTCGTCGCGATCCCCGGTTGCAATGCAGACGATGCGCACGCCATCCAGGTCTGTTTCGGCAAAGCTGCGTTCGACCAGCGTCACCGGGGTTTCCGAACCCGTTTCGACGGCGACGCTTTGGTTCGTCACCAGCGTGACGGCGGCATCGGCTCGCGCAAGCCAGGCGGCGCGGCGCCAGGCGGCGGGGGTAGCGCCGACGACAAGGGCGGTCTTGCCCTTGAGGTTCAGAAAGACGGGAAGGTGGTCCATGCGTACTGACTCCGTTCGTTGTCGGAGTCATTTCACACCACTCATGAGACATCAATGAATAATAACACACCTATTAATGGTAATTATATATATAACATATAATATATGTTTATTAGCCGGTGGCCAAGGCACATCGGGCTCCCTACCCTGCCCGTCCTGTTTGACTGGAGTACCGCATGACCCTCGACCGCCGCATGACGCCGTTCGACGCGCTGTATCTGCGCGACGCCGACAATCCAAAGGTGAAGATCGAGTCGGTGGAAGGGGTGAAGGAACCAGAGGGCATGTTCCTCAAGGTCATGATGGTGACCGAGAGCATGCTGGTGTTCAAAGCCTGGAAGGCCAAGGGCAAGACCGACCCCTGGCAGGTGCATGACGACCACAACTCGGCCGCCACGCTGCTCAAGGGTCACCTGCGCATGGTGATCGGCGACAAGGAATTCTTCTGCAAGCCCGGGGACGCCTGGCAGCACCCGCAGGGGGTGTGGCACATGAGCGAGGCACTGGAAGACTGCGAACTTATCGAGATCAAGTCGCCGCCGCGCAAGACCTGGACCTGAACTTCATCGCGAAACAGAAAAAGGGCGCTGCCGGAGATCAGCGCCCCTCTTGGGGAGGGAAGGCTACTCGGCTGCGGCGCGCTTCGCCCCTTCCCATTGCAGGATCTGGCTGCCAAGCAAGCGGCCGAAGGTGATGGTCGGCAGCAGGCTCATGCCGCCGACGAAAGATTTGCCCGACAAGAGGCTCTTGCCCAGCACTTCGCCCGCGGCATACAGGCCGGGGATCGGCTGGGCACCCGGGCGCATCACCTGCAGCTTCGAGTTGACCGCGAGGCCGGCGAAGCTCACCACCGCGAAACCGTGATGGCGCACGGCATAGTACGGGCCCTCGCTCACCGGCTTCGGCAAATGCTTGCGGCCCATCGAATCGGTGCCGCTCGCAACGCCCTTGTTGTAGTCAGCAACCGTCTTCTCGAGACCTGCACTGTTGATGCCGGTCTTCTTCGCGAGTTCCGCCAATGTCGGCGCGCTGACAAAGCCGGGGATCTTGTCGAAGGCGGCCATGATGCCGATGTTCGTGCCTTCGATCTTGCCGCTGCCCGAATCGTCCAGCGCATGGAAGTTCAGGTCGACGAAGAAGGACGGCGCCGCCTTGCGGATGCCCTCGTCATAGACCACCCAGAAGGTGAGATCGGGCTGGGACAGCAGTGCATGCTCGCGCGCGTCGACGCTGGGCGTGTCCTCGGCAATGAAGCGCTTGCCATCGACACCGACGAAGATTTCCCAGGGCTGGCGGAACTGCGGCGTCGTCACCGTGCCGATGACCTGGCGGGTGGGGTCGCGCGGATCGGTAATGCCGGCAAAAGTCGGCATGTAGCAGTCGCTGCCCCAGAGCTCGGCGCCCTGCATCATGGCGAGGGTGATGCCCGTACCCTGAGATTGCGGGTTGGCGAGGCCACCAAACAGCGGATAGCCGCCCGACAGCACCGGGAAGAGCTGCTTGTTGGACGCATAACCACCGGTGGTCAGCACGATATTCGTGCCCTTGATCTCTTCACGGCGGCCGTCGGCATTGCGCACAATGACGCCGTCGACACCGCCCTGCACTGTCTTGATCAGGCCCTGCACCTCGGTGTTGAGGCGGAGCGTGATGTTGCCCTTGGCCACCTCGGCGTCGAAGCCGGGCTTCAACGCCTTGAGGACCGAGACGCCATTCTCCACGCCCCAATGCGTGCGCGGCACTTCATAGGGCTCGTGGCCATAGGTGACGATGGGATGGCCCGGCGTCAGCTGGAAGCCGCTATCGAGCAACCACTGGAAGGTCTGCGGCGCGCCGTCGACCGCGACGCGGACGAGATCGGCGCGGGCGCCACCCTTCGAGATGCGCATCACTTCCTGATAGTGTCGGTCGGGCGAATCCTCGATGCCCTTTTCCTTCTGCGCCTTGGTGCCGGCCGCGGCCATCTGGCCGCCCGACACGTAGAGCGTCCCACCGATGCGGTCTGAATGCTCGAGCACAAGGACTTTCGCCCCGCGCTTCGCCGCAAAAGTGGCGCAGGGAATGCCGGCACTACCCCCGCCGCACACGATGACATCCCACGTACCCGTCATGTCCGTACTCCCCTGGTCAGATGGGGCCATGCCGATGCACAGCCCATGTTTTCTTGTTGTGACAGGTTATTCCGCGCGCTGAACACTTGGCGCTTGCCGGGTTCGCGCCGTTCGTCGACGTCTTGCAGGATGCTTTGCGGACGCAACCACCATCGACAGAGCGCCTAGTTCGTCTTCGTCGTGCCACTCGAATCCTGCGCCTTGATGTTGGCGAACAGGCCCTTTTGCGGCAAGCCGAGTGCCCAGCGGCCCCATGGCGGCATCGTCACGTCCACCGCCACGCCTACCTGCGTCGTCATCGCATGGATGTCGCGGAAATAGCGGTTCACGGGATTCTCGTCGAAGATGCCCATGGCGCCCATCATGCGGACAAGGCGCTGGGTCGAGCGCATGCAAAGCTCGCCGATGAAGCCGCGGTTGCGCTGCAGTTCGAACTTTTCCTTCTCGCCCAGCACTTTCCCCGCCTTGCCCGCCTCATGCAGGATATCGAGGTCGTTGCGCGCAATCATGTCAGCCGCATGGATCTCGGATGCGGATTCGGCGATGCGCAGGTGGATCAGCTCGCTGTCGCCAATCTTGGTCCCGTCAATGGCCGAGACGCGGTTGCGGGTAATCTCGATATAGGTCTCAAGCGCCGCCTCGGCAGCGCCCACGATCGGGCCCAGCGGACTCGTACCTGCGATGTGCGGGCCGAACTCCATGGCATAGATATAGCCGTCGAGCACCTTCGAGCCGGGTGGGTTGGCCGCGTTGAAAACAGCCCAGGGCAGCGAGCGATGTTCCGGCACGAACACCTCGGGCGGCACGACCAGGTCCTTGGTGCCGGTGCCACGCATGCCGATGGTGTGCCAGACGTCGCCGATCTCATAGTCCTTGCGCGGCATCAGGAAATAGGTGCGCACGCCGTCGACGGCGCCGAACGCCATACCCCATTTCGAGTGGTCGATGCCGCTCGAGAAGCCGTAGATGCCACTGACCATGAAGCCGCCAGGCACCTTGCGGGCCGACACCTTCTTTGGCGCCGATGAGGTCGCGATGATGAGGTCCGGGCCGTCGGCGAATATCTCGTCCTGCGCCTCCTTGGAGAAGCGCGAGGCATGCATCGTGTGCTGGCCGACAACCGACGATATCCAGGCCGTCGATGGGCAGCCATGCGCCAGTTCCTTGGAAATGTAGTACTGGACGCCCCAGTCCGCCTCGTAGCCGCCGAAGCGGCGCGGCGCGAAATAGCGCATCAGCCCGGCCTCGAACAGCTTCTCTACAACCTCGGGCATCAGGCTGCGCCGCGTTTCCGTCGCCGCGGCGTTGGCCTTCAGGAAAGGCACCAGCGCCTTGGCCCGCGCAATCAGTTCGGCGCGCGTCGGTACGGCGTCGCTGGATGCCTTCAGCGCGGCATTGTCTCTTGGGGTCATGAACGTACTCCTCCGGCGCTACGCCGAACTGAAACGGGGGGGGCTTCGTCTGTCTTTGGTTGTTCGTAGCCGAGGCGCCGCGACAGGCCGCGGCAGGCCTCGCCCAGCGCGCGGGCGACCGGGCCATCCCAGCGCAAGTCGAACGACCCGCTGGTGCCGACCAGCGCAATCACCGCGACCAGCGCGCCGACATGGTTGAACACTGCGCCCGACAGTGCATCGACCGCCAGGTTGTCGTCGCCCTCGGTGCGCGCCATGTGGCGCCGGCGGATATCGTCGAGCAACGTGTCGAAACCGGCGCGATCGAGCGTCTTGCCCATGTGGCGTGGTTTCGCCCCGCGGGAAAACTCGCGCTCGATCAGCGGCTTCATTTCGGTCTCGGGGCGCAGCGCGGCGAAGACGCGGCCCGATGCGGTGCTGAGCAGGCCGAGCACGCCACCGGTCCGTACGTTCACCGTCACCAGACCCTGCGGCAGTTCGGCGCGCACCACGACGGGCCTGTCATCGGCCCAGATGCCCTGCACCGCGGTCAATCCGAGCGAACCGCTGAGCCGCACCAGTTCCTGCCAGGCAAGACGATGAAGATCGGTGCGCCCAAGTGCGGCAAGGCCGAGTGTCACCGCCATGGCGCCCAGTTCATAAAGCCCGAGCGGCTCGATCTGCTCGACGAGCCCGGCCCGCTTCAGGCTGACGAGATAGCGGTGCGCCTTGCTCGGCGACATGCCCGCCGCGCCGGCGAGGTCCTTGAGCGTCTGCGCCCGTCCTGCCAGCGCGAGACAGGTCACCAGATGCAGTCCTGTTTCGACCGAATTAACGCCGTGTTGAGCCTTGGCCATGATGTCCTGGTTATGCCGCGCGGCGCGACATGGGCGTGTACCGCAAGAAGGGGCAATGTTACGATATTTGGAATAAGTTACTCAATGAGAAACACGTTGCTTGATGGGAAATTGCACCAAAACGTCGTTCGGGGCCGGCGAGAGGCCTTTGCGTCGCGCCCGTCTGCGCCGAGGTGAAGAACTACACCAACATCAACCGGGTCATCAGCTGCGACGCGATGGAACTGTCGCGCTGGCCCCTCCAGCTTGCAACACACAGGAAAAACCCGGCGACACCGCTCAAGAAAAACCAGGGAGAGAAAGTATGTCCGTTTTATTGACGAGGTCACACGGGCTGATGTCATCGGCCCGCAAGGCGCTGCTGGCATCGGCGTGCGTCCTGCTGGCCGCAGGGGTGGTTCTGTCGCCCGCCGCGGCCCAGCAATCGGTCAAGATCGGGATCAACAACCTGCCGGCGACGCGGGGCGACCCGACCACATCACTCACCTATCAATTCCTCTATGTCTGGCAGGCGATGTTCGATTCGCTGACCCTGGTCAATGAAGCAGGCAAGGCCACGCCAGCGCTG
>CANJEJ010000126.1 GCA_947473325.1 Alphaproteobacteria bacterium | reverse complement strand
GCTGAACAACAGGACGACGGCGACCACCGCGGCGAGGGCGGCGAAGATCAGGGTGCGTTTCATTGGGCGGGCCCTGCCTGCGGACGGGGTGCGGGGGTGGGCGCGGGCGCCTTCTGCAGGTCGTTGAGCGGAAGATAGGGCACGACGCCGCCGGAACGCGACACGCTCGGGTCGATGATGACCTTGTTCATGCCGCCGAGCACGCGTTCCATCGTTTCCAGATACATGCGGCGCGCCGTCACTTCGCGGGCCTGGCTGAATTCCTGATAGATCGCATTGAAGCGGTTGGCATCGCCTTCGGCGGCACGGACCACCTGCTCGCGATAGCCTTCGGCTTCCTGCTTCAGGCGCTCTGCATCACCGCGGGCGCGCGGCAGGACGTCGTTTGCATAGGCCTCGGCCTCGTTGCGCTGGCGGTCAAGGTCGGCGCGCGCGCGCTGAACGTCGCGGAACGCGTCGATGACCTGGGCCGGCGGGTCGACCTTCTGCAGCTTCACTTCCGTCACCGTGATACCGGCGTTGTAGCTGTCGAGGATCTGCTGGATCAGCTCGCGCGACTGGGCCTCGATCGTCGGCCGGCCGTCGGTCAGGACGAACTGGATCGGGTTGCGGCCGACCACTTCGCGCACCGCGCTTTCCGCCGCTGCCTTGATCGAGGACTGCGGGTTCTGCACGTTGAACAGGTACTGGCCGGCGTCCTTGATCAGCCAGAAGACGTTGAAATCGATGTCGACGATGTTTTCGTCGCCGGTCAGCATCAGGCTTTCTTCCGGCACGTCGCGCGCCGCAAGGCTGCGGCTGGTGTCGGCGGCCGAGCGGAAGCCGATCTCTTCCCGGTTCACGCGGGTGACCTTGGGCTTTGTCACGCTCTCGATGGGCGTCGGCAGGTGATAGTGCAGGCCGGGCTGGGTGGTGCCGACCCACTGGCCGAAACGCAGGACCACGCCCTGTTCGTCGGGCTGTACGCGATAGAAGCCGCTGGCCAGCCAAAGGACCGCGAGACCGATGACGACAAGAAGGATGAGGCGCGGACTGCGCGCGCCACCGGGCATCGCCCTGCGGAAGCGATCCTGGCCCTTGCGCAGCAAGTCTTCAAAGTCCGGGGCCTGGGGACCTTTGCCCCCGCCCTGACCGCCGCCACCCGGGGGCTGACCCCATGGACCACGGCCGCCGCTTTGCCACGGGCCGCCGCCCTGGTTGTTCCACGGCATTAAATCAGCTCCCCATCTTCAGATAATTGGGCCGGCGGAAGCATTTGTCTCGCTGGGTCTTGGGTTATATGACACATGCTCTGGCCGCGCAAAGAAAACGCGTCTGTGGGTCATATGCGGGATCACCCGGGAGTTTCAAGGATGGCGAACGTGACCAACGAGAATGTGCTGGCCGCGCTGCGCGGCGTGACCGCGCCGGGCGCGGCGCGCGACGTGGTTACGGCGGGCATGATCCAGGGACTGCAAGTCAAGGATGGACATGTCGGTTTCGCCCTGCAGGTCGACGCATCGGTGCGGGATCCCGATGGCCTGCGCCGCGCCTGCGAGAAGGCCGTCTTCGACCTGCCCGGCGTTCTCTCGGCCTCCGCGGTCGTGACCGCGCCCGCTGCACCGCCCCCGCCGCCACGCGCCGCGCCTGCGACCCAGCCGCAACAGCGTGCCGCGGTTGCGGGCAAGACCGGCATTCCCGGCGTCAGGGCGATCCTTGCCGTCGCCTCGGGCAAGGGCGGCGTCGGCAAGTCGACCAGCGCCGTCAACATCGCGCTCGCCTTCTCCCGGCTGGGCCGCAAGGTCGGCCTGATGGATGCCGACATCTACGGCCCCAGCATCCCGCGCATGATGGGCCTGTCTGGCCGTCCCGATTCGAAGGATGGCAAGACCATCGAGCCCAAGGAGTCCTACGGCGTGAAATGCATGTCGATCGGCTTCATGGTGCCCGAGGACACGCCGACGATCTGGCGCGGACCGATGGTGATGGCGGCGGTCGAGCAACTGCTGCGCGAGGTGAACTGGGGCGAACTCGATATCCTCGTTTGCGACCTGCCGCCCGGCACCGGCGATGCGCAGCTGACCATGGCGCAGCGCGTGCCGCTGGCCGGTGCCGTCATCATCTCGACGCCCCAGGAAGTGGCGCTGTCGGACGTGCGCAAGGGCCTCAACATGTTCCGCAAGGTCGACGTACCGGTGTTCGGCATCGTCGAGAACATGAGCTTCTACCTGTGCCCGTCCTGTGGCCATCGCGCCGACATCTTCGGCCATGGCGGCGCGCGCCAGACGGCGCAGGAAATGGGCTGCGACTTCCTCGGTGAAATTCCGCTCCACCTGTCGATCCGCGAACATGCCGACGCCGGCACGCCCATCGTGGCGACCGAGCCTGACAGCCCCTATGCCCAGCCGTATTTCGACATCGCGCGCAAGCTGCTCAAGAAGATTGACGCCGCGGCTGCGCCGGGTGGGCCGGCCATCGTGATGGAATAGGCAGCCCGAGCGCCGCTGCCCACGCGTTATGAATCGAGCCAGCCGGCCACCATTCGCGCGAGATCGGCGGCCTCGTCATCGGTAGCAAGCGTCTCCGGGTTCGGGGAAGGATGTTCCATCTTCACGCAGCCAGGAATCAGCTTGGCCACTCCGTCGAGATGCGGATAGGGCGTGTCATTCCGGGCCGCGATCGCCAGCGTCGGGACACCGACGAGAGGCAGCCGCGCCGGCGAATCGTAGAGCACTGCCGCGATATATGCATGGTGGCTTGTGCGAATCCCCTTGAGGATTTCGCAGATGTGGGCGTGCAGGCGTTCAAGCGGCGGCAGACCGACCGGGCGCACGCTTTCAGCCACCAGTTTGTCATGGGGCGAAAACAGGTAGGCGTCGCGTAGCGTCTGCCAAGCGACATGCCAGTGCGTGCCGGTCTGGTCGATGTACTGGCGCTTGTCGAGCGTAGTCGCGTAGTCGCGTCCCTGTGCCGTGACCTGGGCGCTCATCCCGTCGAGCACCATCCGACGCACGGCACTGGGCCGGGCGATGGCGTATTCGACCGCGATGCGCGCGCCGGTATGACTGCCGAACAGATCGACCCGATCGAGCCCCAGTGCCTGGGCGGCACGGAAGGCGGCGTCGGCGAAATAGGCCATGTCGGCATTGTCGTGCGCCGGTGGCGAGGAATCGCCGAGCCCCATTGTGTCAAAGCCGAACACCGGGCGTGTTTCGCCCATCGCGGCGATGAAGCGCTCGAGTTGCTCCGACGATCCCGGCGAACCATGAAACACAAGCAGGGGCCCTTGCCCGCCGGGCTGTGGCTCCGGTCCGGCGGCGCGGAAGTGGACCTGGCCTTCGGCGATGTCGATGAAACCGCGGCGGATGGCAGCCATGTCAGACCCCCTTGCCGTCGAGGAAGGACACGAACATCGGCGCGACCGCGCGAAAGTCTCCAGGCTCGATGCCCGGCGGATAGCGTTTGGCCGTGCAGTCCGGCAGAAGGGCAGCCACGCGGTCCATTGCGCCACCGCTCGCATCCATCGCGGCAGCGGTCAGCAATGTCGGCCTCTTCAGGTCGGGATAGCGCTTGCCGCCATCATTGTCGAGGAACGCCGCGATATAGGCCTTGGCATAAGTGGCGCGGTTCTGCAGCAGGTCGAGCGCGCGCTCGTGAAGGTCTTCCGCTGGCGGGGTGTCGCGGCGGCGGCGATGTGCCGCGTCGCGCTCGTAGTAGGGAAAGAAAGTGAACATATCGCGCATGGTGTGCCAGGCCCACCAAAGCTGCGTGCCGTTGTAGTCAAAGGGCGGCGTCTCGCGCAGGTGCGCGACATATGCCTCCTTCAGCTCCCGCGGCGGAATGCCGATGCCGTCGAGGATGACGCGCCCGACCCGATCAGGGTGTCGTATGGCGACGTCGAGCGCGATATGGGCGCCGGTGTGGGTGCCATACAGGTCGGCACGCTCAACCTTGAGCGCATCGAACAGGCGCACCGTGGCGTCGCCGAAATAATCGATTCCGGGATCGGGGTGCTGCGGCGCGCAGGATTCGCCCTGCCCGAGCGCATCCGGTGCGAATGCCCAGCGTGTCTGGCCGAGCGCCTCGGTCAGGACGTTGAGGACACGCGCTGAAAACGGCGAGGCCGGCATCAGGCAGACGGGATTGCGGCCGTTGCCCGCCCTGTCCTCGCCCGCCGTGTAATAGTGAACCTGGCCGATGTCGATGGCCGCAAAGCGCCGCTTGATGGTCATGGACGAATTTCCTGCGATCAGGCTGGCAGCGCAGCCGACTTCGTCTGGCCGCGCGGCAGGAAGATGAAGTTGAAGACATAGGCCCCGGTGGCCGGGTTGCGGTGCTGCGACTCGGGATCGAAATTACCAAGCGCACGCAGCGCGCGGGCCGAGCGGTCGAAGTAAAGGCCGTCATAGCCGAGCGCGAGAATGTCGGCGAGGGCGCGTTCGATCGGCACGCGCGTGTGCTTCTCCTCCATCTCGATCATCAGCGTCGGCCGGTCGCGCGCGATCAGGGCGCGGGCGCCTTCGATCACCTCGGATTCGAAGCCTTCGACGTCGATCTTGATGAAGCCGACATTGGCAATGTCGAGCGCATCGAGCCGCTCGGTCTGCACCGTCAGCGCGCCGTAGTCGTCCGCCACCTTCACCGTGCTCAGGCTGCCGCCCTGGTTGGAATAGCTGCCCTTGCCATAGCGCGGCACGCGGAACTCGGCCGTTCCTGTCTTGTTGGAGAGCGCGAGTGGCGAGAGCACGACGTTGCTGCCCGCGGTGCGCTGCAGCACGCCGAACATCTTCGGGTTGGGCTCGAAGGCATAGACCGTGCGGGCGAGCTGTCCGAGCCGGAAGGTGTAGGTGCCCTTGTTGGCGCCGGCGTCGATGGCGTTGCGGTTGCGATCGACCAGCATCGGCAACAGCTGGATTTCCGTCTCGCCCTTCCAGCGCTCTTTCTCGAGCTTGTAGCGGATGTAAAGGCGCGGCGGGATAAGGATGGCCTTGAGCCGCTCTTCCAGCGTGAGCGGCGGGCTCCAGCCGGGCCCGGTTGTCTGCAGCATGAACCAGGCCCCTCGAATTGATGGGCCGATGTTAGCCCATGCGGTTTTGATTTGCCGCAACTAAACCGGACGGCCGAGGCTGTCCATCAGCTCGCGCCATTCCCGCTTGGACAGGCCGGAGTTTTCCTGCGCGACCGGTTCGCCTGACAGCATCCGCTGCACCACCGCGAGGCCCTTGGCCGACAGGTTTACCGCACCCATCCGGTAGTCCATGAAGGCGTCATGGGTGAAGGGCACCCAGCGCTTCAGCGTGTCCATCATCGCATCGGCATAGACGCGGATTTCATATTGCGCATGCGCGTCGGCGCGCAGGGACAGGAAGTGCAGCAGGTTGTGCAGGTTCGTCTTCCAGTACCACTGCGTATAGAAGTTGAGCGACAGGTTCATGCGCGCCAGTTCGCGGGCGAGGCCCTGGCGCGATTCATCGCGCGTCTCGCCCTCGTTCAGCATCTCTTCATAGTGGCCGTAGGCGCGCATCGCGTCGTCGCGCAGCAGGTCGAAGACATGCTTCGCCTCAGGCCCGGTCAGAACTTCGTCGCGGCCCTGGCGGTTCGCCTGCGACTGCGCGGCGAGGTGCTGCGGCTCGGGGATGTAGAACTCGTTGTCGAGGATCGAATAGCGCGCCGAATATTCGTTCACGTTCGCCGTGCGGTGTCGGATCCACTGCCGCGCCACGAAGATCGGCAGCTTGACGTGATACTTGATCTCGCACATCTCGAACGGCGTCGTGTGCCGGTGCCGCATCAGATAGTTGATGAGGCCGCGGTCCTCCGACACCTTTTTCGTGCCCTTGCCATAGGACACGCGCGCCGCCTGCACCACGGCGGCATCGTCGCCCATGTAGTCGATGACGCGCACGAAGCCATGGTCGAGCACCGGCAGCGGGTCGTAGAGGATCTCTTCCAGCGCCGGCACGGTGGCGCGGCGGGTCTGGCTGGTTTCGGCGCGGAGGGCGGCGATTTCGGCGGTCTGGTCGGGCGTGATGCGGGCCATGGGGCCTTCTCGGGCGGGCGGGAGGCGCACGATAGCGGAGCCTGCGCCGAAGGCAAACGGCCGGGGCTTGAGGCCCTCCTTCTATTCCGGGGCCGGAGTCCCTATATTCCCCCTGCCGGCTTGCCGGCTATGGCGATAAATGCCGCGTGGCATAAGCGGAGCGGACCCGGGGGCAGTGCCCGGCGCCTCCACCACCAGCGCACCGGCCCGGTTTCGGGCCATCTCGGGGTGCGTTCGTGCTGGGGGCGAACCAGGATCGACGCACGTGGTAAAGGCGCGGTTTTTGCCCGGTATGGTACCACCGTTATCGGACCAAACCACGAGTGCCAACGATAACCGTATGGTCCTCGCCGCCTAACTTAGTTAGGTGACGCGGTTCGGGGGGCACCGGGCAACAGAAGCCCCCCACTTGATTGTCGTGCGGAACCGCGGCCCACTGGCCGCGGTTCTTTTTTGTCACAAACGCGTCGCCCTCTTCACAGCGGCGAAGTTGTCGCTAGACTGAAGGTTGGGTGCGACGCAATGCGTGATCATTTCAATTACAAGGACATGGTGGACCGGGCCCTGCGCGGCGTCGTGCGAACGGCGTTGAAGCAGGTGCAGAAGGACGGCCTGCGCGGCAACCACCACATGTACATTTCCTTCAACACCCTGCATGACGGCGTGGTCATTCCCGACTACCTGCGCCAGAAATATGCGAAGGAAATGACCATCGTCATGCAACACCAGTTCTGGGACCTGGACGTGCAGGAAGACGGCTTCGACCTGACGCTCAGCTTCAACAGCGTGCCGGAACGGCTGACCGTTCCGTTCGCGGCGCTGACCGGCTTCGCCGATCCGTCGGTCCAGTTCGGCCTGCAGTTCCAGGGCGACAAGACCGCCGAGAAGACTGGCAACAGCAACATCTCCTCCGTGGGCAACACCGCGTCGGGCCTACCTGCTACGCGCCGCGACACCCCGCCCGCCGTCACCACGATGCCGACGCCGCTGACGCCGGCGGCCGCCAAGACGGCCGTGTCCGAGACGCCGCAGCCCACGCCTGAGGCCGACAAGGCCGACAAGGTCGTGGCGCTCGACAAGTTTCGCAAGAAATAGTCCTGCCCGCCGGACCCTTTGGCCCGGTAAAATCCTGATCAATCCGTTCCGGCAGCCTTGCCGGGTTCACCATCGTGCGAGGGGCCGATGTCAGACATCCATTACGAAGACCTGTTCCAGCTCGCCGAGGACGCGACGCCGTATCGCAAGCTCACTAGCGACTATGTGCAGGCGAAGAATTTCGACGGCAAGACGGTGGTCAAGGTCGCCAACGAGGGCCTTGCCCTGCTGGCAAAGGAGGGCATGCGCGACATCGCCCACCTGCTGCGCCCCGGCCATCTCGGCCAACTCGCCAAAATCCTCAAGGACCCGGAAGCGTCGGACAACGACCGCTACGTCGCCTTCGAGCTCCTGAAGAACGCCAATATCGCCGCCGGCATGGTCCTGCCCGGCTGCCAGGACACCGGCACCGCCATCGTCCTTGGCTACAAGGGCCAGTATGTCTGGACCGACGGCAATGACGAGGCGGCGCTGTCGGAAGGCATCGCCCGCACCTATCTCGACACCAACCTGCGCTATTCGCAGATGGCGCCGCTCGACATGTGGCGCGAGACCAACACCGGCACCAACCTGCCGGCGCAAATCGACCTCTATGCCGCCGACGGCGATGCCTATGAATTCATGTTCATGGCCAAGGGCGGCGGGTCGGCGAACAAGAATTTCCTCTACCAGCAGACGCGAGCGCTGCTGAAGCCCGACACGCTGATGAAGTTCCTCGAGGAGAAGATCAAGACGCTCGGCACCGCGGCCTGCCCGCCCTATCACCTCGCCATCGTCATCGGCGGCATGTCGGCCGAAATGAACCTGAAGACGGTGAAGCTCGCCTCGACGCGCTATCTCGACGGTTTGCCGACATCGGGCAACAAGTATGGCCGCGCCTTTCGCGACCTTGAGCTCGAGGAACAGGTCCACAAGCTGACGCAGAAGATGGGCATCGGCGCGCAGTTCGGCGGCAAGTATTTCTGCCACGACGTGCGCGTCATCCGCCTGCCGCGCCATGGCGCCTCGCTGCCGGTCGGCATCGGCGTGTCCTGCTCGGCCGACCGCCAGGCACTCGGCAAGATCACCCGGGACGGCATCTTCCTTGAGCAGCTCGAGGCCGATCCGTCGAAATACCTGCCCGAGGTGACCGACACCACACTGGGCGGCACGGTGGTCAAGATCGACCTCAACCAGCCGATGGACGCGATCCGGCGCCAGCTCTCGCAATATCCGATCAAGACGCGCCTGTCGCTCAGCGGAACGCTGGTCGTCGCGCGCGACATCGCGCATGCGAAGATCCAGGAGCGCCTCGCCGCCGGCCAGGGCATGCCGCAATACATGAAGGACCACATCGTCTACTACGCCGGCCCGGCAAAGACCCCCGAGGGCTATGCCTCCGGCTCCTTCGGCCCGACCACGGCCGGGCGCATGGACTCCTATGTCGATGAGTTCATGGCGGCTGGTGGCAGCTTCATCAGCCTCGCCAAGGGCAATCGCTCGCCCCAGGTGCGCGAGGCGTGCAAGAAGCATCGCGGCTTCTACCTCGGCTCCATCGGCGGCCCCGCCGCCCGCCTCGCCCAGGACTGCATCCGCAAGGTCGAGGTACTGGAGTACCCCGAGCTCGGCATGGAGGCGGTGTGGAAGATTACGGTGGAAGATTTCCCCGCCTTCATCGTCATGGATGACAAGGGCAATGACTTCTTTGCCGCCACGCTGGGCAGCGGCGGTGCGCACGACTGAAGGTTGAGCCGTACAATCAGAGGTAGTGGGAAACCGGGATCGAATCGGCGCGTTTCTATCCGGAAACGCGCTGATTTTCGTTTTTCTCGGCGGTTTTTGGCCGTGTTTCATCCACGAAAAAGGGACCCATCCGGCCCCCGGCTCGTTTGTCCTGCGGGCACAGCGTGTCGTGCCCGAGACATATGGAGTGTGTCCCATGCAGATCCGCACCCGCGCGATCGCCCTGGCCGGAACCGTGCTGCTGACCAGCGCGCTGCTGCCTGCCGCCTTCACCCCGGCGCACGCCCAGGCGCAGAAACCGGCGCCCGCAAAGGCTGCGCCGGCCAGCTTCAGTGCGGCGCAGCTTGACCAGTTCGCCACCGCGGCGATCGACGTCTATCGCATCAACAACCGGCATGCCGACCGCTGGCGCGCCGCCGCCCTGCCGGCGGAGAAGACGAAGATCCAGGCGGAAGCCAAGGCTGAACAGGAAGCCGCGATCAAGAAGTCCGGACTGTCGCTGCAGACCTACAGCGCGATATTGAATGCGTCGAAAAGCGACGAGGCGCTTAATCAGCAGATCGCCGACCGGATCAAGGCGAAGACGCCGAGCTGAGAAAGCCTCTGCCATGAACGACCGACGCTGGTTCATCCTCTTCGCCGTCATGGCCGTGATCGCCGTTGGCACGGCAGGCACGGCCTTCATCATCAAGGACGCCGTTGGCGACGAACCGCCCCTTCCCCCTGCCCCCCAGACACAGCCGTTGCCGGGCCTGCGCGATCCCTGACCACCGTGCTGGCGGATGCCGCCCTGCACCTTCGCGCCGCAGCCAGCGATCCTGACTTTTGTCCGCCGCAGGCCACAAAGCCGTTTGCAGGGCTGCGGCACTCCCCTACCCTGTCGGCATCGCCAGATCGACGCCCACCAACACTCAAGCCATTGATTTCATGAAAGAAATTCTGGTCCGCTTCAGTATTCTGTCACTCGTGGCGACACCATGAGCACCCCCGTGCTGCCGGATCTGCTGGCCGACGGACTGGACGTGGTCTTCTGCGGCAGCGCCGTGGGCGCGGTGTCGGCCAAGGTGGGTGCCTACTATGCCGGGCCGGGCAACAAGTTCTGGCCGACCCTGCACAAGATCGGCCTCACCGACCGTCAGCTCGTGCCGAAGGAATATCCGCTCGCACTGACCTATGGCATCGGCTTCACTGACATGAACAAGGTTGAGTCGGGGTCGGATGCCAACCTGTCAGCGGCAGCCGATGATCCGGCAGCCCTGCGCGCCAAGGTGGAAAGCCACCGCCCCGCCTTCCTGGCGTTCGTCGGCAAGCGCGCGGGCCAGGCCTTCTTCGGCCGCGCCGTACCGTATGGGCGACAGACAGAGCGCCTCGGCGACACGGCGGTCTATGTGCTGCCTTCGCCCTCGGGCCTCGCTTCCGGCTTCTGGGATCTATCGCCCTGGCAGGAACTCGCCGAGCATGTCCGCCATCGTCGCCTGTTCGCGAACAGCGAACCCGACCTGTCGCGCCTCACTGACATCGGCAAGGAAGACATGCGC
>CANJEJ010000125.1 GCA_947473325.1 Alphaproteobacteria bacterium | reverse complement strand
CGCGCCTTGCCCAGCAGGTGCTTGGTACGGCGGGTGATGACCTCTTCGCGGAAGACGATGAAGGCTTCGATGAGGTCGCGCAGCCCCATCAGTTCCGGGCGGCCGCCGTTCAGCGCCAGCATGTTGACACCGAAACTGGTCTGCAGGCGGGTGAAGCGGTAGAGCTGGGCGAGGATGACCTCAGCGTTCACGTCGCGGCGCAGCTCGATGACGATGCGCACACCGTCGCGGTCGGATTCATCGCGCAGATCGCTGATACCCTCGACCCGCTTGTCGCGGGCAAGATCGGCGATCTGCTCGACCAATTGGCTCTTGTTGATCTGGAACGGGATCTCAGTGACGATGATCGCCGTCTTGTCCTTGCCCGCGTCCTCGAAATGCACCTTGGCGCGCACGGCCACCGAGCCGCGCCCGGTGCGGAACGCCTCGCGGGCGCCCTGGCGGCCCAGCATGATGCCGCCGGTCGGGAAGTCCGGTCCCAGCACCACCTGCATCATCGTCTCGACCGTCACGGAGGGGTCGTCGAGATACATGAAGCAGGCGTCGATGATCTCGCCGAGGTTGTGCGGCGGGATGTTGGTCGCCATGCCGACGGCGATACCGCCGGCTCCGTTGATCAGCAGGTTCGGGAAGCGTGCGGGCAGAACGACAGGCTCGCTTGCCGTCGAATCGTAGTTGTCCTGGAAGTCGACAGTGTCGAGTTCAATGTCCTGCAGCAGGGCATGCGCCGATTCCGCAAGGCGGATTTCGGTGTAGCGCATGGCCGCCGGCGGATCACCGTCCATCGAGCCGAAGTTACCCTGGCCATCGAGCAGCGGCAGGCGCAGCGAGAAGGGCTGCGCCATACGGACCATGGCGTCATAGATCGCCTGGTCGCCGTGGGGATGGTAGCGGCCCATCACGTCGCCGGTGACGCGGGCCGACTTGCGATACGGCTTGTTGAAGTCGAAGCCGGCCTCGTTCATCGAATGCAGAATGCGCCGGTGTACCGGCTTCAGCCCGTCGCGTGCGTCGGGCAGCGCCCGGCTCACGATCACGCTCATGGCGTAGTCGAGATACGACCGCTTCATCTCCTCTTCGATCGTGACGGGCTGAACGTCGCGATCTGTGGGCGGCGGCGGTGGTTCTTTTTCGGTAACGCTCAAGGTCTATGTCGGGAGGTTCGAGTGGCCGGCGGGAGCGGCCGGTGCGGGCAGGAAACCCGCCGCCGGACAGCCCCGGAAAGGGGGTCTCCGAAAGCACGGAACGGGCCCCGATTTGCGGCCCGTTCGACCCTCAAAATATAGCCTGAAACGCCGCTTTGTTGCACTCGCAAAATGCGTCGAAAAACCTTTCTTCTTCAAAAGGTTATGGAGCGCCGTTTAAGCGGCCACCGTGCCGGCGCAAAAACCCTCTAGTCCAGGGTCTGCCGATAGCGCCGAAGGGCGACGAGAAGGGCCACCATAAGGAAGGCCACGAGGGGCCAAACCTCGGGTGCGATCTCCCCCCAACCGTTCCCCTTCAGCAGGATGCCGCGCACGATGCGCAGGAAATGCGTCAGCGGCAGAATCTCGCCCAGCGCCTGCGCCCAGTGCGGCATGCCATGGAACGGGAACATGAAACCCGACAGCAGCAGCGAGGGCAGGAAGAAGAAGATCGCCATCTGCATCGCCTGCAGCTGGTTGCGCGCCACTGTGGAGAAGGTAACGCCGACGCCAAGGTTGCAGGCGATAAACAGGATCAGCACGCCCGAGAGCAGCCACAAGCTGCCTTCCATCGGCACGGCGAAGAGAAGACGCGCGGCCACCAGCACGAAGGCAACCTGCACATAGCCGACGAGGATGTAGGGCAGGATCTTGCCGACGAGCACCTCGACCGGGCGCACCGGCATGGCGAGCAGGTTCTCCATCGTGCCGCGCTCGCGTTCCCGCGTCACCGCCAGCGCCGTCATGATCACCATGGTCATTGTCAGGATCACGCCGATCAGGCCCGGCACGATGTTGTATTGCGTGATGCCTTCCGGGTTGTAGCGGCGCTGGATACGCAGTTCGAAGGGCGCGTCGGTTGCCGCGAGATGGGCTAGCGGGCCGCCAAGGTCGCGGTTCACTGCCGTGCGCATGATCGTCTGCATGGCGGCGAGGGCATTGCCGGTTGCCCCGGGGTCGGTGGCGTCTGCTTCCAGCAGTACAGCGGGCTTCGACCCGCGCATCAGGTCCCGGCCGAAGCCTTCCGGAATGTTGACGACGAACTGTACCGTGCCGTTGCGCAGAACCCTTTCGCCGGCAACCTCGCCGGGCAGCACTTCGATCACGCGGAAATAGCCCGAACTCTCCATCGCCCGGATCAGGCTGCGGCTGAACGGCGAGTTGTCGGCGGAGATCACCGCCGTCGGCAGTCCCTTTGGGTCGAGGTTGATGGCATAGCCGAACAGCATGAGCTGGATCAGCGGCACGCCGATCATCATGGCAAATGTCAGCCGGTCGCGTCGCATCTGGGTGAATTCCTTCACCACCATCGCGACCAGGCGGGCAAAGGAGATGGTGCGGTTCACAGCCGTTGCTCCGCGTCGGCCATCATGCGGATGAAGGCGTCTTCCAGCGTCGGCTCCGCCCGCTGCCAGGCAAATCCGGCATCACCGCGGAACGGCGCGAGGCTTTGTTCCAGCACGTCGGCATTTCGGCCGACGATATGCAGCGTGTTGCCGAAAGGCACGACCATCTCGACGCCGGGCAGGCCGACGAGACGCGCGCGCAGGGTTGCAAGGTGGTCGCCCGTTACCTGCCAGGTCGACAGCTTCACGCCGGCGATCACCTCCGCCACCGTGCCGTCGGCGAGCAGATGGCCATAGGCGATATAGGCGATGCGGTGGCAGCGCTCCGCCTCGTCCATGTAGTGGGTGCTGACAAGGACGGTAAGTCCTTCCTCGGCCAGCGCGTGGATCTGGTCCCAGAATTCGCGCCGCGCCTTCGGATCGACGCCCGCCGTCGGTTCGTCGAGCAGCAGCAGTTGTGGCTCGTGCATGATGCAGGCGGCCAGCGCCATGCGCTGCTTCCAGCCGCCCGACAACGTGCCGGCCTGCTGGTGCTGGCGGCTGCCAAGGCCGAGGCGTTCCAGCGTGCGATCGACCGTCTGGCGCCGATGCGGCAGGCCATAGACACGGGCGACGAAGTCGAGATTCTCGCGGATCGTCAGGTCCTCGTAGAAGCTGAACTTCTGCGTCATGTAGCCGACCTGGCGCTTGATCGAATCCGCCTCGGTGCGGATGTCGTAGCCGAGGCAGGTGCCGGCCCCCTCGGTCGGCGTCAGCAAGCCGCAAACCATGCGGATGGTCGTCGTCTTGCCGCTGCCATTGGGGCCGAGGAAGCCGTAGATCTCGCCGCGCCGCACCGTCAGCGAGACATGGTCCACCACCGTGCGGTTGCCGAAGCGCTTGGTCAGGTCGCGCACGTCGATGACGACGTCGCCGTTGGTGCGGGTCATGGCACGACGCTCACATCGACGGGCTGGCCGGGGTGCAGGCGGGCGTCCGGCGCATCGGTCATCGCCTCGACCATGAAGACGAGCTTCTCGCGATTGCCGCGCGAATAGATGACGGGCGGCGTGAACTCCGCCTGCGGCGCGACATAGGTGACATGGCCCTTCACCTCACCCGCGCCATCCCAGTACAGCGTAACGGCCTGGCCGATCTTCAGCCCGCCGAGCACGGCCTGCGGCACGAAGAAGCGCACCTTGATCGATTCGGGCGGCAGGATGGAAACGACGGGCGCCCCCGTGCCCACCGTCTCGCCGAGACGGAAGGTGGTGTCGGTCACGATGCCGCCCTGTACCGCGATGCCGACCCGCTTCGACAGCCGCCAGTCCGCCTGCTCCAGCGCCGCGCGCGCCGCCTCGACATTGGCTTCCGCGGCACGGATCTCGTCGCTGCGCGCGGCCATACGAGCCGAGGCGATCTGCGCCGATAGTTCCGCCACCCGCGCCTGGTCGCGCTCGAAGCTCGCCCGCGCCGTGTCCAGTCGGTCGGCCGCCGCGACGTTGGACGAGGCAAGCTGGCGGATACGCTCAAGCTGGGCCGACGACAGCCGCAATGCGGCATCGGCCTGGTTGCGTTGCGCTTCCAGCGCGTCAATCTCGGGCTTGCGCCGCCCCTTTGTCAGGTTGGCAAGCTGCGCTTCCGCCTGGGCGAGCTGCGCGGCCGCCTGGGCGCGCGCCGCCTTTTCGCGGTCCTGCTCCAGCGCGAAGATGACCTGCCCAGGCTCGACCCGGTCGCCGCGCTTGACCGCCAGCATGTCCAGCACGCCCGATTCCGGCACAGCAATGCGGACATACTCGCCTTCGGCATAGCCCTGGTAGAGCGGCGGCCCGTCGGCCGCGCCGCCGAAGATCGACAGCACGGCGGTGACGGCCGCGGCCAGGGTGTTGAAAAGCGAATCGAAAAAGCCGCTCATGACTTTTCCTCCGTCTTGACATCCCTGGTCGCGTCAGGCGCAAAACCGCGCAGCAGGGTTTCGAGATGATTCGCCAGCACGGCGTCGGGGTCCATTAGGTCGGGCCGCACCGGCAGGAAGGAATGGCGCCACACCGCCATCAGCAGCAGAGGCGCGATCACCAATGGCGCGGCGTCCTTGCCCAACATCGGCCGGAACTCGCCCGATGCCACGCCGCGGTCGATGATGGCTGCCAGCACGCCGAGCGCCCGGCCGATCACCTCGTCGGCGTAGAATTTCGCAATGTCGGGGAAGTTTCCCGCCTCGCCGACCAGCACCTTGGGAACCGCGCCGATCGCCGGATCGCGGGTGATGGTGCCCACCGTGGTGACGATCAGACGGATCAGGTCGGCCGCCGAGCCCGGAAAGGCCGGCACCAGGGCGGCGAAGCGATCGACGCTCGGCACGATGGCGGTGCGCACCAGCGCCTTGAACAGTTCTTCCTTGCTCGGAAAGTACAGGTAGAGCGTGCCCTTGCTGACGCCGGCGCGCTGCGCCACGTCGTCCATCCGCGTCGCGGCGAAGCCCTTCTCGGTGAACAGCGACGAGGCGGCGGCGAGGATTTCCCCCGGCCGCGCTTCCTTGCGTCGCGCCCGCACCCGGCGGCTCTGGCCATGGCCGTGTTCCGCCATTCCCGGCGTCTCATCCGATGTCGTCATAACCGATCCACTTTATGACTGACTGGTCGGTTATTTATTATTCAGCGCACAACTTTGCAAGGGCGCGCGGTGGATTCTCGCGCCACCACGCCTAATCAGTTGATAAGGCTATGCTTTCTCGGATTCCGCCTTCACGGCGGCCAGGATTTGCCGGCGCAGCAGCCCGCTGATGGGCCGGATGGCGATCCAGTAGACCGTGAAAGGCAGCCGGCTGGCCCAATCCGGGCAGTAGACGCGGGTTTCCGTCGACAGCAACGTCCCCGCCCCCACCGGCTCCAGCCGGAAACCGAAGGCGAGCTTGGCCACGCCGGGGGCGCTGTAGGCGGCGAAATCGGCCGGCGCCACCTCCACCCGCCCGCCCTTGGGCCGCCAGAAGCGCCCGGCCATGCCGAGCACCAGCTCCTGTGGCGGATGCTCGGCAAGGCGCGGGAACATCGTCTTGCCGGGCTGCAGGGTGAAGATGCGGGGCGCACCGCCCAGCTTGCCGCGCGTCGGCGCCATGCGGATGTCGATCGCGAGCCGGACGAGACCCGAGCCCTTGACGTCGATCACATTCAGCACCCGCCACACGACATCCGGCGCCGCCTTTACCGCGATGCGATGGCGTTCGACGAACTGGTAGCGTGGCAGCAGGGAATCGATCAGCGACATGCGCCTCCATTCTGCCGTCAGACCGGGTAGAACCGGCAGGAAAGAATTGCGCCGTGCCTCTGCTCTGGCAACATGGCGACCTGGGGGACTGGCAGAACCATGTTAGGTGCATTTTTCGCAACCTGTCGCGTGCGTGCCGCCGTTGGGCTCCTGGCGGCGCTGCCGCTCGCCGCCTGCCAGCCACCGCAGCCGTTGACTGAAGCGGCCTTTGTCCCCATCGAGATCAACAAGACGGCCTGGGTCGCGCCCAGCACCAACGCCTTCATCATCGATGCGGCGCGCGAAGCGCGGCAGGACTTCCGCAGCACGCTGGCCATCGAGGTGCGCGAGGCCGACGACGAGAACCAGGTGGGCGTCATCTTCTCGCAATATGTGAACCGCCCGGTCGAGACCTTCGGCAACACGAGCGGCGCGGTGCAGCGCTTCGACCGCGGCCTGCCGCCGTCGGTGGCGGGCGCCTTCACCGAGGAGGCGCACAAGCGCGAGGTGACGATGGCGGGCGGCAGCGTGGTCTCCACCCGCAGCTTCGAGCGCGGCCGCGAAACCACCTATCGCGACCGCAACGGCGACACCTGCGTGATGGTCGGCAACGGCCGCCTGCGCGATCCCGCGCAAGGCGAAGCCGGCGGCTATGATTTCGTCAACCATGCGGTGCTGTGCGGCCCGGCCGACACGCGCGCCGCCTTTACCAACTATGTGCGTGCCGGCGGCATCGCACCCCGTGTGGCGCGCGTAGACGGTGATCCGAAGGAATTAAAGCTGCCAAAGTTTCCCTGCCTGCCGATCGTTTGCAAATAGCAGGCCGTCCCCTCGCCACGGAACGTGCTGATGAACGGATGGATCAAATCTGCGCTCGCGGGCGGGCTGCTTATTTTAGGATCGTCCTGCACGACCGTCGCGCCCGAAGATTTCACACCACAACCGTTGTCCGCCCTCAACTGGGGTTTCGACAGCAAGACAAAATTTGTCCCCTACGAATCGGGCCGCCTCACGCGGGGCGAAATCACGGCGTGGCTCATCCGCGTACAGCATGAGGAGGAGCCCAGCGCGCGCGGCACGGTCACTGTCAATTTCGCCAAGCCGCAACGAAACGGCATCTCGCTTGGAAATGTCGGCGGCCCAACGGCGCAACGGCAGATCAACGAGGAAGGGCACAGCGACTATATCGCCGACCTGAAAGGGGCGATGGTGACAACCACGCTCAGTGTGCAGCCCAACTGGTCGCGGGAAACAACCTTCCAGCACCAGGGCAACACCTGCATCCTGGTCGGGTCCGGCAAACCCGATCCAAGCTTGCAGAGATACTACCCCAACATGGACACTGGTTATTACACTTGGGTGGCGCGCGGAGTGTTCTGCGGCCCGCTGGAATACCGACAGGAATTCTCGCGCTATGTGCGCTTCAGCGGCTTCAGCACGATGCGATAGACCGCGCCCTCAGAACGGAATGTCGTCGTCAAGATCGGGCGCCGAACCACCGCCGCCGCCACGACCGCCGCGGCTGGAACCACCACCACCGCCACCCCCGAAGCTGTCGCCACCGCCGCCATAGCCGCCGTCATCGCCGCCGAAGTCCCCGCCCCCGCCACTGCCGCCGCCGGTGCGGCCATCAAGCATAGTGAGTTCGCCGCGGAAGCGGTTCAGCACCACTTCGGTCGAATAGCGGTCCTGGCCGTCCTTGTCCTGCCACTTGCGCGTGGTGAGCTGGCCTTCGACGTAAACCTTGGCGCCCTTCTTCAGGTATTGCTCGGCCACCTTCGAGAGATTCTCGTTGAAGATGACCACGCGGTGCCATTCGGTCTTCTCCTTGCGTTCGCCCGAGGCCTTGTCGCGCCAGGTTTCCGAAGTGGCGATGCGCAGGTTCACCACCTTGGTACCGTTCTGCATGGCCCGCACTTCCGGGTCCGCGCCCAGGTTGCCGACGAGAATCACCTTGTTGACGCTGCCTGCCATGGAATCGCGGGTCCTTGTCCGGGGTAGAAGATCGGGCCGCCGAGTGTAGGCAATCGGCGCCGTCGAAGCCCCGCGCTAAATGTTGGGCCTGCAACGTTATCCACAGAAAAATGGGGTGGCAGAGCCCCGGCCAAATCACCATTTGTTCCCCGCCCTGCCTTATACTGGCGCGTTCCCGTCCCGGCCCCTTGCGGGCCGCCCACCGTCCGCATTGTTTGGTCGCATCGTGAAACCAGCCTCCCGTACCCGGTTACCCGCCGCCGATTCCAAGGTCATCGCCATCCGTGGCGCCCGCGAGCACAACCTGAAGAATGTCGATCTCGACATTCCGCGCGACAAGCTCGTGGTGATGACGGGGCTCAGTGGCTCCGGCAAGTCGTCGCTCGCCTTCGACACGATCTATGCCGAGGGGCAGCGACGCTATGTCGAGAGCCTGTCGGCCTATGCGCGCCAGTTCCTCGAACTGATGCAGAAGCCCGATGTCGACACGATCGAGGGCCTGTCCCCGGCGATCTCCATCGAGCAGAAGACGACCTCGCGCAACCCGCGCTCCACCGTCGGCACGGTGACAGAGATCTACGACTATCTCCGCCTGCTCTATGCCCGCGTCGGCATCCCCTATTCGCCCGCCACCGGCCTGCCGATCGAAAGCCAGACCGTCAGCCAGATGGTCGATCGCATCCTGACGATGAAGGAAGGCACGCGGCTCTACCTGCTCGCCCCCATCGTGCGCGGGCGCAAGGGCGAATACCGCAAGGAACTCGCCGAGTTGCTGAAGCGCGGTTTCCAGCGCGTCAAGGTGGACGGCAAGCTTTATGAGATCGAGGAAGTTCCCGCCCTCAACAAGAAGCTGAAGCACGACATCGAGGTCGTCGTCGACCGCTTGGTGGTGAAAGCCGACCTTGGCAACCGCGTCGCCGATTCGGTCGAAACCGCGCTGCGCGAATCAGACGGCCTTGTCATCGCCGAGAATGCGGACAACGGCGAGCGCACGGTCTTCTCGTCGAAATTCGCCTGCCCGGTTTCCGGCTTCACGATCGAGGAGATCGAACCGCGGCTCTTCTCCTTCAACAACCCGTTCGGCGCCTGCCCGGCCTGCGACGGCCTTGGCACGGAAATCTTCTTCGATCCCGAGCTTGTCGTGCCGGACGAGTCGAAAAGCTTGCGCGCCGGTGCCATCGCGCCCTGGGCCAAGAGCACCTCGCCCTATTATACCCAGACGCTGGAAGCACTCGCCCGCCACTACAAGTTCTCGATGACCGTGCCCTGGCGCGACCTGCCGAAGACGGCGCAGGAGGTCATCCTGCAAGGATCGGGCGAGGACGCCGTGTCGATGAAGTATGATGACGGCACGCGCACCTATACGACCAAGAAGCCCTTCGAAGGCGTCATCCCCAACATGGAGCGGCGCTGGCGCGAGACCGATTCGAACTGGATGCGCGAGGAGATCGCCCGCTTCCAGAGCGTGACGGAATGTGAGACCTGCAAAGGCCACCGCCTGAAGCCCGAAGCGCTCGCCGTCAAGATCAACGGCAAGCACATCGCCGAGGTCACGGACCAGTCCATCTCCCATGCGCAGGAATGGTTCATGGCGCTGCCCCGGCACCTGACGGCCAAGCAGAATGAGATCGCACAACGCATCCTGAAGGAGATCAACGAGCGGCTCGGCTTCCTCGTCAATGTCGGCCTCGACTACCTGTCGATGGCGCGCAACGCGGGCACGCTGTCCGGTGGCGAGAGCCAGCGCATCCGGCTGGCCTCGCAGATCGGCTCAGGCCTGACCGGCGTGCTCTATGTGCTCGACGAGCCGTCCATCGGCCTGCACCAGCGTGACAACCAGCGACTGCTGGAAACACTCGTCAACCTGCGCGACCTCGGCAACACCGTGATCGTGGTCGAGCATGACGAAGAAGCGATCCGCGCCGCCGACTATGTCATCGACATGGGCCCCGGGGCGGGCGTGCATGGCGGCACCGTGGTTGCCGAGGGCACGCCAGCCGAGGTGATGAACAACCCGGCCAGTGTCACCGGCCAGTACCTGACCGGCGTGCGCGACGTGCCGATGCCGCTGATGCGGCGGGCGGGCAAGCCCGGCAAGGTCATCCACATCGCCAACGCGCGCGGCAACAACCTGAAGAACGTGTCGGTGGACATTCCGCTTGGCACCTTCACCTGCGTGACCGGCGTGTCCGGCGGCGGCAAGTCGACGCTGGTGATCGAGACGCTCTACAAGGCAGCCGCCCGCGCGCTCAACGGCACCCGCGAGTCGCCATCGGAGCATGACCGCATCGACGGCTTCGAGTATCTCGACAAGATCGTCGACATCGACCAGTCGCCGATCGGCCGCACGCCGCGTTCCAACCCGGCCACCTATACCGGCGCCTTCACGCCGATGCGCGACTGGTTCGCCGGCCTGCCGGAATCGGAGGCGCGCGGCTATGCGCCGGGCCGCTTCTCCTTCAACGTGAAGGGCGGCCGCTGCGAAGCCTGCGAAGGCGACGGCGTCAAGACGATCGAGATGCATTTTCTTCCCGACGTCTATGTGACTTGCGAAATCTGCAAAGGCAAGCGCTTCAACGAACAGACGCTCGAGGTCCGTTATAAGGGAAAATCGATCGCGGACGTTCTCGGCATGAGCGTCGAAGAATCCTTGAATCTTTTTGAAAACGTGCCGATGATCGCCTCGAAACTCCGGACGCTTCATGACGTCGGCTTGGATT
>CANJEJ010000124.1 GCA_947473325.1 Alphaproteobacteria bacterium | reverse complement strand
GGCGCTGGCAGCCGGCATGAACGTGAACATCGGCCTCGACACCCATTCCAACGACTATCTCGAGAATCTGAAGCTCGCCGTGCTGGCCGGGCGCGTGCGTGCGCAGTTGCTGGCAAGCGGACCGCAGCCGGTGCGCGCGCCGGTGATCGCCGATGCCGTGGATGGCGCGACACGGGTGCCCGCGCGCGGATTGCGGCGCGACGATCTCGGCTGCCTCAAGGTCGGTGCGCAGGCCGACTTCACCACCGTCGACCTTGCCGGCTTCCTGGTCGGTGCCGGCGCCTTGCCGCCCGAGCCGCTGCACAACCTGCTCTATGCCAACGGCCTGTCGGTCCGCCATGTGGCCACGGCGGGGCGCTTCCAGATCTTCGACGGACGGCTGGCGGTGGCTGATGAGGCGGATGTGAAACGCCGCGGCGGCGCGGTGATGGACAAGGTTTGGGGCCAACTGCGCGCCGAGGGGCAGTTCGGCTGATAGGCGTTGCCTTCGCCACGGCAACGCGAAACAATCCGGCCATACTGATCATCCGATCAGGGATCCGCCGAACCCCCACCTGGTTGCGCCATGAACGCCCCTGCCCCCACCGCGCCGCTGTTCACGCCCTTTGCACTGGGCAGCGTCACCCTGCCGAACCGCATCGTGCTGTCGCCGATGGGGCAACATTCCGCCATCGAAGGCACCGCGACCGACTGGCACCTCATGCATCTCGGCCAGTTCGCGGTGTCGGGCGCAGGCGCGGTGTTCACCGAAGCGACCGCAATCGAGCCCTCGGGCCGCATCAGCCGCGGCTGCCTCGGGCTGTGGTCCGACGAACATGCGCGCGCCTTCGCCCGTATCAGCGCCTTCTTCGCCGAATATGGCAGCGCGAAATTCGGCGTGCAGCTTTACCACTCGGGACGCAAGGGCTCGATGCTGAAGCGCTGGGAAGCGCGCAACTTCGTCCCCGTCGAGCAGGGTGGCTGGCCGATCGAAGGCCCCTCGGCCCTGCCCTATCACGGCCGGCCCGAACCCCTGCCGTTCAGCCGCGACCGGCTGCGCGAGGTTCGGGACAACCATGTCCGCGCGGCGCGGCTTGCCGAGTCCGCCGGATTCGACCTGATCGAACTGCATGCCGCGCATGGCTACCTGCTGCACCAGTTCCTGACGCCGCTCGCTAACAGCCGCGACGACGAATATGGCGGGTCGCTCGCCAACCGCATGCGCTTTCCGCTCGAGGTGTTCGACGCGGTGCGCGCCGCCTTTCCGCCACAGAAGCCGGTGGGAGTGCGCGTGTCCTGCTCGGACTGGGCCGACAATGGCTGGACGCTGGAGGAAACACTGGAATTCGCTGCCGCACTGAAGGCGCGCGGCTGCGCCTATATCTGCGCCTCGGCCGGCGGCACGACGCCCGACCAGCATATTGAACTCTCGCCTGGCTACCAGGTGCCCTTCGCCGAGCGCATCAAGCGCGACATCGGCATTCCCACCATGGCGGTCGGCCTGATCACCGAGGCGGAGCAGGCCAACGCCATCATCGCCAAGGACCAGGCCGACATGGTGGCACTTGGCAGGGCGCTGCTCTACGACCCGCGCTGGCCCTGGCATGCGGCGGACAAGCTTGGCGTGCCACTTACCTATGCCCCGCCCTATCGTGGCGAATACCCCAACATGCGCAGCACCGACCGGCTGAAGCCCGGGGCGACGAAGAAATAACGCCTAGACCTCCAGCACCAGATTCCCAACAAGGTCGCGGCTTTCGAGCAGTTCATGCGCCTGGCGCGCCTCGGAAAGCTTGAAGGTGCGGGCCAGCACGGGACGCAAGGATCCGCGGCCGAGCAGCCGCAGCACTTCCTTGATTGACTCCTTGGGCGTGAAATGCGTGCCGGTGAATGTGATCTGGCTGCGCACCATAAAGCGGCGCACGTCGATCGCCGTCTCGGTCGGCGCGATCGAGCCTGCGGTCACGATGCGGCCGTTATAGGCCGTGCCCTCGAAGCTCTGGCGCAGGATCTCGCCGCCCACGCCTTCCAGCACGACATTGACGCCGACACCGCCGGTCAGCTCGCGCGCCGCCTGGCCGAGCGGGACCTTGTTGTAGTTGATGACATCGTCGGCGCCCATCTGGCGGGCGCGTTCGAGTTTCGAATCCGATCCCGCACTGGCAATCACACGGGAACCGATCAGCCGGCCGATCTGCACTGCGGCGCTGCCGACGGCACCACCGGCGGCGTTCACCAGCACGGTGTCTTCGGGGCGAAGGTTGGCCTTCTTCACCATCTCCCACGCCGTCGCGAAGGCGACCAGCGCAGTGGCCGCGTCGAGATGCGACACCGAATCGGGTAGATGCAGCAGGCTGAACTGGTTGACGCGGATGTATTCGGCATAGGTGCCCCAGCGCGTGTGGCCGATCTTGTCGAACTTGGCGCAGACATTGTCGTGCCCCTGTGCGCAATAGCAGACCGGCTTGTCGCAGGTGCCGAGCGAGACCGTAAGGATCGGCACGACGCGGTCGCCGATCTTGAAAGCGCTGACGCCGTCGCCCACGGCCGCTACCACGCCCGAGCCCTCGACACCTGGCACATGCGGCATCTTTACCGAGGCGTTGGGCACGTTGCCGGAGCGCACCAGCATGTCGAAGCGGTTGATGCCGATCGACTCGAGACGGATGAGCACGTCGCCCGGGCCGACATCCGGCGTCGGCAGATCTTCATAGACCAGTACCTCCGGCCCGCCGTGCCGGCGCATCACTGCAGCTTTCATGAAAGGTCCCCTTCCTGCCCCTGCCCGTATCCTAGACCGCCGGGCGCGAAGCGCCAGCGGCTCGAACACAACCGGGGAACAGAATTTCTTGGCAGGGACGAAAGCTTTGCTGGTGCGCCGGGCGGCTCAGGCGGCCATGTAGACGAAGCCGGGCGGCTCGGTCAGGTGCAGGCCGCGATGCTCGAGCGTCGCCGACAGCGCCGCGTCCAGCAGCGCGCAAACCGTGCGAAAGCTGTCGGCCTCGACCGCCAGGGTGACGACATCGGGGCTGCGCGCAATCCACGCGTTGCTGCGCGGGCACCAGCGAATGGCAACTCGAACGATCATGACTGCACCTGAACACCAAAGGAACCCGATTTCACACCAACGGTGCCGTAGACCAACGGTTTCGCCACGCGAACGAACACCCATATGTGTCACAGCGTTTGCTGCGATACGCCCGTCACTCAGAGTATCCCATGAACGCCACCTCTTACTCCCGCCCGCCGCGCCTTCTGAAGGAACACGAGGTCGCGCGCGTCGTCGCGGCGGGCCGGCGGCTCGGCTACCCGTTCGGCACCCTGGCCGAGGTGATGGCGCTGACTGGCGGGCCGCCGCGCGCCGCGCGCTTCATGCGCTGGACCGATATCAACCGGGAAGAGGCGGTGTGGACACCGCGGGCCCAGAAGGACGAACCCGCGCCCCCCGAATCCCTGCCGCTGGTGCCCGACGTTCTGAAGCTGCTTGATGCGGTACCGGTCCAGGACCATACCTATGTCTTTGCCGGCCCGACGGGCAAGGCCTGCGCCGACAATGCGCGCAAACGCGCGGTGATCGCCAAGGCCGCTGGCCTCGACAACTTTGAATTCGCCGATGTCTGGCACACGTTGCAATCGGACCTGAATCATCCGGAACAGCGCGAAACCCTGGAAAACTGGGCCAGCCTGATCCTGTCGATGATCGCGCCGCCGAACCAGCCGGACACCGAGACTTCCCCACCGGCGGACAAGGCGCAACCAGAACCGGCGCGCGACTGAATCCCGGTGCTGCGGTGCGCGGGAACCGACCGGCAACGGCGGCGTTGATGGAAATGCGGTGTCTCGCCCCCCAGTTGACACCGCATCGCCTCCACAAGCGAGGCGCCCCTCACACCCCGGAACGCCGCCACGGCGTTCCGGGGTCGTGAACTTTTTTCTAAAGGCGGCTCCTGCGGGCTTGCGGCAGCAGCGTGATACGCAACAAGCCGTTCATTTCCTGTGCCGCCTCATCCTTTTCCCTGAAGCTCCTGTGCAGGAGACCGTGCGCCCTGGTCTCGCCCAGCGCGCTGGCCAGCAGCTGTAGCGTGGAGTAACCCGCGCGACCGTGATGCGAGATCGGCTGGATGGCCGCGATCAGCGCCGTATCGCGCAGGGCTGAGGGTTTCTCTTTCTGCACGGCTTCCGCGTCGCGGACCAGACGGGCCATCGCGGTGCTGTGGCGAAAGCCCGGGCGGGCGCCGACTATGCCAAATACCTTGTCCAGGCGATCGAGCCTGTTGCGGCTGTAGCTGATGCCTTCGCGGCAGAATTTGCGCACCTTCGGGTGGCGGGCGCCGCGCATCAGGCGGGGAAAGGCACGCGCAAGCTGACGGTCGGCATCCGCCATCGCGCGCAGATGAAGGATGAAGAAATGGCGCAGGCCGGACGCATCGGAGGCGCCCGGCCGCGCCATGAATCAGCCAGCCTCGGCGGCGGCGGCTTTGGCCTTGAGGCTGGTCAGCAGTCCGTCGATGCCCTGGTTGTTGACGATCGACGAGAACTCCTGGCGCTGGGTGATCGCCATGCTGACGCCGGCCGCCATGACATCGATAATCTTCATCTCGCCGCGCACATCGCGCACACGGAGGCCGAGATCGACAGTCTTGCCGTCCGACTGCGTGGCAATCAGCTTGACCAGCGCGTCGCCGTTGGCGATCGAATCGGTGCCCACCACCTTCAACGTGCCACCCTTGCTCGCACCCAGGCGGCGGCCGTAGACGCCCACCATCCATTGCGAGAAGACGCGCTGAAACTCCTCCTGCTGCACCGGCGACGCCTGATGCCAGGTCGGCCCCAGCACGAAGCGGCTGACGATGTCCATCGCGAAGGCTTCGGTCGCCAGTCGCGCCAGCGCCTTGCTATCCTGCTCGGACTTGCCCTGCTCATAGCGCGCCAATACGGCGGACACCCGTTCGCTCAGCCCTTCGACGAATTTGGTCGCCTCGGGCGCTGACGTCTGCGCCTGGGCGGATGCGGCCGTCCCGCCCACGAAAGCGATCCAGACGAAGAGGAGGCAAGTTGCTGGGAACGCGCGCACCATCACAAGCTCCTGACAGGATAAGGGGGTGGCTTCACCATGCCTTACCAACGCTGGCAGCTGGTGGGCGTTCGATGGAATCCCGGCGGCTCGTGGGGAACCGCCGGGACGCCCCGCCCGGAGCAGAGCTCCGGACGGCACTTGTGTGGCCGGGTCGCCCCGGCTACCGCCCAGATCAACGCCCGATCAACAGCGCGGTTCGTGACCGTTGTGGGGCTATTGCAGGGGCATTTCGCCGTCCTTGCCCTCGATTTCGCGGATGGCCCCGGCAATGCGCAGCCAGACGGCGCTGCCCACCGTGTCACCATCATTCAGAAGGGATTGGGCGCGCTGGGCGGCGGCCTGCTCGGCCTCTATTCCGTGACGTTCGATATAGACGCGCGCCGCCTCGAAGACGTCTTCAGCACTCATGCCCACCACGCGGAAGGGCGCTCCGATGGGGCGCCCCAAACGAACCTGGACTACTGGATCGAGGCCTGCAGCGTGTTGCGCGCCGTCACCATGCGGCGGGCAAGTCCCGTCAGCACCGTGGTGCCGCCTTCTTCGCGGATGACCCGCACTTCGCTGCCTTCAAGGCGGACCGCGGGGCCATCGTCGACCGACACCATGACCGCCTGAAGCTGGCCCTTGCTGTCCATCACGATATCCGAGACTGAGCCGATCGATTCGTCGGCGAGATTGCGCACCGGCGCACCGATCAGCGCATTGCCGGAGAATTCAGGCGCTGCCGCCACCGTGACCGGGATGGGCACGGATACCGCTTCCACCGGCTTCTTCACCGCGGCCAGCATCCTGCTGCCGGCCGGCAGCACGGTGCCGCGTTCCCTGTCGCTGGCATATTCATAGGTCGGCAGACCGCGCAACTCGTCGCCGGCCTTGCCCACCGCAAACTTGCCGATATGAACGATGAAGTCCCCGCGCGTCACAGAGATCGACTTTGCGGTCTCGCCCTTGCCGGGCTTCAGCGCGATCACCGCGCCGGCAATCTTGCCATCGGCGTCGGCATAGACGCTTTCCACCGCGCCGACACGCTCCAGCGCCGGACCGTAGACCGGCCAGCCGAGCACGTCGCGCGGCGAGGTATCCATGCCGGGAACCAGGATGCTCATGGGCGGGCCGGCGATGCGCCGCGGCGCTTCGTCGCCCGCGACCGCTTGGCCGAGGTTGCACACCATCGCGACGCCGAGCATGAGCGGGAACCACAGCGCAGGGGCCGGCACCGCGAGACGCAGGGCGAAGGCCGAAGCGCGCTGAACTGCCGAGGATGTGCGGAACGCCATGATGAACTCTCCTGCGCCTTATCCCCCAACGCGGCGCGTGGGGATCATTGGGTGAACGCGAGGGTTAGAGCGGCGTTCGCTGGGCACTTGTGATCAGATTGAGGCGGTCAAGAGGCGAAATTTCCTGCGAGCCGGGAAACTTTTTTTCGCGGTGAAGAGGAGCCACAGCGCGCCCAGGTAGACCAGATGGTGGCCATCCCCATGCTGATCCGCCGCCTGCCGGAGCCCGTGAAACGCATACTCGGGGACCTTTCCAGCATGGACCGGGTTCTTGTGGCATCGGGGCGCGAAGAAGCACTCCAACCCACCCCCGGCCGGAGGCCCTCGCGATGCGCGCCGAACCCTATTGGCTCCAGCTCTACGTCGCTGGCAATACCGAGCAATCCCTGCGCAGCCTGCGCAACATCCGCCGGATCTGCGAAAGCAAGCTGTCCAAGGATTACTTACTCGAAATTTTTGATCTTTATCAGCAACCTGAACTCGCCTCCCGCGTTCAAGTCATTGCGGCGCAGACTCTGATCAAGCTGTTTCCTTTGCCGGTGCGCCGCTTGGTCGGGGACATGACCAACACAGACAAAATCCTGTCCAGTTTGGGGCTGGCAACGGGCTAAGACCGTTTGCTGATGCAAGACAAAGATTCCGAAATCGCAGGGTTGAAGGCGCGCCTCGCCGAGATGGAGGACACGCTTCGCGCCATTCGTGGCGGCGAAGTCGATGCCTTTGTCATGGACGGCAAGGACGGCAAGCGGGTCTACACGCACAAGGGCGCGGAAGAGCCCTACCGGGTGCTAGCCGAACGCATGCATGAAAGTGCTGTGACCCTGGCCAGCGACGGCACGGTCCTCTACGGCAACACCGCGCTTTCCAAGCTGCTCGGCCGCCCACTTCAGAAAATCGTCGGCAGCAACCTCTATGATTTCATCGCGCCGACCTCGCGCGGCGCCCTGCAGTCGATCCTGCTGGAGCCCTTGGCCGCCGGCCGCCGCTGTGAGGTGGTGCTGCGATGTGCCAACGGCACCCACTGCCCCACCCTTATCGCCACCGCGCTGATTCCGGCCGAAGACATCCGGGCCGTCACGGCCATTGTCACCGACCTGCGCGAGCAGCGACGCATGATGGAACTGTCGGCATCTGAGCGCTTCGCCCGATCGGTGGTCGAGCAGGCGACAGAGGCCGTCATCGTCTGCGACTTCGCCGGCTATGTCGTGCAGATGAGCAAGGCGGCCGAAAGCTTGCTGCGTGATGCGCGCGGCATGCATTTTTCCGACGTCTTCCACCAGGCTATCGACTGGCAATCCGACGCAACGGCGTTCGCGTCGATGGCGTCCGACGCCGTGCGCAGCGCGTTGAACGGGCAGGCCGTGCGCAATATCGAGGTGACGGCGAAAAACACACCGGAAGAGTTGCGCTATTTCCTGCTGAGCGCCGGGCCGCTGCTGAACAGCAATGAAAACCCCGCCGGCTGCATCGTGACGCTGACCAACATTTCGGACCGCAAGGCGGCCGAGGTTCGCCAGCGTCTGCTGATGGACGAGCTGAACCACCGGGTGAAGAACACGCTCGCAGCCGTGCAGTCGATTGCCTCGCACACCGGCCGCAGCGCACCCGACATGCAAGCTTTCCGCTCGGATTTCGGCGGCCGCCTGCTGGCACTGGCCCGGGCCCATGACCTGCTGACCCGGCAGGCCTGGCAGAGCGCGATGCTGCGCGACGTGCTGCGCGGGGCGCTCGCGCCCTATCTCTGCGGCGGGCGTGACCGCATCCAGATCGTCGACGGGCCGCGCATCCAGCTCACGCCCAACGCCGCAGTCACGCTGGGCATGGGCATCCATGAACTGGCCACCAACGCGGCCAAGTATGGCGCCCTGTCGACAACGACGGGAAAGGTGACCCTGGGCTGGAAGCTGTCGCACCTCAGCGAAGGCGATTTGATCGAAATCGTCTGGCGCGAATCGGATGGCCCTCGTGTCAGCGCGCCGTCACGGCGCGGCTTCGGCTCGCGCCTGATCGAACGCGGCATCGCCAGCGAATTCGGCGGCAAGGTCGAGATGGACTACCGGCCCGAGGGCTTTTGCTGCACCGCGCGCTTGCCACTTTCCGAGAAGGCGTATCTGTGAACGAGCTGTCAGGCCTCAGGATCCTCGTGGCCGAGGATGAGACGATTGTGTCCCTGATGATCGAGGACCTGCTGCTGGATGCCGGCGCGACCGTTGTGGGCCCTGCCCCCAGCGTCCGCTCGGCGATGGACCTGCTGCTGTTCCAGGCCGTAGATGGGGCAGTTCTCGATTTCAACCTGGGCGGCGAGATGATCGTTCCGGTGGCCGACGCTCTGACATCGCGCCAGATCCCCTTCGTCATCCTCACCGGCTACGGCCCGGCACGGGTCAACACGCATTACCCAAAGGCCACGGTGTTGAACAAGCCGATCGATGTGCAGAATTTTGCCGGGGCGGTGTTCCGGTCTTTCAGGGCAGCCGCCGCGCAGCCCTGAGGCAGCGGTCCGCTGCAGTCTCCCGGTAAACCGCACGTGATATCCGCTTTCGCCTGATCAGGCGGCGGCGGTGGTACGCCGGGAGAAGCGCGCCACCACCGGTCGCAAACCTCTAGTGCGCGTGGACCGACGTGGCCGGCGGGCCGAACATCAGGGCGCGGCTGACCGCGCTCTGGATGGATCCGGGGAAGAAGGGCTTCGACACCACTTCCGACACTGCAAGGTGGCGGGCGGCCCGCACCTTCTCCGGGAAGGCGGTGACGAAGACGATCGGGATGCTTTCTTCACGCAGGATGTCGGCCACCGCCTCGATACCCGAGCTGCGGTCCGACAGGCTGACATCGGCAATGATCAGGCTGGGCTTGCACACCCGCGCCGCGGCCACTGCTTCGGCCCGGGTGGTCGCCACGTTGACAACATGGTGGCCGAGGCCCTCGACGATTTCCGACAGGTCCATGGCGATGAGCGGCTCGTCCTCGATGATGAGCACATCGCCCGGCAGCGAGGGCGCTGCGGTTTGCATGGCGCGCTCGAGCGCGCGTTCGACTTCGTCCTGCGTGGCGCCAAGAATCTCACCCGCCTCGCCGGCGTAGAACCCTTCCAGCGCGGTCAGCAGCAGCGCCTGGCGGTCGAATTCCGACAGCTGGGCGAGGTTGCGATGCACGCCTTCATTCTCGTCCAGTTCGACGGGAAGTGTCATGCCGTCATGCACCGACAACCAGATGGCCTGGAAAAGCTTGTAGAGGCGAACCCGGACGCTGCCACCCTCGGGCAGGGCCGCCGGGTCAATCAAGAGGGTTTCGAGGCAGGCGGCCACGTAGGAGTCGGCCGTCTTCTGGTTGCCGGTCAACGCGTAGGCGTAGCGGCGGAGGAAGGGGATCTGGGCTCCGATGGCGCTCATGGCTGTCATTGTCTCTGTCTCCCGTTGGCCTGCCTGTATGCAGGTGATGGGGAGAGCGTAGAAGCCGTCCCGGCTGTCGTGGTGTGTCATTCCGCGAACCGGTGTGGCATTTTGCGGACGCGTCGAGCC
The DNA here is from genome assembly GCA_947473325.1 of Alphaproteobacteria bacterium. Lineage (GTDB taxonomy): Bacteria > Pseudomonadota > Alphaproteobacteria > SHVP01 > SHVP01 > CANJEJ01. The sequence goes on along the minus strand of CANJEJ010000124.1, from coordinate 611 downwards.
CGCAGAATTCAGCCTTTAATTTCCAACCGACCCCAACGAGACGGTCCCGGCCTGTCGTGGGGTGACCTGCCGGGACCGCCCGCAACGAAGCAGTTTGGGGCTGCATTCGAAGCTTGCAGCATGCGGTTCAAGGAGCCGCATGCCACCGCCAGACAAACGCTTTTTCCGGTCTGGAATTCTGTGACCAAAAAGAGCCCGGCCAGGGCGCTTCCGGGAAATGGGGCCGCGTGCGAGAAAAGGGCTGCGCCCGAAGCATTGCCCCGTACGATGCGGCCCATCAGAGCAAAGAGAGAAGCGATGAAAGCCAAAGAATTCGTCATCAGGAAGCGGCCCGACCTGCGCGCCGTGGTCCATGGGACGATGGCGCAGGCGGTCTATGAGACCGCGTTGGAGCGCAAACAGCACAAGATGCAGCAGATCCAGCAGGCCTATTTCGGCTCGCGGGAACGCGCGGTGATCGTGATGGAAGGCTGGGACACCGCGGGCAAGGGCGGCTTCATTCGACGGCTCGCCTGGGCGCTCGATCCGCGCGGGCTGAAGGTCTATCCCATCGCCGCACCGACGCCAGAGGAACGGGCGCAGCACTATCTGCAGCGTTTCTGGCAGCGCCT
>CANJEJ010000123.1 GCA_947473325.1 Alphaproteobacteria bacterium | reverse complement strand
GAACCAGAAATGCGGCCATGTGGCGATCGTCGGCGCGCCCAACGCGGGCAAGTCGACGCTGCTCAACCGCCTCGCCGGCACCAAGCTCGCCATCGTCACGCCCAAGGTGCAGACGACGCGCGCGCGTGTCATCGGCATCGCCATGTCCGGGCCGGTACAGCTCATCTTTGTCGACACGCCCGGCATCTTCAAACCGAAGCGCCGGCTCGACCGCGCCATGGTGCGCGCCGCCTGGACCGGCGCCGACGACGCCGACGAGATCGTCGTGCTGGTCGATCCCTTGCGATGCCGCGGCGGCGAACCGGACGAGGACACGCTCGGCATCGTCGAACGGCTGAAGTCGTCCCGGCGCCGCGCCGTGCTGGCGCTCAACAAGGTCGATACGGTGCCGCGCGAATCGCTGCTCAAGCTCGCCGCGCGGCTCGACGCCGATGGGATTTTCGAGCGCATCTTCATGATCTCGGGCAAGACCGGCAGCGGCGTCGACGACCTTGTCGCCTGGCTTGCCGCCCGCGCGCCCAGGGGCCCGTGGCTCTTCCCCGAAGACCAGGCCGGCGAAATTCCCGAACGCCAGCTGGCGGCCGAAATCGTGCGCGAAAAGGCCTTCCTCAAGCTGCATGACGAGCTGCCTTACGAGGCGACCGTCGAGACCGAGAAGTGGGAAGAGCGCAAGGACGGCAGCGTGCGGATCGAAGCCACCATCTATGTCCGCCGCGACGGCCAGAAGGCCATCGTGCTGGGCAAGGGCGGCCTGCAGATCAAGGCCATCGGCGGCTCCGCCCGCGTCGAACTCGAAGCCCTGCTCGAACGCCGCGTCCACCTGTTCCTGTTCGTCAAGGTGCGCGAAAACTGGCTCGACGACCCGGAGCGCTTCCGGGAAATGGGGTTGGAGTTCGGGGAGTAGGGGACAGGTTTTCCCAGCTGCTCTAGCATCGGCGCGTCTGTGGGGACGGCACATGAAGAGGTTGGCACTTTTCCTTTGTCTGGCGCTAATGCTGGTCGTGCCGAGTTCGCTGAGGGCGCAGGGCGCACCGCTAGACGTTGAGCGCGGAGCGGCGGAGGCAGAGCGTCTCCATGAGGAAGGATGGCTGTTCTACGAGGCCCAGGCCTATCAAGCCGCTTGGCATAAATGGGAGCAGGCGCGTCTCCTCCGAGAACGGCTTGCTGCGGTGGACGAAGACCGCTTCCTGGCGGCGGAACAGTCCTCCCTCTCTCTTCGGATTCAGGCGGAGTTCAAAGCCGGTTGGCATAGCGAAGCGCGACAGTCTGCCGACGCGATGGTGGAACAGGCCAGGCGGCGTGCGGCGGCCAATCCGGATCGTCTTGCCTTGCTGGGAAGCGCCCTCGACGACCGTGGCCATATCTATTCGTTTACCGGCGACCGGGACACGGAGCTCGAGTCACGCCGGCAAGCGCTGCAGGCCTATCGTGGTTCCATGAACACGAGGAAGCCCTTCCCGATGGGGCTGGCCACGACGGCCTTCAACATCATCGGAAGGCTTCCCGAGACAGCGAATGACGAGCAGTTGGCGTTGGCCGAAGAAGCCATCGCGCTTGAGCCCCGGATGACTCCCAGCGACGGCATGGCCAATGGTATCATGGCGGAGCTGCACCGCATTCGCGGAGAGATCCTCGCCGTGCGCGGCGATCGTGAGCAGGCGGCTTCTTCCTTTCGACGTGCGCTGGATTATCTGAAGCGGATCAAGAACCCGCCTGAAACACTTCCACCGACCGTCGCGCATATCGAGCGGAATCTCCGCGCCGTGGAGCCATGACCGAGGGAACGCGGCAAGCTAAGATTTCCGATCTCCGCATCCGCCCCGACTTCCTGCCGCACCACGTCCAGCATGTCTGGGAGGAATGGTGGCAGCCGAAGGGCATGTCGCGCGAACAACTCGAAGCCCGGGCGCGCGAGGCGTTCGGCGCTGCGGCGATTCCGTTCACGCTGATCGCGCATGACGGTGACCGTTTCCTCGGGACCGTCTCCGTGATCGAATCGGATCTCGACCTGCGGCCGGAGTTGCGGCCCTGGGTCGCCGCCCTTTGGGTGATGCCCGAAGCGCGCAAGCAGGGCGTTGGTGCAGCCCTCGCCGAGGCGGCAGTGGCGCGGGCCTTCGAATCGGGGGAGCGGGAAATCCATCTCTACGCCGGTCCGCACCTGCGGCCCTTCTACCAGCCGCGCTGGATGACGCTTGAAAGCGGTGTCGGGCCAAAGGGTGTGGACATCTACGTCCGCCGGGCCTGACGCCGGAACCCTCTCCCCTTGTGGGTGAGGGTGCGAACGGAGTGAGCGGGTGAGGGGTTGCCGCGTGGCAAGCGCGGCTTTTTGAAGATGGCGCGCTTCGCCGCGCCCCTCACCCCAGCCCTCTCCCACAAGGGGAGAGGGAGAAGAGCAGCGGGCTTGAAGAATCGAGCCTCTTCCTTATGTTCCTATCAATCGTTCCCGTTTCCTGAAAGCAGCGGCGGGCAAGTCTTTGAAAGATCGAGTCCCGCCAAGGCCGCTTTCGCGCGAAAATGGCCGCTCATGCCGCGCTATCTCATCATTTCCGTGCGCTACCCAGGTAGGAGGTCTTTGATTCCGGCCATGTCCTTGGCTTTGCTTTGGCAGATTTTCCCCTCTCCCCTTGTGGGAGAGGGTGGCGAGCCCTGCGAGCCGGGTGAGGGGTTGCCGCGCGGTGAGCGCGGCCTCTTCATGCGAGCGCGCCCCTGGCGCGCAACCCCTCACCCCAGCCCTCTCCCACAAGGGGAGAGGGGGCAGGCAGGCGGGCCTTATGCACTGGTCTGACAGCGGCTTCATCCTGGGCGTGAAGGCGCATGGCGAATCGAGCACGGTGATTCACCTGCTCACCCGCGACCATGGCCGCCATGCCGGCCTCGTGCGCGGCGGGGCGGGGCGCAAATTGCGGGGCGTGCTGCAGCCCGGCAATGAGGTCGCGGCCGCATGGCGCGGCCGGCTGGAAGAACATCTCGGCTCCTTCACCGTCGAGCTCACCCGTGCCCGCGCCGCGCCGCTGATGGGCGATGCGCTGCGCCTCGCCGCGCTGAGTGCGGCCTGCGCGCTGTCGGAAGTGGCGCTGCCGGAACGCGAACTCCATCCGGTGGTCTATGGCGAATTCGCCGCGCTGCTGGATGCGCTGGAGGCCGATGTCGCCTGGCCGCGCGCCTATGTGCGCTGGGAAATGCGGCTGCTCGCCGATCTTGGCTTCGGCCTCGATCTCGCCACCTGCGCGGCGACCGGCACTGTGGATAACCTCATCTACGTGTCGCCCAACACGGGCCGCGCGGTATCGGCGGAAGCGGGCGCGCCGTATCGCGACCGCATGCTGGCGCTGCCGTCCTTCCTGCGCCCCGGCGCCGATCCTGCCGGGCCCATTCCGGCGGCCGAAGTCGCCGATGCCCTGACCATGACGGCCTTTTTCCTCGACCTTCATGTGCTGGCGCTGAACGGGGTGAAAATGCCCCCGGCGCGGCATCGCTTTGCCGACCGAATCGCTCGAAGTGCCACAACATCTGGTGGTATATAACGCCTCCCATGGCTAGAACGACGACGAAAACCCCGCCGCCGCCCCCACCGCAGGGGCCGATCCTCGACACCGCGCTGAAAGATGCGCTGGGCGAGCGCTATCTCGCCTATGCGCTCTCCACCATCACCTCGCGCTCGCTGCCCGACGTGCGCGACGGGCTGAAGCCCGTGCACCGCCGGTTGCTCTATGCGATGCGCGTGCTGAAGCTCGACCCGCAGTCCGGCTTCAAGAAATGCGCCCGCGTCGTCGGCGACGTCATCGGCAAGTATCACCCGCATGGCGACCAGTCGGTCTATGACGCGCTGGTGCGCCTCGCGCAGGATTTCGCCGCGCGCTATCCGCTGGTCGATGGCCAGGGCAATTTCGGCAACATCGACGGCGATAACGCAGCCGCCATGCGTTACACCGAATCGCGCATGACGCAGGTGGCCGAGGCGCTGCTCGAAGGCATCGAGGACGACGCGGTCGATTTCCGCCCCACCTATGACGGCTCGGAAGAAGAGCCGGTGGTGCTGCCGGCGCGCTTCCCCAACCTGCTCGCCAACGGCTCGAACGGCATCGCTGTCGGCATGGCGACCAGCATCCCGCCGCACAATGTCGACGAGATCTGCGCCGCGCTGCTGCACCTCATCAAGTCGCCCAAGGCGACGATTTCCAAGCTCGTGGATTTCATGCCGGGGCCGGACTTCCCGACCGGCGGCATCCTGGTCGAACCGCGCGCGTCCATCGAGGAAGCCTATGCCACGGGCCGCGGTTCCTTCCGCCTGCGCGCGCGCTGGTCGGTCGAGAAGCTGAACCAGGGCCAGTACCAGATCGTCGTCACCGAAATTCCCTACCAGGTGCAAAAGGCGAAGCTGGTCGAACGCATCGCCGACCTGCTCAACAACAAGAAGCTGCCGCTGGTCGACGATGTGCGCGACGAATCGGCCGAAGACGTGCGCCTCGTGCTGGTGCCGAAATCAGGCAAGGCCGAAGCAGCGCAGGTGATGGAAACGCTGTTCCGCGCCACCGATCTTGAATCGCGCATCTCGCTCAACATGAACGTGCTGGCCGACGGCCGTTCGCCGCGGGTGATGAACCTGCGCGAGGTGCTGCAGAGCTTCCTCGACCACCGCCATGTCGTGCTCGTGCGGCGCTCCGAGCATCGCCTGAAGGAAATCGACCACCGGCTCGAGGTGCTGGGCGGCTACCTGATCGCCTATCTCAACCTCGACAAGGTCATCAAGATCATCCGCGAGGAGGAAGAGCCGAAGCCCGCGCTGATCAAGGCCTTCAAGCTCACCGACGTGCAGGCCGAAGCCATCCTCAACATGCGCCTGCGCGCCTTGCGCAAGCTTGAGGAGATGGAGATTCGTGGCGAGCACAAGACGCTGTCGGAGGAACGCAAGGGTCTCGCCGCGCTGCTCAAGGACGAAGGCAAGCGCTGGACCGCCATCGCCGACGAGGTGAAGGACATCCGCAAGAAGTTCGGCGCCGCCACGAAGCTGGGCAAGCGCCGCACCGAAGTGGGCGACGCGCCGGCCACGGTCGAGGTGCCACTCGAAGAGCTGGTGGAGAAGGAGCCGATCACCATCATCTGCTCCGAAAAGGGCTGGATCCGCGTCCAGAAGGGCCATGTCGAATCGTCGGACGACGTGAAGTACAAGGACGGTGACAAGGGCCGCTTCTGGCTGCACGCGCAGTCGACCGACAAGCTGCAGGTCTTCGCCACCAACGGCCGCTTCTACACGATTCCCTGCGACCGGCTGCCGCGCGGCCGCGGCTTCGGCGAACCGCTGCGCCTCTTCATCGACCTCGGCAACGAGGACGACATGATCACGCTGATGGTGCACGACCCCGCGCGCAAGCTGCTGGTGGTGGCGCGCGACGGGCGCGGCTTCATCGTGCCGGAAAGCGAAACCGTTGCCCAGACCAAGGGCGGCCGCCGCGTGCTGTCGCTCAAGGACGGCGGCGAGGCGCAGGTCTGCGCCACCGTGGCGGGCGATTCGATCGCGCTCGTCGGCGAGAACCGCAAGCTGCTGGTCTTCCCGCTCAAGGAGGTGCCCGAGATGGAGAAGGGCCGCGGCGTCACGCTGCAGCGCTTCAAGGACGGCGGGCTCGAGGACGCGAAGACCTTCCAGAAGAAGGACGGCCTCACCTGGACGAGCGGCGCCCGCACCTTCACGCTGGCGGGCCGCGACCTCACGCCCTATCTCGGCGAGCGCGGCCAGGCCGGCCGCATCGTCCCCAAGGGCTTCCCCAAGAACAACCGCTTCGACGCCTGACGGCGCACCTATTTGGCTGTATAGAAGAGCCAGATTCGAGAGGAGTTTGCCCATGACCATCCAAGCCTTGGACCCGCGCCCGCTGGCGCCCCGCACGCTTGCCGACGTGCTCTGGCCCGCCGCCGACCAGGCCGGCGTTGCCGCGTTGCTGCGCAACGCGATGCTGGTCCTTGTCGGCAGCATTTTCGTCGCCGCGACCGCGCAGGTGCAGGTGCCGTGGTATCCGGTGCCCTTCACCGGCCAGACCTTTGGCGTGCTGGTGGTCGGCCTCGCGCTCGGCTGGCGCATGGGCGGCCTGTCGCTCGCGCTCTATGCGCTGGAAGGCGCCATCGGCCTGCCGGTCTTCCATGGCTTCAAGGGCGGCATGGCGATCCTCAGCGGTCCGACCGGCGGCTATATCATCGGCTTCATCTTCGCCGCCGCCGCCGCCGGCGCGCTGGCGGAAAAGGGCTGGTCGCGCCGCATCCTGCTGACGCTCGCCGCCATGGTGATCGGCAACATCGTCATCTATGCCTGCGGCGTCGCCTGGCTCAGCAACTGGTACGCCACGCTGGGCGCCAAGTTCATCCCGGCGGGTGCGACGGCCTTCCAGGCCGCCATCGCCAACGGCCTCGTGCCCTTCCTGCTCGGCGATGCGGTGAAGATCGTGCTCGCGGCGCTGGCGCTGCCTGGTGCGTGGAAGGTGGTCCGCGCGATGCGCGGGGCGTTCTAGGTTTTCTGAACGCGGGGCTGGCTCAGGCCGGTCCCGCATCCAGCCGCCAGCCCGTGCGGCCGAGAATTTCCAGCGGCGCGAAGCGGCGCTTGTAGGCCATCTTCTCGCAATCGGCGATCCAGTAGCCGAGATAGACATAGGGCAGCTCGAGCATCGACGCCCGTGCGATGTGGTCGAGGATGATGAAGGTGCCGGGGCTGCGCTCTTCCGCGTCGGGCTCGAAGAAGCTGTAGACCATCGACAGCCCGTCGCGCAGCCGGTCGGTCAGCGCGACGCCGAACAGCACGCTGTCGGGCTCGCGGTATTCGATCAGCATGGTGTCGACCGGCGTGTCCTCCACCATCGAGCGGTACTCGGCGAAGTCCATGTGCGACATGCTGCCATTCTCGTGGCGCGAGAACTGGTAGCGCGTGAAGAGGTCATACTGCTCGGCCGTCGCGACGGGCGCGACGATGCTGGCGCTGAGTGTGACGTTGCGGCGCAGCACGCGGCGGAAGGGGCGGCGGGGCTCGAACTCCATCGCCCGCACGCGCACCGGGACGCAGGCCGAACAGCCGTCGCAATCGGGCCGGTAGACGATGTTGTGGCTGCGGCGGAAGCCGGCCTGGGCGAGCACGCTGTGCAGGTGGTCGGCGTTGTCGCCGCGCAGGTGGGTGAAGACCAGCTGCTCCTGCCGTCCCTCAAGGTAGGGGCAGCGCATCGTCGGCGTCTTGTAGAAGCGGACCAGCGGTGTGTCGGGCGGCTTGTTCATGCACCACTCACGCGGCGCGGCAGAGGGGGAGCCTCGCGGCGCGCCCCCATGATGGCGACCCGGGGCCGGGTTGCCAAGGTCCGGCTACTTCTTCTGCAATTCGGGCGGCAGCACGCCGGCCGTCCGCTTGAGGACGATGCTGACGCGGCGGTTCTGCGGCGCCGAGGGGTCTTCCTCGATCAGCGGTTCCTGGTCGGCGCGGCCCACCACCTGGGTGATGCGGTCCGAGGCGACGCCCGAGGAAATCAGGGCCCGGCGGCTCGAATTGGCGCGGTCGCTCGACAGCTCCCAGTTGCCGTAGTCGCCGCGCTGGAACGCCGTCGAGTCGGTGTGGCCGCTGATCGAGATGTCGTTCGGCATGCCGTTCACGACCTTGGAAATCTGGGCGATCAGTTCGCGCGTGCGCGGGCGCATGCTGGCCGAGCCGGCGTCGAACAGCGCGCCGCCCTGCTGGTCGATGATCTGGATGCGCATGCCTTCCGACGTCACATCGATGCGGATGTTGTTCTTGAGGTCGGCGAGCTGGGGATTTTCCGACAGGGTCTTTTCCAGCGCCTGCATCGCCTGCTCGAACATCTCCTGTTCTTTCTTGGCCTGCGCCTCGGCGAGTTCCTTGTCGCTGGCGCTGCGGTCGGGCGGCGGCGGCAGGGCGACGACGACCGACGGCGTGCCGCCCTCGCCGATGCGGGCGCCGGAGTCGCTGAACGAGCGGCCGGCCAGGATGTCGCCCGAACCGCTGACCTTGGACAGCGTGGCGGTGGTGGGCGTGAAATAGTCGGCGATGCCGTTCTTCTGTTCGTCCGTGGTGGTCTGCAGCAGCCAGAGCAGCAGGAAGAACGCCATCATCGCCGTCACGAAGTCGGCATAAGCCACCTTCCACGCGCCGCCGTGGTGACCATGGCCTTCGTGCTTGTGCACCTTCTTGATGATGATGGGCTGGCTGTGACCGGCTTCCATGCTGCTGCCCGACGCTACCAAAAGGACCAAAGGCTGGCCCATGAATGACTTAGCAGCCGGCAGTGTAAGGCGCGCGCAGGCTTTTGCCAAAGGCCGCCGGGTCGCAGGCGGCGGTGTTGGTTAACGGGGTTCGTCGATCGGCCCGTCGAGCCAGGCCAGCGCATAGCCCTTCTGGCGCAAAAGATCGCCCAGCGACCGGGCGTGGCCGGCATCGCGGGTCTCGGCCACCACCTCGATCTGGGTGCCGCGGGCCGAGCCGCGGGTAAAGACGCGCTGGTGGGCGACCTCGATGATGTTGGCCTCGGCCTCGCCGAACACGGTGGCGACCTCGGCCAGCGCGCCCGGTACATCCTTGAGGTCGATGCGCAGGCGCACCACCCGGCCATCGCGCGCCATGCTGCGCTGGATGACCGAGGCGAGCAGCCGCGAATCGATGTTGCCGCCCGACAGGACGATGCCGACGCGCCTGCCACGGAAGCGCTCGGGATGGCCCAGGACGGCAGCCAGCGCCGCGGCGCCCGCCCCTTCGGCAACCGTCTTCTCGATTTCGAGCAGCGACATGATGGCCCGCTCGAGCGCCGCTTCCGAGACGAGCAGGATGTCGGACACCAGCCGGCCGATAATGGTCCGGGTCAGGAGGCCCGGTTTCTTTACCGCGATGCCATCGGCAATGGTCAGGCCATCCATATGCGGGCTGCGGCCGGCAAGCACCTCGCGCATCGACGGGAACAGCTCGGCCTCGACGCCGATCATTTCGATGGCGGGGTTGTGCGCCTTGGCGGCGATGGCCATGCCGCTGATCAGGCCGCCGCCGCCGAGCGGCACGACCAGCACCTCGAGGTCGGGGTGATGGTCGAGCATCTCCAGCGCGATCGTGCCCTGGCCGGCGATGATCAGCGGGTCGTCAAAGGGGTGGACGAGCGTCAGGCCTTCCGCCGCCACGATCTGGTCGCAGGCCACCTTGGCGCCGTCGAGGTCATCGCCCTCCAGCACCACGCGGGCGCCGAAGGCCCGGGTGTGGCGCACCTTCACGACGGGAGTCGCCTTCGGCATCACGATGGTGGTGGGAATACCGAGCCGGCGGGCGTGATAGGCAAGCCCCTGGGCGTGGTTGCCCGCCGACATGGCGGCAACGCCGCCGGCGAATCCCTCGGCTTTCAGGGCGAGCAGTTTGTTGAGCGCGCCGCGCTCCTTGAAGGACGCGGTATATTGCAGGTTCTCGAACTTGACGAAGATCTCGGCGCCGGTGAGTTCCGAAAGCGTGCGGGAGTAGAGGCAGGGCGTGCGCACCAGCGCGCCCATGATCGCATGTGCGGCGGCGTGGATATCGGCGGCGGTGGGTTCGGTGATCACCGCCATGTCAGCGCACCGGGTCGAGAAAGAGCGTGCCGATGGCACCCGCCTGGATGTCGGCGCGGTCCGTCGTCATCGGCACATAGCCGCCGTCGCGCCATGTGCGGGCGAAGGCGCGGTAAAGGCCGGAGAGCGGATTGCCGGACTGGCCGGTCGACTGGATGAAGACCGAATTGTCGAGATCGGAAAGGTCGTAGATCGCCCGCAGGCTGGCGCCGTGGTGCTGGCGGAAGGGGTTGGCCTCGCGGTTGATGCGGTGATGTGCGGCCGCGACCGTAAAGCTGTCGCCGCTTGCAGGCAGGTCGATGTCGAAGATGGTGCCGAATACCGGCTGTCCCGAGAAGGGGCGGTGTTCGCTGTGCGCCGTGTGCATGTCGCCCCAGCGCCACTTGCTCATGTCGTTGCCATGGCGGGCAGCCAGATATTCCAGCGCGCGCGTGAGCGCGAGCGAGATGCGGTCCGGGCAGGCCTCCACGGCTTCGGTGGTCACGTCGTTGCACCAGCGCGGCGACTGGGTCAGCACGCGCTGCATGAACTGGGGCCGCAGATTCCAGAATTCCGGAAACAGGTCGCCGAGTTCGTCGGCATAGATGGCGCGGCCGAGCTCGCGGTACCAGGCGAGATAGATCAGCGGTTCGGCCTTGTCGCGGTCCATCACGGCGTCCCAGGCGCGCAGGCGGCGCAGCGCCTCGGCCTGGCGTTCGTTGGCGGGCTGGATGTCGAGCAGCAGCGGCAGGAACAGTTCCGCGGCCCCGGACTGCACGTCGTTCTGGATCGCGCGGAAGCTGGTGACGGAATGCTTCGGTGTCTTGCCGAGCAGTTCCTGGATGCGCTCGGCCCGGAAGGGCACGGCCCAGTCGTCGGTCAGGTAAAAGGGATAGTCGTCGGGCACGATCTTGTTGTTGGCCGTGACAAT
>CANJEJ010000122.1 GCA_947473325.1 Alphaproteobacteria bacterium | reverse complement strand
CCACCAAGGCGAACTGGCGCATCGACTGGCCGGCGGAAAAGCGCCGTGCGCGCGAAATCTTCGCCCGTTTCCAGCTCGACCTCGACCCCGACGCCATGGTCGCCACGCTGCCCCAGGTGCAGCGCGCGCTGCTCGCCATCGTGCGCGCCTTCGAGGACATCCGCACGGCGAAGCCGGTTCATGGCGGCGCCGGCATCCTGGTGCTCGACGAGCCCACCCCCTTCCTGCCGCGCGAAGGCGTGGAACAGCTGTTCCGTCTCGTGCGCGACATCATCAAGCACGGCGCCAGCGTCATCTTCGTCAGCCATGACGTGGACGAGGTGATGGAAATCACCGACCGCGCCACGGTGCTGCGCGACGGCAAGCTCGCCGGCGTGATCGAGACGGCAGGCGCCGAGCGCGGCGAATACATCGAGAAGATCATCGGCCGCCGCGTCGACTTGTTCGAGGTCGACCACGCCGACCTGAGTGACCGCAAGGTCGACATCAGCATCCGCAACCTGTCGGGCGGCATCGTCCAGGATGTCTCGATCGACATCCACGAGGGCGAGATCATCGGCCTCACCGGCCTGATCGGCTCGGGCTATGAACTCGTGCCGCACCTCGTCTTCGGCGCAAGCCGCGCGACAAGCGGTACGCTGTCGCTGCATGGCCACGAACTCAGCCTGCCGACCATGGACCCGCTGTGGGCCGTGCGCGCCGGCATCGCCTTCCTGCCCGGCGACCGCCAGTTCGCCAGCGGCGTCGGCACGCTGCCGCTGACCGACAACCTGACCCTGCCGGTGCTCGACTGGTTCCGCCGCGGCTTCCGCCTCGACCGTCTTGCCATGGTCAAGGAGACGGTCTCCCAGGGGCACGCCTATGAGGTGACGCCCAACCGCCCGGCGCTCAATCTTGAATCGCTCTCGGGCGGCAACCAGCAGAAGGTGCTGCTGGCCAAGTGGATGCAGACCGGCCCGCTGCTGCTGCTGCTCGACGAGCCGACGCAGGGCGTTGATGTCGGCGCCCGCCAGTCCGTCTTCAAGTCGATCAAGGAAGCGGCCGACCGCGGCACAGGCGTGATCTGCGCCAGTTCCGACCATGAACAGCTCGCCGCCATCTGCCACCGCGTGCTGGTTTTCGCCCGCGGCCGCATCGTCGCCGAGTTGCGCGGCAGCGCGGTCGCCAAGGACAACATCACCGAGCATTGCTACGCCAGTGCCACCCTGAGTGGCGCGGCCGCGCCGGCCCCCGCGTTGCCCGTACCGGCCAAGGCCGTGGAGCCGCCGACGAGCAAACCGGTGCTGCCCGCGCACCTGATCCCGAAGGATGATCCGCCGGGCGCTTCGCTGCCCTCGCCGACACCGGTCCTGCCCGCGCATCTGATTGGCGGCGACGTACCGCCGCAGGCCGAGCGCGAGATGGCCGATGCCGGTGCGTCGTCGGGCCCGCGCCGCCGCCGCGCCGCGATGCGCAACGACGATGCCTTCAAGCCGGTGCGCAAGCCGCGTGCCAGCCGCGCCAAGCCTGTCGGGCCGCGCACGCCGAAACCCAAGAAACCAACCCGTTAAGCGAAACAGATGTTGATTGCGATCATTCTCGCGGTTCTGGTGATTCTCGCCGCCATTGTTGTTGTGCAGCAGCGCCAGGGCCAGGCCGCCGCCCCGATCATCGGTGTCAACCGCCCCTATCCGCCGCGCCCCGCGCCGCCACCACCCGGCCTGCCGGCAAGCGACGGCATGCGGGCCGCGGTCGAGCCGGGCCCCGGCGACTTCGTCATCGGCGGCATCCTCTTCAACACCAAGACGATCGCGCAGAAATACGCGCTGCTGTTTGCCTGGGCCGCCGTCGTCATCGTCTTCGGCTTCGCCAACAGCGCCTTCGTCAACTGGAGCAACGTCACGACGATCTTCGGATCGCAGTCCTACATCGTGGTGCTCACGCTTGGCCTCATCCTGCCGCTGACGGCGGGTGACTTCGACCTGTCGGTCGCAGCCACGATGATCGTGTCGGCGATGACGGTGGCGATTCTCAACGTCTGGTACGAGTGGCCGCTGCTGCCCGCGATGCTGGTCGCGCTGGCGGCCGGCGCTGCGATCGGTGCGGTGAACGCCTTTCTCATCCTCTATTTCCGCATCCATTCGCTGATCGTGACCCTCGGCATGCAGACACTGCTGCACGGCATCGCGATCTGGATCAGCTCGTCGCAGACCGTCACCAACGTGTCCTTCCCGCTGATCAAGTATGTGATCGTCGAGCGCATCGCCGGCCTGTCCTACATCTTCTTCTACGTCGTCATCCTGGCGACGGTGATCTGGTACTTCCTGCAATACACGGCGCAGGGCCGCCGCCTCCTTTTCGTCGGCCGCGGCCGCGAGGTGGCGCGGCTGTCGGGCATCCGCGTCGACCAGGTGCGCGCCGGTGCGCTGATCGCCTGCTCGATGATCGCCGCCCTTGCCGGCATCCTGCTGGTCGGCGGCACGGGTTCGGCCGAGCCGGTCGCCCAGCGCGGCATGGTGCTGTTCGCCTTTGCCGGCGCCTTCATGGGTGCCACCGCCATCACCCCGGGCCGCTTCAACCCCTGGGGCTCGTTCATCGGCGTCTATTTCCTCGCCTTCTGCGTCAGCGGCATGCAGATCGTCGGCGCGCCGTCCTTCGTCCAGGACTTCATCTATGGCGGCGGCCTGATCATCGCCGTGGCGATGAGCCAGCTGGCCCTGAAGCGGCAGCAGCAGAACTTCTGAGCAAAAACCCGGCCCCAACCCTTGCGGGGGTGGGGCCTTTTCCTGTTGTATACCTTTGAGCAGACCGGACCGGGGCAACCCCGTCCGGGGGAGCCCCCGTCATGATCCGCGAACTGAAAGCCGGCAAGACCGAAACCGCCCGTGAAGAGGACGACACGCGCGTCCGCCACACCGTCGAAGGCATCATCACGGACATCAAGACGCGCGGCGACGCCGCGGTGCGCGACCTGTCGGTCAAGTTCGACAAGTGGTCGCCGGCCGACTTCCGCCTGAGCCCCGCCGAGATCGAGAAGATCGTCGCCTCGGTGCCGAAGCGTACCATCGACGACATCAAGTTCGCCCAGACCCAGATCCGCCGCTTCGCCCAGATACAGCGCGATTCGATGCATGACGTCGAGGTCGAGACCATTCCCGGCGTCACCCTCGGCCACAAGAACATCCCGGTCGATTCGGTCGGCTGCTACGTCCCTGGCGGCCGCTACCCGATGGTCGCCTCCGCCCATATGAGCGTGCTGACGGCCAAGGTCGCCGGCGTGCCGCGCGTGATCGCCTGCACCCCGCCGATCAACGGCGAGATGCCGGCCGCCACCATCGCCGCCATGCATCTGGCCGGCGCCGACGAGATCTATATCCTGGGCGGCATCCAGGCCATCGCCGCGATGGCGCTCGGCACCGAGACGATCAAGCCGGTCGACATGATCGTCGGCCCCGGCAACGCCTATGTCGCCGAAGCCAAGCGCCAGCTGTTCGGCCGCATCGGCATCGACCTGCTCGCCGGCCCGACCGAGACGCTGATCGTCGCCGACGATTCGGCCGACGCCGAAATGGTCGCGACCGACCTGCTCGGCCAGGCCGAACACGGGCCGAACTCGCCCGCCGTCCTCATCAGCACCTCGGAGGCGCTCGCGAAAGCCGTGCCGGCCGAGATCGAACGCCAGCTCAAGACGCTGCCGACGGCCGATGTCGCGTCGGTCGCCTGGCGCGACTATGGCCGCATCCTCGTCGTCGACGGGCATGAAGAAGCGCGCAAGCTCGCCGACGAGATCGCTTCGGAACACGTCCAGATCCTGACGCGCAACCCGGACTACTACCTGACCAACATGCGCAATTACGGCGCGCTGTTTCTGGGCCATGAAACCAATGTCGCCTATGGCGACAAGGTAATCGGCACCAACCACACGCTGCCGACGCGCGGTGGCGCCCGCTACACCGGCGGGTTGTGGGTCGGCAAGTTCATCAAGACGGTCACCTATCAGCGCTGCACGCCCGAGGCGAGCGCGATGATCGGCGAATATTGCTCGCGTCTCTGCGCCATCGAGAATTTCGCCGGCCACCAGGCCCAGGCCGATCTTCGCGTCCGGCGCTACGGACCGAAGCGCAGCGCCGCGTAACCGCACTTACACAAGGGGCAGCAACACAGCCATGGCCGAACCGGCACCTGCTGCCCCGGAACCCCGACGCATCGGGGCGTTGCACCCGCAGCGCCCCGAACCGCCCCTCGCCCCGGTCGGCGAAGCGCCCATCGTTGCGCCGCGCCGCGGCTGGACCATCGGCCGGACGGCGCGCGTCGGCATCCTTGCGCTGCTGCTTCTCGCCGGCGTCGCCGGCGGCGGCTACTGGCTCAACGACCGCTTCACCCACGTCTTCATTTCCGATTCGCGCATCGCGTCCGACATCGTCTCGGTGAGTTCGCAGGTCCCCGGCCGCGTCGTCTCGATCGCGGTGCGCACCGGCCAGCCGGTCAAGGCAGGCGACCTGCTGATCCGCATGGACGACCGCGACGCCGCCTTCCAGGCCGCCGAGCTGCAGGCGCAGATGGCCGTGGCCGGTGCGGAGCGCGAGCGACTGGTCGCCCGCATCGACATGGTGGAACGCCAGGCCGCCAGCCAGATCGCCGGCGCGAAGTCACGCCGCGTGGCGGCGGAAACCACGCTGGCCGCCACCGGCAGCGACCTGGAATTCGCCCGCACCGCCTATGACCGCGCCCGTGCCCTGCTCGCCGCGGGCGTCATCGCCCAGCAGCGCCTCGACACCGACCGCGCCGCCTTCTCCCGCGCCGAGCAGGCCTTCGCCCGCGCCCGCGCCGAGGTCGAGGTGGCGAGCGCGTCGCTGCTGCAGGCCGAGGCCGACCAGCGCGAGGTGCAAGTGCTGCGCCGCGAGCTCGCGGGCCTGGAGCCAAAAACCGAAGCGCTGCGCGCCCAGCTCGACCGCCAGAAGCTTGCCGTCACCGAGCACGAGATCCGCGCCGCGCTCGACGGCGTCATCGACGGCACATTCGTCAAGCCGGGCGAGTTCGTCGGTCCCGGCCAGCGCCTGCTGCTGATCCACAACCCGGACGACATCTGGGTCGACGCCAACGTCAAGGAAACCGACATCCGCCACCTGAAGGTGGGCAGGCCCGTGCAGGTGACGGTCGATGCCTATCCGGGCGAGATATTCGAAGGCACCATCGCCCGCGTCGGCCATGCCGCCACCAGCCAGTTCGCGCTGCTGCCCAACGCCAACCCGAGCGGCACCTTCACCAAGGTCACCCAGCGCCTGCCGGTGAAGATCAGTGTCGCCCAGCGCGACGGCCTGTTGCGGCCCGGCATGATGGTCGAGGTCAAGATTGACGTCGATCGCTGAAGGCGGCCCGAACAGCCTTCAGGCGCTCGAAGCCCAGTACGGGCCGAACTACCGCTGGCTCGTCATCACCGCCGCGATCACCGGCACCTTCGGCCAGGTGCTGTCGTCCACCACCATCAACGTCGCCATCCCCGAGATCATGGGGACCTTCGGCCTCGGCCATGACCAGGCGCAGTGGCTCGCCACCGGATTCCTCGCCGCGACCACGGTGTGCATGCTGCTCGCCGCCTGGTTCACCGAACGCTTCGGCTTCCGCGCCACCTTCATCGGCGCCATCGTCGCCTGCGAGATCGGCGGCTTCATGGGCGGATTCGCGCCCAACGAAGACGTGCTGATCGTCGCGCGCTGCCTGCAGGGCGCCGCCTCCGGCATCATCCAGCCGATGACGATGCTGCTCGTCTTCCAGGTCTTTCCCGCCGACCGCCGCGGCAGCGCCATGGGCGTCTTCGCCATCGGCACCGTGCTGGCGCCGGCGCTCGGGCCCACCCTCGCCGGCATGCTGATGGACCAGCTGTCCTGGCGCTTCGTCTTCTTCATGGCGACGCCCTTCGACTTCATCGGCCTGCTGATGGCGATGGTCTTCATCCCCGGCAAGCTCGCCGCCACCCACCGCCGCTTCGACTGGGCCGGCACCATCCTGATCACGCTGGGCGTCGCCCTGCTCCTCGTGGCGCTGTCGCGCGGCCAGCGCGACGGCTGGCTCGCCGACAATGTGCTGGTCTATTTCCTGGCCGCGTCCGGCGTGCTCGTCGTCTTCGTGGCGTGGCAGCTGCATGTCGCCCAGCCGCTGATCAACCTGCGCATCTTCCTGAATGGCCGCTTCGCCGCCGCGGCCTTCGTGTCCTTCGTCATCGGCGTGGCGCTGTTCGGCAGCACCTATCTCATCCCCCTCTTCGTGCAGGAGGTGCAGGGCCTTACGCCCACCGACGCCGGCCTGCTGCTGCTGCCCGCCGGCCTTGCCATCGGACTCAGCTTCCCGATCACCGGGCGGCTCGCCGACCTGTGGCCGCCCTATGTGCTGATCTATATCGGCCTTGGCCTCAGCGCGCTGTCCTGCCTGCTGCTCGCCGGCGCCGATGCCAACACGGGCTTCTGGACGCTCGTGTTGTGGACCATCTTCGGCCGGCTTGGCTTCGCCTTCATCTTCCCGGCGCTGGGCATCGGCTCGCTCAAGGTGCTGCCGCTGCATTTCCTGGCGCAGGGCTCCGGCATCATCAACTTCACCCGCCAGCTGGGCGGCGCGTTCGGCGTCAACCTGCTCGCCTCGGCCCTCATCGCCCGCTCGGCCTTCCACGCCGAAGGCTTCACCGCCGACCAGACCGCCGACAACCAGACGATGATGGAGCTTGCCCGCCAGCTGCAGCACCTGTTCGCCCGCCTGGGCACACCCGACATCCAGCAGTTCCCCGCCGCGATGCAATACATCGGCCGCATGATCGGCGCCCAGGCCAACCTGCTCGGCTATCAGGACGGCTTCATGATCCTGGGCATCACGGGCATCGTCGCCATGGTGCCGGCGATGCTGATGATCACCCGGCCGAGGCGGAAGGTGACTTAGCGCTGGAACGCGGTGTTCACGGTGGATACGGCAAAGTATCGCTCCTGCACGTCACCGCTCTGCATCGTCTCGTATTCCAGGCGAATGTACCCCTCCGAGATCAGGCCCGTGGCAAGATCAACGGCAATAAACCCCTCGACATCGGTCTTCGTCGTGCGCGATCCTTTGGCCAGGGCGTGACCCGACCACTCGTTCCAACGCAATCCCAGGCGCAACAGCACTGCTTCCCGGCCACCAATGGTCGTGAGGCCGACGGCCTCGGCGCCACCCAACATCTGGCGGCCACCGGATTGCGACTTGTAGTAGTTGCCGCCCAACCCGGTCCCCATCAGACTAGAGAGGAAGGACCGCAAATCCTCGGCAGGGATCGCGAGGTTTCCCGGCACCGCCGTCATCGGACCAAGACGCAGGGGCAGACTGTCCAGCAGGTTTTGCATGGCCCGGGCCTCGGCTTTCGGAAGAGGCTGCGAGTTTTGTCCAGCAGAGGCTGGAAACGTCACAATGCGCTGCCCCAACTCGCCGCGCGGAGATGCCTCGACCACCATCTGCGCCAAATGCACGCCCGCCTGTGAGAGCTCCGTCGCCGCGCCAAGGGAAAGCAGGCGCAGGTCCAGTTCGCGATCCGTCGCGGCTCTGCCCGGTGGGGAGACAGACCGGGTGGTCCACAGGATTGTTGCTGAATCGCTTTTCGACAAGGTGTTGCGAGGACCCCACTCCCGCGCCATGAAAGTGAGGGTGAGCCTCGCGTCGCTCACAGGACCGTATTCGGGAGACAGAGGTGTGGTGAAGGGGCGAATCTCACCGGCATAGCCACCTGCGCCACCTCGTACCAGACGCAGGCTGGATTGAAACAGGGCCGCGTCGCCCTCCGACATCGATTGAGCGACCCGCCTGGAGAGATACGGAAAGTTGCTATCGGCAACGGCCCACAGAAACGTGGCGGCGATCAGGGCCACGGCAACCAAGTAAATCCGCAACTGAACGTCGGCCGACATGTAGAGCCTGTCCTACTTCTCCGCCCATGCCTGCCAAGGCGGCCACGCTTGCACCAGATCCGCCAGCGCCTGGTAGCCGCCCGCGCCGGGATGCGCGCCGTCGCCCTGCGCGGCTTCCTTCAGCCACACACGGCTGCCTGTGAGTTGTGTCAGGACTGGCAGGTAAGGCACTGATATTTCGTGACAAACGGCGGCAAAGGAATCGCACAGCGCGGCAAGGCTGGCGTGGCGGATCGAATCGCCGAGCGGTGGCGGGCCGATGACAAAAACGGGGCCTAACTCCCTGGCCTGATTCAGAATATTGCGGAGGTTCTCGGCGCTCAGCACGGGATCGACGCGCGGCCCTGCCCCCTCGATCACCGAATCATTGGCGCCGAAGGAAAACACCAGCCGGCCCTCCACGCCCGCCGGCAACCGCCGCCGCGCTTCGTCACGCCAGCGCGCCCGGACATCCGCCGAGGTGTCGCGCCTTATGCCGAGGTTGTAGGCGGTGAGTTCCACGCCACCCGCTCGCACCGCCGCGCAGGCGCGCCCCGTCCAGCCCAGCATGGCCGGGTCGCCGGTGCCGTTGACGAAGCTGTCGCCGAAAAAGCAGATGCGGAGGTCGGCCATGCGCCCGTTATCCGGCGCAATTGGGCGTCATTCCAGCCAATAGTTCTGATCTCTGGCATCAATCCGGCGCATGGGCGCCGAAACGGCTAGTCGCCAATCTCCTTCGCCGCCTGCTTCTTCTGGCGGGCGAGCGCCATCAGGCGGCGGTCGCGCCAGGCCTGGCGTTCGGCGTGCTGTTCCATCGGCAGGGTGGCGCGGCGGTCACGGGCAGCCTGGCCAAAAAGCCTTTCGTCCCAATCCCTTGGAACCGATTCTTTGTTCACTTGATGATAGATGGGGCCATAGCGTTTGGCATAGTCGGGCAGGCCGCCCGGGGCGTTGAGGTCGATGGTTTCCATCGGCCCCATGAAGGACCAGCGCAGGCCAAGCCCGTGCTTCACCGTCTTGTCGAGATCCTCGGTCGAGACATAACCGTCGGCGATCAGCTTCAGCGCCTCGTTGAGCAGCGCGCCCTGCAGGCGGTTGAGGATGAAGCCGTCGATCTCCTTCTTCACCGTGATCGGCTGCTGCCCCACCCGTTCCATCAGCGCGCGCGTGCGCGTCACCACGTCCGGGTCGGTCCAGGGCGCCGGCGCCAGTTCGACGAGCGGCACGACCGAAGGGGGATTCACCGGATGGGCGACGAGGCACCGCGCCCGCCCGGGCAGCCCTTCGCTGAAGGCCGAGGCCTTGATGCCTGAGGTCGACGACGCGATGGGCACCCCCGGCGCCGTCAGGGCATCGAGCTCGGCATAGATGCGCTTCTTGACCTCAAGGTCCTCGGGCCCGTTTTCCTGCACATGGATCGCACCCTGGAGCGCGGCCGGCAGGCTGGTGCCGGCGGTGATGCGGGCGAGCACAGCGGTCGGCTCCTCGTCGATCAGCTGCTCGGTGGCGAGGTCCTGCACGGCGAGCGCGATCTTGAACAGCGCGTCCTGCACCGCGCGCCCGTCCGGGTCATAGAGCCCGACGTCGAGCCCTGCCCGGGCGAAGACGATGGCCCAGGCCCGCCCCACCATGCCGGCGCCAACGACCGCGATCTTGTCCATGAAACTCTCCCAAAGCTGCTGCCGGACCCTACGGAGGCGCGTGCGATTGCGTCAACCGGTCCATGGACCCGTGCCGAACCCGAGGCCTAGAGTGACACCATGACCCAGCCCGCCGCCGAACTGATCGCCGTCCACAAATCCTATGGCGCGATCCGGGCGCTGGAGGGTGTCTCGCTCAGCCTCGCGCCGGGCGAGATTCTTGCCCTGCTCGGCCCCAACGGCGCCGGCAAGAGCACGGCGGTCAGCCTGCTCACCGGGTTGCGCCCGCCCGACAGCGGCACCGTCCGCCTGTTCGGCGCCGACCCGCGCCAGCCCGCCACACGTGCCGCCATCGGCGTCACGCCGCAGGACAGCGGCTTCCCCCTCGGCCTCACCGTCGCGGAAGTCACCCGCTTCGTCTGCCGCCACTATCCCAATGGCGAGGCGCCCGAGGCACTGCTCGACCGCTTCGGCCTGACCGCGCTGGCCAAGCGGCGCGGCGGCGCCCTGAGCGGCGGCCAGCGCCGCATGCTCAGCGTCGCGCTCGCCTTCGCCGGCAAGCCCCGCGCCGTCTTCCTCGACGAACCCACCACCGGCCTCGACATCGACGTGCGCCGCCGGCTGTGGGACGCGGTGCGCGCCTATCGCGCCCAGGGCGGCGCCGTGCTGCTCACCACCCATTACCTGGAAGAGGCCGACCAGCTTGCCGACCGTGTCGCCGTGATCGGCCATGGCCGGGTGATCGCCGACGGCACCACCGCCGCGATCCGCGCTCAGGTGGGCCTGCGGCGGGTGCGCCTGCGCACGAGCGAACCGCTTGCCGTCGGGCCGGTCGCACGGCAGTCGCTGAAGGACGGCGTCCATACGCTCTACACCGCCGACTCCGACGCGCTGGTGCGCACGCTGGTCACCTCGGGCATCGCATTCCACGACCTGGAGATCCTGCCCGCGACGCTG
>CANJEJ010000121.1 GCA_947473325.1 Alphaproteobacteria bacterium | reverse complement strand
GCACTCGCGTTGCCGGCAGGCGGTGCCATCGGCCCCGAGGCAAGCCTGATCAACAAATTTGTATCGCTGGTGCCCACCGTTGGACCGGTGCCGAGCTTGGCCATTCAACGGGCCGAAATCGTCACCGACGGAACGCAACGCGTGCTCCAGGTGGTGGCCTCCACCAGCGAATCCTTCCGCGCGCCGGACATCTTCGTCGAAGGGCCGAACGGCTATGCCTTCGGACGGCCGGAACTCGCGTTGTCCGATGGGGCGCGGCGGGCCGTGATGCATCTCCCCGTTGCGGCCAGCAAGGTGGTGGCGCGCGACCTGCTGGGTGCGCCGGTCACCGTCACGCTCGTCGATGGCGACCAGGCGGTGGAACAGACCATCACGCTCCGTCTTGGCGACAGCGAGCGCACGGCCTTCCTGTCTCTATGGCTGGCGCTGGGACTTGCATTGCTCGGTGGGCTGCTGCTCAACATCATGCCCTGCGTGCTGCCGGTTCTCTCGATCAAGCTTCTGGCGGTGGTCGATGCCGGTCAGCGCGGCCGCAGCGCCGTGCGGCGCAGCTTCCTGGCAACGGCGGCCGGCGTCGTGACCACTTTCCTTGCGCTGGCTGGTGCGTTGATTGCGCTCCTCGCGGGTGGGCAGGTGCTGGGCTGGGGCCTCCAGTTCCAGTCGCCGACCTTCATTGCCGTCATGGCGGCGGTGGTGGTGTTGTTCGCCGCCAACCTTGCTGGCCTGTTCGAAGTCTCCTTGCCGGCCTGGATTGGCGGCAGCACCGGCACCGGATCGAAAGGTGGTGCGGCTGGTGCCTTCCTCAACGGCGTCTTCGCCACCATTCTGGCCACGCCCTGCTCGGCGCCGTTCCTCGGTACCGCCATCGCCTATGCGCTCAGCCGGGGTGCGGGCGAGATCGGTGCGATCTTCCTCGCACTGGGCGTGGGTATGGCTACCCCCTATCTTCTCGTGGCGCTCGTGCCCGGCCTGGTGACGCGGTTACCGCGCCCTGGCGTATGGATGGTGCACCTGAAGCGCGTTCTGGGCGTGCTGCTGCTTGGAACGGGGATCTGGCTTCTTTCCATCCTGTTTGCCCAGGTGGGCTGGCCGGGAACCATGCTCGCCCTGGGGTCGCTCGTTCTGGCGGTTGTCTTGCTCGCGGCCGGCCGGCGCATCACGCGGCACGCCACCGCGGCGGCGCTGGCATGTGCGGTGCTTGCCGTGCTGGCGCCCGGGCTGTCTGCCCCGATGGTGGCCCGGCTGGCGCCAGAAGCACGCTGGGCTGCGTTCGACGAAGCCGCGATCCCGTCCCTGGTGGCGGACGGCCGCACGGTCTTCGTCGATGTGACCGCCGACTGGTGCGTGACCTGCAAGGTGAACAAGTCGCTGGTTCTGGATCGGGGAGCGGTGGCCGATCTGCTGGACGATAGCATGATCGTTCGCATGCGGGCGGACTGGACCAAGCCCGATCCGGTCATCGCCGACTATCTCGCCCGCCACGCTCGCTTCGGCATCCCGTTCAACATGGTCTATGGCCCGCAGGCACCGAACGGCCTCGCCCTGCCCGAACTTCTGCGCGAGGATGTCGTTCTGGCTACGATCGGCCGCGCTTCCGGCGGTCTGCCGGTGGCCGGTCGCTGATCTCTCGCCGATGAACAGACTTACTTCACTTTTGATCTCCATGGTGGTCGCCCTGGTCGCCGCAGGCGCCTACGTGATTCTTCGCGACAGCGGACCTGCGGATGCCCCACCGGTTCGCGGCGCGGTCGCCAAATTTGTGCTGACCGAAAAGCCCGCGATGGCGCCTACGACGCGCTGGCGAGATGGCGAGGGTGCGGAACAGCGCATGGACAACTATCGTGGCAAGGTCGTGCTGGTGAACTACTGGGCGACATGGTGCGCACCCTGCATCCGCGAGATGCCGTCGCTTGCGCGCTTGCAGAAGTTGCTGTCAGCAGAAGATTTCGCCCTTGTCGCTATCAGTGTCGATCTCGAAGGGCGCAAGGTGGCGGAGCCTTTCCTGCAGCAGAACGACCTTGCCGTGCTCGGCCTGCATCTCGACAACCGCGGCACCGTGGCGCGTGCCATGGGGGTGACAGTGATGCCGACGACCATCCTTTATGACCGCGGCGGACGCGAAGTCGGCCGGCTGGCCGGTGCGGCAGAGTGGGATTCAGCCGATGCAGTGGCTCTGATTCGCTTCGTTATCGACCGTAAGTCGGGCGGATGAACATGCAGAGCCTGGATCTCCGCGGCTTGCGCTGTCCCCTGCCGGTGCTGCGCACCAAGAAGGTGCTGAAGTCACTCGCGCCCGGCGACGAGGTCGAGGTGCTGGCGACCGATCCGCAGGCGCCCAAGGATTTCCAGGCATTCTGCGACACGACCGGACATGCATTGGTATCCTCGACCGAGGCGGACGGCGTGTACCGCCTTGTCGTGCGTCGCGCTGACTAGCCCCGGCGCCGGAAGACGACCCCGGCGCCCCAGCCAGCTACAATTGCAATGGCGATCGCGATCACGCCGTAGGCCGCGGGCTGCTGATGGGCCATGTCGTGGACTGCACGTTCCAGCCCGGCCTTGTTGATCGACAGCGGTGTCGTCTTCTGGTCGATGACTCGCTGGTTCCGGATCAGGTAGATGTTGACGTTATACGTACCGTCGGGTGCGGTGCTGGGGATTACGATGTTGGTGCGAAACAGCCGCTCGCCGACGAAAGTGACACTGCCCTCTGCCTCGAAGTAGAGGCTGGCGGACCGTTTGTTGCGCACTAGGGCCTCGCGGAAGGCCGCCAACTCTGCACCCGCGATGTTCTGGGTGCCGGCGGCGACCGAAAAGGCGAGAAACTCGCCACCCATCCGGTACTGCGCGCGCGTGGTGGTCGGCACGGTTTGCGCCAGGGGCCGGGAGGAGGCAACAGCGTAGTAGGCGGGCACGTCGCTGAAGGAGACAGCACGGCCGTTGAGCCACACGCCGGCGACTCGCTGTTTTCGCCGGACTGTCAGCGTTTCCCGCGGCCCCTGGACCACAACGACGATATCGCCCGGCCCGTCCGCCGCGCCGAACAGCAGCAGCTCCGTTCCGGTGAAGTTGGAGGTAATGGAAATGAGGTGCGACGATAGGTCTGCCTCGAGCTGCGCTGCCGCCGGTTGCGCTGCACAGGCGACGAACACCGCCAGCAGGAGGGACCAAGTACGCCTCATGCCAGCACCCTCTTATATACACTGGCCTCATGTATATAGTTTTGTAATCTGCAGAGACTGATTAGATTCTCGCAATATGCAACACAGGAAATAGCGCGCGCGTGTGATGTCTGCAGCCTTGCGACTGTTGCATGACCGGTCGCACAAGCGATGAAAACTAGGCGTCGCATGACGTTGTCAAATTATGCTATCGACGACCGAGACAGGAAAGCGAGAAGCCGCCTGTCGTAGCAGAAAAAGCGCCGCTAAACCCCGCCCTCCCACTCCTGCCGCGCTGTGACAGACCCGCACATCGACACTTCACCCATCGTTTCCGACACGATTAAGGAAACCACCTGCTATATGTGCGCCTGCCGCTGCGGCATTCGTGTGCATATGCTGGATGGGCAGATTCGCTATATCGAGGGCAACAAGAAGCACCCCGTAAACAAGGGCGTGCTCTGCGCCAAGGGGTCGGCCGGCATCATGAAGCAGATGTCGCCGGCCAAGCTCACCAAACCGCTGAAGCGGGTGGGCGACCGCGGCAAGGGTGAATTCGTCGAGATTGAGTGGGACGAGGCGCTGGCGATTGCGACGCAATGGCTGGGTGACATCCGCAAGAGCGACCCGCGCAAGCTTGCCTTCTTTACCGGCCGTGACCAGAGCCAGGCCCTGACAGGCTGGTGGGCGACGCAGTTCGGCACGCCCAACTACGCCGCCCATGGTGGTTTTTGTTCGGTGAACATGGCCGCGGCCGGCCTCTACACCATCGGCGGATCCTTCTGGGAGTTTGGCGAGCCGGACTGGAAGCACACCAAGCACTTCATGATGTTCGGCGTGGCTGAAGATCACGCGTCGAATCCGATCAAGATCGGCCTGTCGAAGCTGAAGGAACGCGGGGCGAAGTTTGTCTCCATCAACCCGGTGCGCACCGGCTATTCCGCCGTGGCCGACGAATGGGTCGGTATCCGGCCGGGCACGGATGGCCTCTTTATCTTCGCGCTGATCCGCGAACTGCTGCTCGCCGACAAGGTCGATTTCGCCTATCTCGCCCGCTATACCAATGCGGGCTGGCTCGTGATCCGCGATCCCGGCGCGGCCGATGACGGCCTCTTCGCCCGCGACGGGGCGGGATCGCCGCTGTGCTGGGATCGCAAGACCAAGGCGTTGGGCCCGGCTCTCGGTGCCGATGTCGATGCCGCCCTCGTGGGCGAACAGCGCCTGCCCGATGGCCGCAAAGCGGTGCCTGCGTTCGTGCTGCTGGCCGAGCGTTTCCTGGACCCGGCCTACGCGCCGGAGGCGGTGGAAACGACGACAGGCGTGCCGGCGGCCACGATCCGCCGCATCGCCGCCGACCTCGCCCGTGTCGCCTTCGAGGAAACCGTCACGCTCGATGTCCCGTGGACGGACTTCGCCGGGCGTCGGCACGAGACGATGGTTGGCCGCCCGGTCAGCTTCCACGCCATGCGGGGCATTTCCGCACATTCCAACGGCTTCCACACCTGCCGGGCCCTGCATGTGCTGCAGATCTTGCTCGGCAGCATCGATGTGCCCGGGGGATTCCGCTACAAGGCGCCGTATCCGAAGGCGATCCCGCCCGCAAACCGTCCAGCGGGGCCGCAAGGTACCGGCAACCCGCTCAAGGGTGCGCCCCTTGGCTTCCCACAGGGACCGGCTGACCTTCTGGTCGATGGCGACGGCACCGCTCAGCGCATCGACAAGGCCTATTCCTGGGAAGCGCCCATTGCCGCCCATGGCGTGATGCACATGGTCATCACCCAGGCCTGGAAGGGCGATCCCTATCCCATCGACACGCTGTTCATGTTCATGGCGAACATGAGTTGGAACAGCGCGATGAACACCGGCGGCACGATGGACATGCTGACCGACCGCGACCCCGCGACCGGGCAGTACAAGATCCCGCACATCATTTATTCGGATGCCTTCTGGTCCGAGATGGTGGCCTTTGCCGATCTCGTGCTGCCGGACACGACCTATCTGGAACGGCACGATTGTATTTCGCTATTGGATCGTCCGATCTCGGAGGCCGATGGTCCCGCCGATTCAATCCGTCAGCCGATCCTGACGCCCGATCGCGATGTGCGGCCGTTCCAGGACGTCCTGCTTGATCTGGGTGCGCGCCTTCATCTGCCGGGAATGGTCAATGCCGACGGCTCGCCGCGTTATCCCGGCGGCCTAAAGGATTACATGGTGTTCCATGAGCGACGGCCCGGCATCGGCATGCTGGCGGGCTGGCGTGGCGAGAACGGCGACCAGCACGGTGTTGGCAAGCCGAACCCCGCGCAGCTCGACCGCTATATCGCCAATGGCTGTTATTGGTTCGGCGAGCTGGCCGAGGACCACAAGTATTTCAAGAACGTCAACCGCGGCTATATCGACTACGCCGTGAAGCTCGGCTTCATGGACAACAGCGATCCGGTGATCCTACAGGTCTACAGCGAGGTGCTGCAGCGCTTCCGCCTGTCGGCACGGGGGCATGGTGACCGCTTGCCGCCGGCGCAGCATCGCGCCCGTATCGAAACCTATTTCGACCCGCTGCCGCTCTGGTACATGCCTTTCGAGGAAGCGGCGATCGATCGCGACAGCTTCCCGATGCATGCGCTCACTCAGCGGCCCATGGCGATGTACCATTCATGGGATTCGCAGAATGCCTGGCAGCGCCAGATTCATGGCAGCAACAAGCTTTACATGCACCACAGGAAAGCCGCGGCGCTGGGAATCGCCGACGACGACTGGGTGTGGGTTGAAAGCCATCATGGCAAGGTCCGCGCCCAGGTGCGGCTGATGGATGGGGTCAATTCCGACACGGTGTGGACCTGGAATGCCATCGGCAAGCGGCGTGGTGCCTGGAACCTGGCACCTGACGCACCCGAGGCGGCGCGTGGCTTCCTGCTGAACCATGTGATTTCCGAACTGCTGCCGGCGCAGGATGACGGATATCGCTATGCGAACGCCGATCCGGTTACGGGACAGGCGGCATGGTACGACCTGCGCGTGCGGGTGACGAAGGCCGGTGACGAAAAGGTCGCGGGAAGCCAGCCGCAATATGACGTACTGACGCCGCCGGCGGGCCTCGCGCAGCGCCCCGGCTTGTCGCGCTACGGCAAGGTGTTCCGCGCGCTGCGCGAGGGGCGAAAGGCATGACCAGCCTGCCCACGCCGACGGCGAAGAAGCTTGGCCTGGTCATCGACCTTGACACCTGTGTCGGGTGCCATGCCTGCGCGATCAACTGCAAGCAGTGGAACTCGGGCGGTGTCGCCGCGCCAATGACCGATATCGAGCCCTATGGCGCCGATCCATCCGGTGTGTGGTTCAACCGCATCCATGCATTCGAGGTGGGCGAAGGTGATACTGGGCGCACAGTCCACTTCCCGCGGTCCTGCCTACATTGCGAAACGCCCGCCTGCGTGACTGTGTGTCCGACCGGCGCCTCCTACAAGCGCGCTGAGGATGGCATTGTGCTGGTCGATGAAAGCAAGTGCATCGGGTGCAAGCTGTGCTCATGGGCCTGTCCCTATGGCGCGCGTGAATACGACATCACAGAAGGAGTGATGAAGAAGTGCACCCTGTGTGTCGATCGCATCTACAACGAGAATTTGCCAGAGGCTGAGCGCGTGCCAGCCTGCGTGTCCACCTGTCCGGCGAGCGCGCGCCATTTCGGCGATCTGGGCGATCCGGGTTCCAAAGTCTCGCAGCTTGTCGCCGATCGTGGCGGCTATGCGCTGATGCCGGAACAGGGCTATGCCCCGGTCAACCGTTACCTGCCGCCACGGCAGAAGAGCAGCTGCGACAGCGCGGCGAAAGCCGCACCGGTGGCCCTGGCACCCACGGCGCCCGACAGCGCCGGCAAGTTCCTGCAGTGGATCGACCGGTTGTTGGCCTAGAGAACGCGGTATCGATGCATCCAGCCTTTTCGGTCATCTTCTTCACTGTGTCATCGGGCGCGGGCTACGGCCTCCTCGGGCTGATGGCGGCCTATGGCCTGGGTGACGGGTTGCCGCTCGATCCCTGGTTCGGCTGGATCGGTTTTATCCTGGCCTTCGGGCTGATCTCTTTCGGCCTTTTGTCGTCCCTGGGCCATCTCGGCCATCCGGAACGCTTCCTGCGCGCCTTCTCGCAGTGGCGCACGTCCTGGCTTTCGCGCGAAGCGGTGCTGTCCATGGCGACCTATGCGCCGGCTGGACTTTTTTCGCTGTACTGGCTGTTTGTCGCGCTGCCGGCACGGAATGCCGGGTTGTGGCCGGTCCTTCCGGAGCTGCTGGCCGGTCTTGCCGTGATCGGTTGCGCGGCGACCGTCGTCTGCACGGCCATGATCTATGGCAGCCTGAAGCCCATTGCCCAGTGGCGGAGCCGCTGGGTTGTTCCGAACTACCTGGCCCACAGTCTGTTCACCGGTGCGTTGCTGCTGCACGCGCTTGCGATGACGTTTGCTCCGGGAACCGAGGCGACGGCGGCCGTCATCGGTGCAGGACTGGTTCTGTCCTTGATCGCTAAGCTTGGCTACTGGCGTTCGATCGACCGGCTTGTTGGGCCCAGCACCCCCGGCTCGGCGACCGGCCTCGGGCAGTTTGGCGATGTCCGGCTGCTCGAATCGCCTAACACCTCGGAAAATTACCTGCAGAAGGAAATGGGATTCCGCATTGCCCGAAAGCATGCGCGCAAGCTGCGCGTGTTGGCGCTGCTTTTCGCCTATGTCCTGCCGTTCCTGCTGCTGCTCGTCAGCCTGGTGAACATGCTGGGTTTTTGGGGCGTGGCAGCGGCGGTGCTGGCAGCGCTGTCGGGCCTTCTGGGCATGCTGATCGAACGCTGGCTCTTCTTCGCCCAGGCCAAGCACACGGTCATGCTTTACTACGGGGCACCGGCGGCCTGAGAGTCAGTCACTGTTCTGCACGGCCGAGAAAAAGGCCTCGCGGCAAGCCGCGAGGCCTTGATCTTCGCGCCCGGCAAGCCGGGCAGGAAACAAACTTCTTTCACATACTTTTGGCGGTCTTATTTTTTGGCCTGGAATGTGCCCGAAGCGCGGTAGGTCGTGCCTGAATTTTCCATGATGTGGAACTGGCCGCCCTGTTCCGCCACCGGATCAGTACCGCCCTTGAAGAACGAGCCCTTGAGCATCCCGGTGCGATTGGTCGTGCTGAAGGAGCCGGAAAAATCCCGTCCGTTCGTGGCGCTGGCCGAGCCGGTGTAGTTGGCGCCGTCGAAGCTGGTGACGGCGACGCTGCCACTGGCGGTCGAGAAGTTCCAGGTGTTCTGGAAACTGCCGACGGCCTGGTACTTCGCCGTGCCGTTGATGACGGAACCGTTGATGTGGCCGTTGTAGGTTGCGGTGCCGCTCAACGGAATGTCCGGCAGCCCGGGCAGCACGCCGGCGACCCAGGTGCCCAGGTGTACGCGATCGCGAAACGAGCTCACCTGGATGTCGGCGATCCAGTAGCCCCACTCGGAGTATTGGCAGGAGCAGAAGCTGACGCCCGAGGGCAGGAAGCCGGTTTCCGACGCCACGTCGGAACTCACCATCAGCAGGCGCGCGGAGGTGGCTGCCGAACCGTTGACAAGCTGCGAAGCGGTAACGTTCTCACGCGCTGCAAAGATGTTGTCGTCAACAAAGGCGCCACGCCCTGAATTCTGGCCCGAAGTGTTGCCGAAGGTCAGGTTGTAGTTGACCGTCGTGCCGAACACCGACGAGGTCGCAAAGGTCGCGCCGACGCGGTTGGTTGCTGGATCCGTCGTGATGGCAAGATCCGTTGGGCTGCCGGTCTCGTTCTGCAACAGCTGGCCGGGGAAGCCCGAACTGTTCCGCTCGAACACGCCACCGATATAGCCGTTCAGCGTGCGCGCGGTGCGGGTCGTGCCAATCCCCGTCGGGGTCGTCGTGCGAGATGCGACGTGGTCGAAGGCATAGCCGCCTGGCCCGGTCAGGTTGTCGTGAGAAGCCTGGAAGCCAAGGTTGGGGGTCAGGAAGTTCTGGCCCGGATTATACGTGTCCTGGTTCAGCACGAAGTACTCGACCGACTGGCCATCGCCATACAGCGAGGCGCCGGTGCCATCGGGAACGGAGGAGACGGCAGAGCCCGTGCGGATGGTCACGCCAGTTGCAGACAGACGGGCGGAGCTGCGTTCGCCACCCGCCAGAGTGAGTTGCCCGTCCGAGTTGAAAAGGGTCGTGCCCGTCGCGCCAACAAGCACGGATTTCTGCGCGCTTCCCTGGCCGTCAATCGCGAGGCTCACCTGCAGGAACGGGCTAACGGCATCCGACGCGAGCGACGGTCGCAGCGCGCGATAGAGCGGCGAAATCGTCGGGCTGGCAATGTTGCCGCCGGCAAAGTCTGACAGGAAGGGAATGGCGGAGGTGTTGTTGTTCAGGAAGTCCGCCCGCAAATTGAACGTCCGGACCGCAAAGCCGGACGAGTTCATGGCGAAGGTCGGATCGATCGGCTTGCCGCCGAACAGCAGCCCGCGGTCGGCAGCACTAGTGCCGATCTGGAACTCGTAGAAGAAGAACTTGCCCAGCGGGTCGACAAAACCGGTGATAGAGGCCGACTCAATGTCACCGACGTCCGGTGCCGTCCCACTGAAAGCGAAGGAACCCGTCGTCGGAATGAACGTGATTGGAATGTTGGAGTAGGTCTCGCCGTTGTCGAATGTTACGGTTCCTTTCACGATGCCATTGTTGATCGTGGCGGTGAAGCTGGCCGAATTCTCATCGTTCGGCGTGACGGTACCAGTGGACGGAACGAAGGTGCTGGCAATGTAGTAAGGGTTGCCGCGCAACCGCCCCGTGTAGGTGCCGGCAAAGCTGGCCCCAGTTTGGCTTTGCGTCTGGTTCTGCTGGGCCTCGGTGGTCGTGTCGCTGGCGGCGGCGGGCGGCCCCGGGGGTGGCGGGGGCGGCGGTGCGCCGGCGCCCGGCGGAGCCACCGACTGGGGCGCGTTGGACGAGCCGAGCGCCGAAAGCTGCGTCTGCTGCACCTGGTTGTCCGACGGCGCCTGGACACCGCCTGCCGGCGGACCACCCGCCGGCGCCGACTGGCCCTCCAGCGCGGCGACGGAACCGGTCAGCTGCTGTGTCGTTGCCTGCACCGGCGCGCCCGGCGCGGCACCCGCGGTGGTCGCCGTTACTGTGAAGCCGGGCCGCGTGACTGACTGCGTGCCGCCCGCGGTCGTCACCGTCATCTGGGCGCCGAACAGGAAGGTCGCCTGCGTCGCCCCGTTCGGCGCCACGTTGACCAGCGCGATGCCGCCGCGGATGCCGATCGTCGCCGTCGGCGTCTTCAGCTCTACCGGCGTGTTCTTGCTGATCTTGCCG
>CANJEJ010000120.1 GCA_947473325.1 Alphaproteobacteria bacterium | reverse complement strand
TATTGCCGACGCCACCCTTCAGTTCCTTGACCTCGACCGCGCTGGCGGTGATGCCGTGGCAGGCGAGATAGGTGACAAGGTCTGCGACCGGCGCACCGGCGCGCTGGCCTTCCGGCAGCGCGAGCACGACAACCTTCTCCGCCTCGCCGAGGAAGGCAAGACCGGCGCCCTGGCCAAGCGCGCGCGCCGATTCAATGCTGCCATTCCAGGCGACGGCAATCGTCTTTCCGAACGGCGCCGGCGGCGTCGACGGCGCCACCAGAACCGGGCGGCCCGTTTCCAGCAGCGCGATTTCCAGCGTCGTGCGCTGCGTGTCGTTGCGGTCCGGCGAGCGGCCGGCGACGATCAGGTCGCAGAGGCGGCCACGCATCGCAAGAAGGTCATCCTCGCGTCCCACGGCGGTGGCGAAGCTGGCGGAAAAACCACCGGGGGCGCGCCCGACCGAAACCGGCGCCTGCAGCTTGCGGCAGGCGTCCTCGAAAATCTTGCGCGCCTTGTCGCGGCGTTCCTTCGCCTCGGTCTCGACCGCACCCATGATGTCCTGGATCATGTTGCTGGTCATGCCTTCTGCCATGTAGGCGACGCTGTCGCGCGGGTCGAGGGAGACATGGAAGGCCTCGACGTGCGCATCGACATGACGACCCACCTGCAGGGCGGTCTCCAGTGCGACGCTCGAGCCTTCGGCACCGCTGAGCGGCACGAAAATGATTCTGATGGCCACGGCTGGTCTCCCTCAATGAGTCGGCGCGTATCTTAACCGATGGCCGGTCCGGCGCCACACCCGTCAGCTTGATGCCGTCCGGGCGCTTTGCAAGACGTCATCCGGTCGCAGGGAAGCGTCCAGCGTATACCAGGCCATCGGCCCCGGCGGTGTCGCCATCTGGCGCTGCAGCACATCGACGGTGGCGTCCGATGCATCGTTCCGCCGCGCCGCCACGCGCGCGGCGAGAACCTGATAGGGCGCGGTGAGCCAAAGGCCTCGGAACGACACGCTTTCACGATCCGCAAGGGCCTCGATGGCCAGACGATCGGCGGGCCGCGAGAACAGCGCGTCGGCAATCACCGCATGCCCGGCCTGCAGGATGGTTCCGGCGCGGCGATACAGTGTTTCGTACACACGCTGCGACACCGCGCTGGTATAAGCCTCGGGCGGCAAACGTTCCGTAGCCGGAACGCCGAACAGCATCTTGCGGATTTCATCGCTGCGCAGCACCACGGCGCCGGGCGCTGCCCCTGTCGTCGGTGCAAGGGCCCGTGCCACGGTGGACTTGCCGGTGCCGGAATAGCCACCGACGGCCAGCAGATGCGGCACGGAGGGCGCCGCGAGACGCAAGCCGAGATCGAGATAGGCGATCGCTTCCGTTTCGTGCGCACGCCGGTTCTCCGCCGTCATGGACTCGGCGGCGGTGGCGCCAACGTGGGCGCGAATGGCCGCGCGCAAGGCCATGAATAACGGCAGCAGCTGCAGTCCCGCATCGTCGGCAGGATCCGACAGCCAGGCGTTGAACAGGGCATTGGCCAGCGGGTCCAGCTGACGATGCACCAGGTCCATCAGCACGAAGGCAACATCGTACAGCCGGTCACCGATGGCGATGTCGTCATTGAACTCGATGGCGTCGAACAGGGTCGTCCGGCCGTGATGCAGGCAGATGTTGCGCAGGTGCAGGTCGCCATGGAGACGCCGGACATGACCAGCATCGCTGCGGGCCCGGATGAGGGATGCGGCGCGCTGGAGATGCCCATCGAGCGCCGCTGCCAGTGAATCGACCCGGGCCGGCGGAAAGACAGCCGGCGCATAGCGCCGCAGTTCCGACACCGCCATCGCGACCAGGCCGCGCATGTGACCGACCGGATCGGCGCGGCGATGCACCGCGGCCCCGGCGTGAAGGCGCAGGATTTCCGCCGCGAGGTCGCGCATCGTGTCGGCGGTCAGCCGGCCGTCGCGTGCCAGCCGGTCGAATAGCAGCGCATTGTCGAAGCGCTGCATCACCACGACCCAGTCGCGCACCGGGCCCGGACCGTCGAGCGCCAGCCCCTGCGCCGCCTCCGTCACCGGGACGACGGCGAGGTAAAGCTCTGGCGCCGTGCGGCGGTTGATGAGAAGTTCTGCTTCGCACACGGCGCGCCGCCGTTCGATGGTGGAGAAATCCATGTAGTCGAAGCGCACCGCGCGCTTCAACTTGTAGGCGCGGTTCCCCGCCAGGAAGACAATTGCGCCATGCGTGTCGATGCGTTGCACCGGCACGCCGCCATGCGTCGCCGGATCGGCAAGGAAGGCGATGGTCGCGGCCTGCGCCTGGTCGGCCACGATGTCAGCCGAAGGTCTGCCGCGTTTCCGGCACGCCTTCCGGGTCCTGGTGGATCAGCACCTCGGCCTCGGGAAACGCGGCACGCAGATCGAGTTCGATAGCGTCCGAGATGACATGGGCGTCGTGCAGGGATATGTCGGCCGGCAACTCGATATGGAGCTGGATAAAGGCATCCGTTCCGGCCCGGCGCGTGCGCAGGTCGTGCATGTCGCGCACGGCGGGATGCGCCATGACGATCTCGCGGATGCGGCGGCGCTGTGCGTCGGGCAACTCGCGGTCCATCAGCGTGTCATAGGAACCGCGCAGGATCTGCCAGGCGCTCCACAGCACATATGCCGCGATCACCAGCGCGAGGACCGGATCTGCGATTGGGAGATGGGCAAACTGCGCCAGGATGATGGCGGCGATCACCGCGAGGTTGACCAGCACGTCGCCCTGGTAGTGCAGCGAATCGGCGGAAACAGCCAGCGACCCGCTACGCCGGATCACTGAACGCTGGAACAGCACGAGCGCCAGCGTGAGCACGATGCTGAACACCATCACGGCAATGCCCATGGCGCCTTCCTGCACAGGCTGTGGCGCGGCAAGGCGCGGCAAGGCCTCGTGTACGAGGAACATAGCCGAGCCGCCGACAAAGCCTGCCTGGCCAAGACCCGCCAGCGCCTCGGCTTTGCCATGGCCGAACCGGTGCTCGCGGTCGGCCGGCTGCAGCGCGTGCCGGATCGCAATCAGGTTGACGAGGGAGGCGACGGCATCGAGGCCCGAGTCAATCAGCGACGACAACACGGCGACTGAATCGGTCAGGAACCAGGCGGCGGACTTGACGGCGACAAGGATCACCGCCACCGACACCGCAGCATAGCTGGCAAGCCGCATCAGCCGTCCGGCGTCGCCGCGGGTGGATTTCGGAATTTCGTCGCGCTTCGTCATCCCGGCGTCAGGGAAACAGGAGGCGGCGTGTCCAGCCGGCACCCGTGTTCTGGAAGTCGATGCGTTCGTGCAGCCGGCCCGGCGCATCGCGCCAGAACTCGATCCGGTTCGGCACGATGCGCAAGCCCGACCAGTGCGGGGGCCGCGGCACCACCGTCGGATGGCGCGCCTCGACCGCTGCCACCGCGGCCTCCAGCTCCGCCCGTCCGCTCAGCGCGTGCGACTGCCGCGACGCCCAGGCACCGATCTGGCTCAGCCGGTCGCGCGAGGCGAAATAGGCATCGGCTTCGTCGGGCGACACCGCCTCGGCGATCCCATCGATGCGGACCTGCCGGCGCAGCGCCTTCCAGTGGAAGCAGAGCGCGGCGCGCGGCTCCCCCGCCAGCGCCACGCCCTTGCGGCTTTCGAGGTTGGTATAGAAGACGAAGCCGCGCTCGTCGGCGCCCTTGAGCAGGACCATCCGCACCGACGGCTGGCCGCCGGGGTCGACGGTGGCGAGTGCGCAGGCATTGGCGACGTCCGGCTCGGTCCTTTCGGCCGCCGCCATCCAGTCCCGGAACATCGCCAAAATTTCGCCTGAAATGGGGCCCATCATCGACGGAATGCCCCCACGGCACCCGTGTGGGCGGAATGGAACAGGACGGAATCAGGATCGTTCTTCATCAAGCGGCACTTGCGCGTGGTTGGGAATGGTACTGCGCAACCGTTGCGCCAGTCCGGGGGTAAACCCAATATAGGCCCTCGATACTGGCGGGCAAGCGCGGGACAGTCTGATAGTTGCCTGCAAAGCCTTGTGAAACTGAGCATTTCTCTTATCGGGAGTTAAAGCACATGTCGTTTCCGAAACTGGCGCTCGTCGCAGTGATCGGGCTTGGCCTCACGGCCTGCCAGGACACCGGCACGAAGCAAGGTATCGGTGGGGTACTGGGCGGTGTCGGCGGCGCGGTTGCCGGTGCGCAGTTCGGTTCCGGCAAGGGGCAGTTGGCCGCCACGGCGGCAGGCGCCCTGCTCGGCGCCCTGCTCGGCAGTGAGGTCGGCAAATCGCTGGATCGCGCCGACCAGGCGGCCATGGCGACCACCACCAACCGCACGCTCGAATCAGCGCCGACCGGCCAGGCCGCGTCGTGGCGGAACCCGGATTCGGGCAATTCCGGCACGGTGACGCCCACCCGCACCTACCAGCGGACCGGCACCGGAGAGTATTGCCGCGAGTACACACAAACCGTAAGAGTGGGCGGAAAGACGGAAGAGGCCTATGGGACTGCCTGCCGCCAGCCCGACGGAACCTGGAAGACCACCAGCTAAGCGATTGAATCGTTTAGTAGAACCGGCGTTCGCCACGCGGCGGACGCCGGTTTTTGCTGTCTGTTTCCTGGCCGTCCTGCTCGCCTTCGGCCTGGGGTCCGCGCCCGCCCGGGCCGATTTCGATGCCGGCGTGCGGGCCTATGACGCGGGCGACTACGAAGCCGCCTTCCAGACCTGGTTGCCGCTGGCGCGCGACGGCGACCCCTTTGCCCAGCGCAACCTTGGCCATCTCTACCGCCTGGGCCGCGGCGTGCCGCAGGATTTCGCGGTCGCCGCCAACTGGTACCGCCGCGCCTCCGACCAGGGGCTGGTGCGCGCGCAGGCCAACCTTGCCAACATGTATCTGCGCGGGCAGGGCGTCGAACAGGACACCGAGCGGGCCGCCGCCTGGTTCCACCGCGCCGCTGTTGCCGGCCACATCATTTCGCAATTCAACATCGGCCTGCTGTTCGACAAGGGCCTCGGCGTGCCACGCGACCCCGCCAAGGCGATGGGCTGGTTCCTCGCCGCCAGCGAAGGCGGCCATGAAAAGGCGCGCGAACTGCTCGCAACCCATCGCAGCGACGGCGTGAGGCCAGCCAGTCCGGAAACACTGCGCGACGAGCCGGTTCTAGCCGAAGCCATCAGCGCCCCGCCCGGTCCTATCGCCGCGCTGCCCCGCGGCAGTGACGCCGACGACGAGGACGAGGCGCCGCCGCCACGTACCACGACACCCGCACGCGCGCCCGCTGCTGGCCGTCCGGCGGCAGCGCCGGCCGGGCGCACCGCGCCGCCGGCCAGAGCGCCGGCCGCGGCGAGCGATGACGACGAGGAATCGGATGATCCCTTCGCGAGCCGCGCGCCGGCCGCCGCACCGGTTCCGCGAGCCACCGCCGCGGCGCCCGCGAGACCGCCGGCGGCATCCGCTTCCGCCGCCGCACCGTCCCGCGCCGCTGCCGCGGCCCAGCCCGGCAGCGATGATGATCCGTTCGGCGAAAATGAATCCGCGCCTGCCTCCGGCCTCGCCTCGGGTCCCGTCTCGGCCGAAGGCCGCGACACGCTGGGCGCTGACGATGACATCGTCCCGGCACCAGCGGCACCGGCGCCCGGCCCGGTCGCAAGCCTGCCGGCGCCGACCTCTCCCGCTCCCCCGGCGCCTGCTGCCGTCGCGGTGCCACCCGAACAGCAGCGCGCCGTCGATCTGGGCCTTGAGGCCTATCGGAGCCGCGACTATGCCGGTGCGATGCGCATCTGGAAGCCGCTGGCCGAGACCGGCAACCGCGAGGCTCAGTTCTATGTCGGCGGCCTCTACATGGATGGCTCGGGCGTGCCGGCCGATGTGGTGCAGGCCCATGCCTGGTGGCGCCTCGCCTCCGACAAGGGCCATGCCAAGGCCAAGGAATTCGTCGAACTGATCGAATCGATCATGACTCCGGACGAGCGCACCCGGGCCCGCACCCTCGCCGCCGATCTCCGCGGCACCGCCGCCGCCCGCTAAGCCATTTCCCCTGCCCGCAATTCTGCGCTCGCGACAACGTGTCCGCCTTTAACCTGCGGTTCAGAATCCCCATCTAGGGTTCGGTTTTCGTTACAATGTGAGCCATGCGCGATCCCTACGACATTCTAGGCGTCTCCAAGTCCGCCAAGGCGGACGAGATCAAGAAGGCCTATCGCAAGCTCGCCAAGCAGCTGCACCCGGACACGCATCCGGGTGACAAGAAGGTGGCCGACCGCTTCAAGGAAGTGACGGCCGCCTATGACCTGGTCGGCGACGCGGAGAAGCGCGCCCGCTTCGACCGCGGCGAGGTCGATGCCCAGGGCAACGAACGGCCGACCCACCGCCGCCAGCATGCCCATGCTGGCGGTCCTGGTGGTGCGGGCGGCGCGGGCGATTCCTTCTTCGGCTTCAACTTCGGCGGCGGCCGGGGCGGCCCCGGCATGAACGAGGAAGACGCTGAAGACATCTTCGCGCAGATGTTCGGTCGTGGCGCGCGCCGGGGCAGCGCCCAGCCAACAAAAGGTGGCGACCGCCGCTATTCCATGCGCGTCGCCTTCCTCGACGCCGTGCGCGGCGCCAAGCGGCGCCTGACGCTGCCGGACGGCCGCGCGCTCGACGTCACCATTCCCGCCGGCATCGGCGACGGCCAGACCATCCGCCTGCGCGGCCAGGGCGAGGCAAGCCCCATCGCCGGCCAGGCTGGCGATGCGCTGATCGAGGTCGAGATCGAGCCGCATGGCCTGTTCACCCGCAAGGGCGACGACATCCACATTGACCTGCCGATCACGCTGGCGGAAGCCGTGCTGGGCGGCAAGATCGAGGTCCCGACCATCGACGGCCCGGTCAGCATGGGCGTGCCCAAGGGTTCCAACAGCGGCGGTACGCTGCGCCTGAAGGGCAAGGGTGTGCCGCGCGACCGCGGCCGCGTGCGCGGCGACCAGCTCGTTCACCTGGTTGTCACGCTGCCGGATTCAACCGATCCGGACCTTGAGCGCTTCGCCACCGAATGGGGCAAGAAGCGCCCCTATGACCCGCGCGCCAAGCTGCCGCGCTGATCCGTCCGCGACGCCTGCCTTTGCAATGACTTAAGGGTTCGCGGACTTGAACCGGCGACTCCTTGGTGTACGATGCGGCTTCTTCCGCCGTGCTCTCGCGACGGCGGTTTTCTGACACGGGACCGTTTATGACTTCATCCTCACGCCTGATGGAAGGCAAGCGCGGCCTCATCATGGGCGTGGCGAATGACCGTTCGCTGGCCTGGGGCATTGCCCATATGTGCGCCGAGCACGGCGCCGAACTTGCCTACACCTACCAGGGCGAGGCGCTGCTGAAGCGCGTGACGCCGCTCGCGAAGTCCACCGGTTCGGATTTCCTGCTGCCTTGCGACGTGCAGGACGCAGCCAGCATGGACGCCACCTTCGACGCGATCCGCCAGCGCTGGGGCCGGCTCGATTTCCTCGTCCACGCCATCGGCTACTCCGACAAGGAGCAGCTCAAGGGCCGCTACATCGACCTCATCACGCGCGAGAACTTCCTCAACTCGCTCGATGTTTCCTGCTTCTCCTTCACCGATGTGTGCCGGCGCGCCGAGCCGTTGATGACGAACGGCGGCAGCTGCCTGACGCTCACCTATTACGGCGCCGAGAAAGTGATGCCGCATTACAACGTGATGGGCATTGCCAAGGCGGCGCTGGAAGCCAGCGTGCGCTATCTCGCCGCCGACATGGGCCGCAACAACATCCGCGTCAATGCGATCTCCGCCGGCCCGGTGAAGACGCTGGCGGCCAGCGGCATCGGCGACTTCCGCTACATCCTGCGCTGGAACGAGCTCAACACGCCGCTCCGCCGCAACACCACGCTGGACGACGTCGGCGGCGCCGCCGTCTATTTCCTGTCCGAGCTCGGCAAGGGTGCCACCGGCGAGATCCTGCATGTCGATTCCGGCTACCACACGGTCGGCATGAAGAACCCGGACGCGCCCGACATCGCCATCGTCGCGGCAGAAGCCACCGTTGTGAAGAAGGTGGCCGATTAGCCCCTCGCCTCACCCGGCACGGTCGGGCTAGGTTCCCCGTCATGTCGCACAATACCTTCGGCCACCTGTTCCGCGTCACCACCTGGGGCGAAAGCCACGGCCCGGCGCTCGGTTGCGTCGTCGACGGCTGCCCGCCGAAGCTCGCCCTCAGCGAACCCGACATCCAGGTCTGGCTCGACAAGCGCCGGCCCGGTCAGTCGCGCTTCACGACGCAGCGCCAGGAGCCCGACGCGGTGAAGATCCTGTCCGGCGTGTTCGAAGGGCAGACCACCGGCACGCCGATTGCGCTCGAGATCGAGAATGTCGACCAGCGATCGAAGGACTATTCCGAAGTGGCCAAGGCCTATCGCCCCGGCCATGCCGACTACACCTATGACGCCAAATACGGCATCCGCGACTATCGTGGCGGTGGGCGTCAATCGGCGCGCGAAACCGCGGCGCGTGTCGCCGCCGGCGCGGTGGCGCGCAAGATCCTGGGCAGCGGCATCACCATCCGTGGTGCGCTGGTCCAGATGGGCCCGCACAGGATCGACCGCAGCGCCTGGGACTGGGACGCCACCGGCGACAATCCGTTCTGGTGCCCTGACCGCCAGATGGCACAGACCTGGGAAGGCTTCCTCGATGGCGTGCGCAAGGCGGGCTCCAGCACCGGCGCGGTGATCGAGGTGGTGGCGAGCGGCGTGCCCGCCGGCTGGGGCGCGCCGGTCTATGGCAAGCTCGACGGCGATCTCGCCGCCGCCTTCATGAGCATCAATGCGGTGAAGGGCGTCGAGATCGGCGACGGCATGGGCGCCGCCGCGCTGTCGGGCGAGGAAAACGCCGACGAGATGCGCATGGAGCACGACAAGGTGAGCTTCCTCAGCAACCATGCCGGCGGCATCCTGGGCGGCATCTCGACCGGCCAGGACATCGTTGCCCGTTTCGCTGTGAAACCCACGTCATCGATCCTGACGCCGCGCAAGTCCGTTACACGCGACGGCAAGGACACCGACATCATGACCAAGGGCCGCCACGACCCCTGTGTCGGCATCCGCGCCGTGCCGGTGGGCGAGGCGATGATGGCCTGCGTGCTGGCCGATCACTTCCTGCGCCACCGCGGGCAGGTGGGCTGACCTTACCGCCGGCTTCGGGAGGCGGGTACCGGCACTACGCCGTCTGTGCCTGCTTCAGGTTGAGCTCCTGAATCATTCGTTCCCGCATGACAAACTTCTGCACCTTTCCGGTCACCGTAACGGGAAAGCTGTCCACAAAGCGGATGTAGCGCGGCACCTTGTAGTGGGCGATCTGGTCGCGGCAGAAGCTTCGGATATCATCCTCGCTGCATATCTGGCCCGGCCCCAGCTGGACCCAGGCGCAGAGTTCCTCGCCATACTTCTCATCAGGCACCCCGATGACCTGGACATCCACGATCTTCGGATGACGATGGAGGAATTCCTCCACTTCCCTGGGGTAGACGTTCTCGCCGCCGCGAATGACCATGTCCTTGATCCGGCCGACGATGTTGAAGTAGCCGTCCGCGTCCATCGTCGCCAGGTCGCCGGTGTGCATCCATCCCGCCGGATCGATCACTTCTGCCGTGCGCGCCGCATCGTCCCAATAGCCCAGCATGACGGAATATCCGCGCGTGCAAAGCTCGCCCGTCGCGCCCGGAGCTACGACACGACCGTCGCCATCGACAATCTTCACCTCGACATGGGGATGAGCCCGCCCGACGGTGCCAACACGCTTTCCGACCGGGTCGTCCATCGCGGTCTGCGTCGAAACCGGGCTGGTCTCGGTCATGCCGTAGCAGATCGTTACCTGGTGCATGTGCATCCGCTCGATCACCTGCTTCATCACCTCGATGGGGCAAGGTGAACCCGCCATGATGCCGGTTCGCAGGGATGAGAGGTCGAAGCGTCCGAATTCCGGGTGCTGCAGCTGGGCGATGAACATGGTGGGGACGCCGTAGAGGCCCGTGCACTTTTCCGCTTCGACACAGGTGAGCGTCGCCACCGCATCAAAGGCGTCGTTCGGATAGACCATCGTCGCACCGTGCGTCATGCAGGCGAGATTGCCGAGGACCATGCCAAAGCAGTGATACAGCGGAACCGGAATGCAGACGCGGTCATTCTCGGTCAACGCCAGGGTGTTGCCGATGAACAACCCGTTGTTCAGGATGTTGTGGTGAGTCAGCGTGGCGCCCTTGGGCGCACCGGTAGTCCCCGACGTGAACTGAATGTTGATGGGATCGTCGAACTGCAGTTGTGGCGCCAGCGCGTCGATTGCAGTGTGGCCGGCTGCCGCGCCCCGGGACATCACATCGGCAAAGGTGAACATGCCCGGCTGCGGGAGATCGCCCGTCTGGATCACGATCCTGAGCGCAGGCAGACGGGCGGCAAGGAGCGCGCCGGCTGCGCTGGAATCGAGCTCGGGCGCCAGGGTGCGCAGCATCCCGAGATAGTCGCTGGTCCGGTGGGCAACGGCGCAGATCAAGGCCGCGCACCCCACCTTTTTCAGGGCAAACTCCAGCTCGGCCAGACGATAGGCCGGATTGATGTTGACGAGGATCAGCCCGGCCTTGGCCGTCGCGAATTGGGCGACAACCCATTCGGC
>CANJEJ010000119.1 GCA_947473325.1 Alphaproteobacteria bacterium | reverse complement strand
CGCAACCCGCCGCCGCCCTTCACCACCTCGACCCTGCAGCAGGAAGCCTCGCGCAAGCTGCGCCTGTCGGCGAAGCGCACGATGCAGCTCGCCCAGCGCCTCTATGAAGGCATCAATGTCGGCGGCGAGACGACCGGCTTCATCACCTATATGCGCACCGATGGCGTGCAGATGGCGGCAGAAGCCATCGCCTCCTGCCGCAACGTGATCGGCAAGCAATATGGCCAGCCCTATGTCCCGGGCGAGGCGCGCATCTACAAGACCAAGGCGAAGAACGCACAGGAAGCGCATGAGGCAATCCGCCCCACCGACCTCGGCCGCCTGCCCGCCGAAGCCGCGCGCTATCTGGATGACGACCAGGCCAAGCTTTACGAGCTGATCTGGAAGCGCGCCATCGCGAGCCAGATGGCGAGCGCCCGCGTCGAGAATGCCGCCATCGAGATTGCCGCGGCCGACGGCAAGTCGGGCTTCCGCGCCACCGGCACCATCATCCTGTTCGACGGCTTCCTGAAGCTCTACCAGGAAGGCCGCGATGACGTCGGCGACGACGAGGAGGATCGCGCGCTGCCCAAGGTTTCGGAAAAGGACGCGCTCGACCGCCAGGAAATCAAGCCGAGCCAGCATTTCACCGAGCCGCCGCCGCGCTACACCGAGGCGACAACGGTAAAGAAGCTCGAGGAACTCGGCATCGGCCGCCCCTCGACCTATGCCGCCATCCTGTCTGTGCTGCAGGAGCGCAACTATGTGCGCCTCGACAAGGGGCGCTTCTTCGCCGAAGACCGCGGCCAGCTTGTCACCGCCTTCCTGGTCAGCTTCTTCGACCGCTATGTCGAATATGACTTCACCGCTGACCTGGAAACCCGCCTCGACGAAGTTTCGGCCGGCAACCTCGACTGGAAGACGGTGCTGGAAGACTTCTGGCGCCAGTTCAAGGGATCGGTCGATGGAACGAAAGAATTGCGCGTGCGCGACGTGCTCGACGCGCTCAACGAAATCCTGTCCGACCATGTGTTCCGGCCCGACGGTTCGGGCCGCGATCCGCGTCTCTGCCCGGTCTGCAACGCCGGCCAGCTGAGCCTGAAGGTCGGCAAGTTCGGCGCCTTTGTCGGCTGCTCCAACTACCCCGAATGCAAGTTCTCGCGCCCGCTGGTCGACAGCGGCAATGGCGACGGCACCGCCGACCTGGGCCCGCGCGACCTTGGCAAGGATCCCGAGACCGGCGAGCCGCTGACGGTGCGCAAGGGCCCTTATGGCCATTACGTCCAGCGCGGCGAAGGTACCGACGGCGAGAAGCCGAAGCGCGTGTCGATTCCCAAGGGCTTCGATCCCGCCACCATCACGCTGGAACAGGCGCGCAGCTATCTGTCGCTGCCGCGCGAGATCGGCCTGCACCCCGAGTCGGGCAAGAAGATCGTCGCCGGCATTGGCCGCTTCGGCCCTTACATCAAGCATGGCGACGAGTTCCGTTCGCTGCCGGCGGGCGATGACGTGCTTGCCGTCGGCCTTAACCGCGCCGTCTCGCTGCTCGCCGAGCCGAAGCGGCAGCGCCGCGGCCCAACCGCACTGAAGGTGCTGGGCAACCATCCGTCCGACGGCAAGCCGGTGCAGGTCTTCGAAGGCCGCTACGGCCCCTATGTCAGCCACGAAAAGGTGAATGCGACGCTGCCAAACGGCACCGATCCGCAGGACGTGACGTTGGAAACAGCATTGACGCTACTGGCCGAACGCATCGCCAAGAGCGGCTCCAAAGGTAAGGGTAGCGGCAAGAAGGCCAAGACAGCGCCGAAGGCAAAGGCCGCACCCAAGGCGAAGGCCGCCGCGAAGGCGGCCAAGCCAAAGGCGAAAGCCAAGGCGAAGACCAAGGATGACACGGGCGCCGCAAAGAAAGCCCCCACCAAGGCCAAGGGCGGCAAGAAGAAGAAAGCCGCCGTCGCCGAACCCGTCGCCGGCGAATAAGACGGGCATGGCGAAGCGCAAGGGGCCCTCGCCGAACTTCCCCTCCCGGGAAGAAATCACCGCCTTCATTGCCGAGAATCCCGTCCGCGCCAACAAGCGCGACATCGCACGCGCCTTCAATATCCGCGGCGACGACCGCATCCTGCTGAAATCCATCCTGCGCGGTCTGATCAGCGAAGGCTTGCTGGAACAGCGGCCGGGCAAGCAGCTCTCCGATCCGACCAAGCTGCCCAATGTGGCGGTGGTCGAGATTGTCGAGGCCGATGTCGATGGCGAGCTCTGGGCGCGCCCGGTCGGCTGGAAGGAAGACCGAGATCCG
Organism: Alphaproteobacteria bacterium; assembly: GCA_947473325.1. Classification (GTDB taxonomy): domain Bacteria; phylum Pseudomonadota; class Alphaproteobacteria; order SHVP01; family SHVP01; genus CANJEJ01. Next base: position 8,462 of record CANJEJ010000119.1, on the reverse strand, counting down.
CCGAAGATTCTGGTCGTCCCTGACCACCGCCGCCGCGCCGCCGGCCCAGCGCTGGGTCCCGGCGACCGCCTTCTCTGCCGCATGCACGAGGTCGAAACGGACAAATACGAGGCGCGCATCATTCGCGCGCTGGGCCAGGGCAGCGACCGCGTCATCGGCGTCTACGAGATGGTCGAGGGCCGCGGCCGCATCCGCAGCACCGACCGCAAGGGCGGCAAGGACCACGACGTCACGGGCGCCGACACGATGGGCGCGCAACCGGGCGAGCTTGTCTATGCCGAGGTCGTGCCCAGCCGCCGCCATGGCCGGCCACAGGCGCGCATCATCGAACGGCTGGGCAGCACCGAAAGCGCCCGCTCGCTGTCGCTGATCGCGATCCACAGCCACGACATTCCCACCGTCTTCCCGCCCGCCGCGATCGAGGAGGCAGAAAATTCGAGCGTGCCGCCGCTCGGCAAGCGCACCGACCTGCGCAATGTGCCGCTCATCACCATCGACCCGGACGAGGCGCGCGACTTCGACGACGCGGTTTGGGCGGCGCCCGACGAAGACCCCGACAATCTGGGTGGCTGGCAGATCATCGTCGCCATCGCCGACGTGTCCCACTACGTGCGTCCCGGCAGCGCGCTCGACCGCGAGGCGCTGAAGCGCGGCAATTCCGTCTATTTCCCTGACCGGGTCGTACCGATGCTGCCCGAGGCGTTGTCGGCCGGCATGTGCTCGCTGAAGCCGGGCGAGGTGCGCGCCTGCATGGCGGTGCAGATCTGGATCGACGCCCATGGCCACAAGCGCCGCCACAAGTTCATCCGCGGCCTGATGCGCTCGGCCGGAAGGCTCACCTATCGCCAGGCGCAGGATGCCTTCGACGGCAACCCGGGCGAGGTGGCGGGACCGCTGATGGATGTCGCGATCAAGCCGGTGCTCGCCGCGCACAGGGCGCTCGCCAAGGCGCGCGACCAGCGCGGACCGCTGGGCCTGGAAATTCCCGAGCGCCGCGTGCGCCTCGACCCCGGCGGCGAGGTGGTGAAGATCGAGCCCTATCCGGTGCTGCCGTCGAACAGGCTGATCGAGGACTACATGATCGCGGCCAATGTCTGCGCCGCCGAATCGATCGAGGCAGCACGGCTGCCCTGCATGTACCGCATCCATGCCGAGCCAACGCAGGACAAGCTGATTGCGCTGCGCGAATTCCTCGAAACGCTCGACATTCCGCTCGCCAAGGGCCAGCGCCTGAAGCCCGATCTGTTCAACCGCATCCTCGACCGCGTGCGCGGCACACCGCACGAGCACCTCGTCCACCAGGTGGTGCTGCGCAGCCAGGCGCAGGCGGTCTATTCACCCGACAATATCGGCCATTTCGGCCTCGCGCTGTCGCGCTACGCCCATTTCACCTCGCCCATCCGGCGCTATGCCGACGTGCTGGTGCACCGCGCGCTGATCAGCGCCGGCAAGCTTGGTGACGACGGGTTGCCGCGTGACCACGAGGACTTCCGCGAGATCGGCGAGAAGATTTCCGGCACCGAGCGCCGCGCCATGGCGGCGGAACGCGAAGCGACCGACCGCTACACCGCGCTGTACCTCGCCAAGCTGGTTGGCGCGCAGTTCCCCGGCCGCATCTCCGGCGTCAATCGCTTCGGCCTGTTCGTCACGCTGAATGAATCGGGCGCCGACGGCCTGATCCCGATCCGCACGCTGGGCACTGAATTCTTCCATCATGACGAGACGCGCCACGCCCTTGTCGGCCAGAAGACGCGGACGTCCTATCGCCTCGGCGACAACGTCACGGTGCGCCTCGCCGAGGCCGAGCCACTGACCGGCCGCATGCGCTTCGACCTGCTCGACAGCAGCCCGGGCACCGGCCCGGCGCCCCGCCGCCCCACCCGTGCGGGCAGCGGCAAACTGGGCAAGGACCGCGACCGCAACACGCCGTCGCGCCGGCCCAAGATCAAGGGAAAGGGCGGGAAAAAGAGGGTGCGATAGCCTGCGGCGGCTTGCCGCGCGGCGGGTTGACCGCTTGTGGACGAAGTGCCCGGCGCGCATGTACAACCTATGACTGACATGACGCTGTCCCCCCTTCCGGTACACGACACCCGCAACGTCTGGCAGGCGATGTGGCGCGGCATGACCGGCCACTGCCCGCGCTGCGGCGAGGGCAGGCTGTTCCGCAAATACCTGAAGGTGGCGGACGACTGCGGGACCTGCGGACTCGCGCTGCATGAACAGCGCGCCGACGACGCCCCGCCCTATATCGTGCTCATGATCGTCGGCCATCTCGTTGTCCCCGCCGCGCTGATGGTGGAGACCGCCTTCCGGCCCGAAATGTGGGTCCACACCTTGTTGTGGGCGCCCGCCTGCCTGCTCCTGCCGCTGTGGCTGCTGCCCAGGGCCAAGGGCGCCATGGTCGGCCTGCAATGGGCGCTGCGCATGCACGGCTTCGGTGATCCGGCCCCCATCGACATTGATTAATCGGACCCGCTGCCTACACTGAGCGGCGGTGCCGCTTCCGGCGCCGATTCATCGAGCCGCTGCCTGCCATGCCCGCCCTTCGCCCGCGCGACGCCGCCAGTCTTGTCCTTCTGCGCGAGGACAAGGACGGCCCGCGCGTGCTGATGGGCCGGCGCCCGCCGAAGCAGACCTTCATGCCCGACGTTTACGTGTTTCCCGGCGGCGCGGTCGATCCGCGCGACGGCTACACGCCCGTGGCGCGCGACCTGCGGCCCGAGGTGCATCGCGCGCTGTCCCGCGCCTGCACGCCGCATCGCGCCCGCGCCATTGCGTTAGCCGCGTTGCGCGAGACGCAGGAGGAAACCGGCCTGTTCGTCGGCCGCGCGGCGGCGGCGCCGAAACGTGGCCTGCATCCCGCCTGGAAGCCGTTCGGCGAGATCGGCCTGCTACCCGATCTGGGCGGGCTCGAGTTCCTCGCCCATGCGGTGACGCCGCCGGGCCCGCCGCGCCGCTTCCATGCCCGCTTCTTCCTGGCAGACGGCAACGCGGCAGCCGGCACACTGAAGAGCAACGGCGAACTGCTCGATCTCGACTGGTATCCGATGGACGTGGTGAAGACGCTACCGATGGCGAGCGTCACCCAGCTCGTGCTGCAGGAGGTCGACAAGTCACGCCCCGGCAACACGCCGACGGAACGCGTCGTGCCCTTCTTCACCCGCCGCCACGGCCGCCGCGTCGTGCGCTATGAAAAGGCCGACGGCAGCGTGGTGCATGCAGGCTTCGATCTGACCAGTCCGCATGATGTGAAGAGCCCCAACGAGAAGGTCTGATCCCGATGCCGATTCATCCGCAGGCGCAAGCCGTCCAGAACCTGGGCAAGGACGACACTTTCGATTATGCCGCTGGCGCCGGTGCAGCCGACGCCGTGCGCAAGGTGATGGACACGCGCGCCGTCGCCATCAACGCGACGCCACCGGCGGTCAGCCGGGTGGAAGACCGCTTCATTCCCGGCCCCGGCGGGCCGATGCGGATCCGGCTCTACTGGCCCCTGCAGATGCCGAAGGGTCCGCTGCCCATCTACGTCTTCTTTCATTCCGGCGGCTATGTCGTCTACACGGTGGAAAGCGCCGATCCGCAGTGCCGGATCGTGGCCAATGCGGCCCAGTGCATCGTCGCCAATGTCGATTACCGCCAGGCCCCGGAAGCGCCTGCACCCGCTGCAGCCGAAGACGGCATTGCCGCCATCGCCTGGCTGCGCGCCCATGCCGCGAGCCTGGGAGGCGATCCGACGCGCGTGGCGGCGGGCGGCGAATCCTGCGGCGGCACCATGGCGAGCGTCGCGGCCATCGATGCGCGCGACCGTGGCCTGCCCCAGCTGCTGGAAGTGGTGATGGTCGGTCCGCTGGTGGAAATGAAGCTCGACGGCAATGTCGGCGGCATGGCGGGCTGGATGCGCCGGATGGTCGTGAAGAACCTGGACACCCCGCTCGACTGGCGCGTCTCGCCGCTTGCCAGCGCCGACCTGAAGGGCCTGCCGCCGCACCTGATCATCGCCGGCGAGTTCGACGGGCTGCGCGGCCAGAGCGAGGCCTATGCCGACAAGCTCAAGGCGGCGGGAGCAGTCGCCACGTACCATTGCGTACCGGGCATGATCCACAATTTCACCGGCATGGGCGGCCGGATCGATGCCGCTCATGACAGCCTGGCCCTGATCGCCCGCAGCCTGAAAACCGCGTTTCAGACCGGCTGAGTCTTGAAAAATCAGGGAAAAATGGCCGAAATCCGCCCTTTCCCGCCCAGCCGCTTGACTTGAAGGGGGAAGTGGCTATTTTCCCCGCCTCTGCAGCCGGTGAGCCGGCTGCCCAAGGAGTTCCCCATGGCTAAGCCGACCGTCGTCAAGATCAAGCTGGTGAGCACGGCCGACACCGGTTTCTTCTATGTCACTAAGAAGAACCCGCGCACCAAGACCGAAAAGCTCGTCATGAAGAAGTACGACCCGGTTGTGCGCAAGCATGTCGAGTTCAAGGAAGCCCGAATCAAATAGGCGCGCCTGCTCGTATCCGATCGAAAAGCCGCCACCTTGGCGGCTTTTTGCGTTCAGGGCACTTTCGCACGGACCGTTCCATGTCGTCGCTGCTCCACCCCGACGTTCTTAGCCAGATGGGATTCACGCTGCGGCGCGACCGGCCGCTGATTGTCAGCGACGTCGACGAGGTGCTGGTGCGCTTCATCAAGGGTATGGAGCACTATCTCGGCGAGCGCGGGCTCTACTACGACTGGAAGCACTATGATTTCGACGGCACCATCCGCCGCCGCGCCGACGAAGCACTGGTGACGCGCGAGGAGATGCGGCAGATCCATGACGGCTTCCTGCGCGACCGGATCGAGCACCTCGAGCCGGTGCCGGGCGGCGCCGAGGCGTTGATCGCGCTGTCCGAACGCGCCCAGATCGTCATCCTGACCAATCTGCCGGCCCAGGCGACCGAGCAGCGCCGGCGCGGGCTCGAGAAGCTTGGCTTGCGCCACCCCCTCGTCGCCAACATCGGCGGCAAGGGACCGGCGATGCGCCATCTCGCCGCGCTGGTCGAAGCGCCGACCTTCTTCCTCGACGACCTTCCCTCTCACCACGCCTCGGTCGCCGTCGCCTCACCCGACACGACCCGCGTCCATTTCGTCGAGGACGAGCGGCTGGTGAAGCTGATGGGCGTTGCCGACAGCCATCACCGCACCGACCAGTGGCCAGTGGCGCGCGCCTTCATCGAGGACAGGCTTTCCGCCGCCGGCTTCTGAAGCGCTGGACAGGCGGCGCGACCCACGCCACGCTTTCCGCCATGGCGGACACGCTTTCCATTGGGATCGATCTCGGCGGGACGAAGATCGAAGCCGTCGCCCTCCACGGTGACGGGCGCGAGGCACGCCGGCTTCGCGTCGCCTCGCCGCAGGGCAACTACGACAGAACGGTCGCGACGATACGCGACCTCGTCGCTGCCGTAAGCCAGGGGCTCGACTGCGCGGCCGAAATTGGCGTCGGTATCCCCGGCACGATCTCGCCCGTCACCGGGCTGGTGAAGAACGCGAATTCCACCTGGCTGATCGGCCATCCCTTCGACCGCGACCTCGCCGCCGCGCTGAACCGCCCTGTGCGCCTCGCCAACGACGCCAATTGCTTCGCCATTTCCGAAGCGACCGACGGCGCCGCGGCGGGCGCGCCCGTCGTGTTCGGCGTCATCCTTGGCACGGGCACGGGATCCGGCTTGGTGGTGCACGGCCGCGTGCTCGGTGGCATCAACGGTGTGACGGGCGAATGGGGCCACAATCCCCTGCCCTGGCCGGCCGACGACGAACGCCCCGGCCGCAGCTGCTATTGCGGGCAGTCCGGCTGCATTGAAACTTTCCTGTCCGGACCGGGCCTGGCCGCCGACCACGCCACCGCAACCGGCGAGACGCTGACGGCGGCGGAAATCGCCGCCGCCGGCACGCCCGCCGCAAACGCGTCCCTTTCCCGCTACGAGCATCGCCTCGCCCGTTCGCTCGCCCATGTCATCAATATCCTCGACCCGGATGTGATCGTGCTGGGCGGCAGCCTCGGCCGGATCGAACGGCTCTATAACGCCGTGCCAAAGTTGTGGATGAACTGGGTTTTTGGCGGCGAAGTCGCCACCCGGCTCGTTCCCCCACATCATGGCGATGCCAGCGGCGTGCGCGGCGCCGCGCGGCTGTGGCAAGCTTCCTCCCCCTCATCATGAAAGGACTGGTTTTATGGCACAGCGCAGCTACAAGGGACGCATCGACTACATCCGCGACAATGGTGGGGTGAAAGGTCGCGAGTTCTTCAGCGTCACGTTGCAGGACGACGGCATCCGCACCCTGCGTGCGCAATGCGAGATGGACGATATCGGCCTGTTGCGCGACGTGGTGCAGACCGTGGACGCGAGCTGGATGCCCGTCGATGCCTATGTCCGCCTGACGCAGAAGGGCGCCTTCATGGGCAGCGGCTGGTTCCGCTTCGATGCCACTGGGGTCGAATGCGAAGCCTTCACCCGCAACGAAGGCCGCGTGTCACAGCGCGTGGATACCGGCACGCCGGTGCGCATCTTTGCCTCGCACCCGCTGATGACCGATGGCTGGCAGACCAAGACCTTCGACCACAAGAGCGGCCAGAAGACCCAGGTGATCGCCCCCTGGACCAACCCGTCCCCGCGTGCGGATGGCGGTTCAGGCCCGATGGTCGGCCTGGGCGCAAAAACGCTGAGCTATGTGGGCGAGGAAACGCTGACCGTGCCGGCCGGCACCTTCCCATGCCGGCACTACAGCATCCATTCGTCCAAGCCAGAGAACCCGCACATGGAAACCTGGGTGACCGGCGAGGATGCCGTGCTGGTCAAGATGCGCTGGGACCTGCTGAAGACGGAGTATGTGCTGGCGGAACTGACGGGCGATCCGCGTTGAACAGGCTGCTTTGCCTGTTGCAGTATACTGAAGCCACTAACCGCGCCGCAGCGCCACGCTGGCGCCGGCCCTTCCAAGGAGACAACCGATGCCCAATCCGTTGCTGCGCCGCGTGCCCCGTGCCGAGATGAACGAGTATTGCCAGAGCGCCTATGACGGTTCGATGAAGCTGCTGGAGGACGCCTCGGTGGTCGAGGTTGGCGCCAATGCGCCCCACATATTCGAATGGTATCGCAACGGCTTTTACAACGATGTCTTCAAGAACGGCGGCGTTGACGCCATCAGCATGGAACTGCTGCGTGGCCGGCTCGCCTATGAGCATGGCTGCGTCTACTGCCAGATCAGCGACACGCTGGCGGCCTACAAGGCCGGCATCACCGAAGAGCAGTGGGGCAACATCCTGAACGAGGATGCCACCTGCTTCTCGCCCAAGGAACGTGCCGTGATCAAGCTCGCCAGCCAGATGGCGCTGCCCAACATGCATGGCGAACTGACACCCGGGTTGTATGGCGAGCTGCGCAACCATTTCACCGACGGGCAGATCTACACCATGGGCATGGCGGCGGCCGTGCTGACCGGCATGGCGAAAATGATCTTCGTCTATGACCTGGTGGAAAAGGATGCAGCTTGCCCGATCGTGCCACGCCGGGCGGACCTGCTGGCCGCCGCAGAGTAGGAAACCGTCGATGCTCCGGGGCGCGCCGACAGGCGCGCCCTTCGCTGCTCAGGACGCGGGTGCGACGCACGGCTGCACGCCGTCTTCGGTGACGATCGCATCCATCGCGATGTCATGCGGCGAGGCAAATTTTTCGTCGTCGTCCGCCGTGATCATGCCCTGCCATCCGCGGGTGACAGGCGTTGTCCCTTCGCCGCCGACTGGCCCCGCGCGCTGGCGATACCGAGTTCCAGACTGGCGGCGATGCGACGCGCAGGTTCGAGGAAGAGGTCCAGCGCCGCCGGCGGACAGACGGCACGGACGGTGTCCTCCCACAGCGCCAGCCAGCGGTCGAAATGGCGCGCATCGACCGGCAGCGGCAGGTGCTTCTGCATCGGCTGGCCGCGATAGCGGCCGGTCATCAGCACCACCGAGGACCAGAAGGCGCACATCTGCACAAGGTGCGGTGTCCAGTCGGTGATGCGGGCGCTGAAGATCGGGCCGAGGACGGCATCGTCACGGATGCGTTCATAGAAGCGATGGACCACATCGCGGATCATCGCCTCGTCGATGCCGGTGGCCGCCGTTAACTCTGCCGTCAGCCGGGCCCGGCGCTGCGGATCGAAATCGGAAGGATCGGTCATCTCACGCCGCCATGACCCTGGCCGCCGAAAGGTTTATGAGCAGCCGCTCGGCAGGATCTTGAGCTGGGTCAGCTTGCCCTTCAGGACGAATGTGCCGTAGTCGAGCACGAGATCGGTGGCGATGCCGTTGTCGTGCCAGCACCGACCAGGACGGCCAGCCACTGCGGGTGATCAAGGTTCCGCTGCCCACCACCATCGAGCGACCGGTCGTTCTGTCGGCGGATGCCGATACGCGGTTTTCAGCGGAGTGGACGGCGGCGTCCTTTCCT
>CANJEJ010000118.1 GCA_947473325.1 Alphaproteobacteria bacterium | reverse complement strand
GGGCGGCTATCCCTACAACATGCTGCAGCAGCTCGAGGGCACGCCCGGCGTGCGGTTCATCAACCAGTCGCCGGAAGCCCTCAAGAAGCTGGCGGAACTTCGCCCTGGCATCGGCTCGAAGACCATGCCGGCCAATGTCTACAAAGGCCAGACCACGCCGGTCAACGTGCCGTGGTTCGTGAACCAGCTCGCCTCGATCAACAAGGTGCCGGACGACATCCAGTACGAAGTGACCAAGGCGGTGAACGAGCATGGCAAGGAATGGCACGGCCTGTTCCCGGGTTCGGAAGACATTGGCACGGTCAACCCGCTCGACTTCAACGCGATCCCGGTCTGCAAGGGCGCGGCGAAGTATTATGCGGAAAAGGGCATCAAGGCCTCGTCCTGAGGTCGCGCGCCTGAATTAGACAAAGACGTGGATCGGTGAGCCGGGCGCAGAAAAAGCGCCCGGCTCATTGGTATCAGGGGTTGATCGAATGAATGTGTTGCGGGATCTGCTCGAGCTGAATGTTCCATTCGGCCGACGCATGCGGGCCTGGGTCGTGGCCGTGCTGGCGATGTTCTACGTGTTCATTCACATTTACGCCGTCTTCTACGGTTCGCCCAATTACATGCTGATTCGCAGCCTGCATGTGGCGATCGCCCTGTCGCTGGTCTTCTTCTACCTGCCGCTGTTCCGCCGCCCCGATGGCACCCAGCCCGTCTATGCGCTCGTCATCGACATCCTGCTGTTCCTGGGCGCCCTGTGGATCGCCGCCTATTTCATGCTGTTCCTGAACACCTGGGAAATCCGCAAGGCCTATCTCTTCCCGCTCGACTATTTCACTGGCGCGGTCGCCATGCTGCTGACGCTCGAGGCGACGCGCCGCGCAGTGGGCTTCAGCCTGGTGGTCATTTCCGTGGCCTTCATCGCCCATGCGCTGTTCGCCAACTATTTTCCGGTGCCCTTCTATGGGCCGCCGGCCAGCATGGACCGGCTCTTCGTCAGCCTGATCTACAGCGACGAAGGCATCTTCGGCGCCGCCATCGCCGTGATGGTGCAGTTCGTCGTCGTCTTCATCCTGTTCGGCACGCTGCTCACCGTGACCGGCGGCGGCTCGTTCTTCTCGCGCATCGCCTTTGCGCTGTTCGGCCACATGACCGGCGGACCAGCCAAGGCCTCTGTCGTGTCCTCGGGCTTCCTCGGCATGCTGTCGGGCAGCGCTGTCGGCAACGTGGTGACAGTCGGCGCCTTCACCATCCCGCTGATGCGCCGGCTGGGCTACAAGCCATCCTTCGCTGGCGGCGTGCAGGCGGCGGCCTCGAACGGCGACATCATCATGCCGCCGGTGATGGGCGGCGTCGCCTTCATCATGGCCGAGTTCATGAACCGGAACTACGTCGAGATCGCGCTCGCGGCCTCGATCCCGGCCATCCTCTACTACATGGTCATCTACCTGACCGTGCATGTCGAGGCGCTGAAGCTTGGCCTGAAGACGGTCAGCCGCTCGCAGATGCCGAACCCGATGGAGATCATGCGGAAGCAGGGCTACATGCTCATCCCGCTCATCCTCATCATCCTTGCGCTGGTGCTCGGCTATTCGATCGTCTTCGTTGCCGCGGTCATCGTCATCACCACCTTCGTGCTGGGCCTGATTCCAAAGGTGGGCCGGCTGTCGCCGATCCGCATGTTCGACGCCTTCGAGCAGACAGCGCGCTCCACCGTTGCGCTCAGCGCGACGGCGGCTTGCGCCGGCATCATCATCGGCGCCGTCTTCTCGACCGGCCTGAGCTTCACGATCAGCCAGTGGGCGGTCGATGCCACCGACGGGCGCATCTGGCTCATCCTGCTGGTCGGCGCCTTCATGGCCTTCATCCTCGGCCTCGGCATGACCGCCAGCGCCGTCTACATCACCATGGTGGTGACGGTGATCCCCATCCTGGTGAAGGCCGGCGTTCCCGAGATGGCGGCGCATTTCTTCGCCTTCTACTGGGGCAACATTTCCAACATCACGCCGCCGGTGGCCTTCACCGCCTTTGCCGCCGCGCCCATCGCCCAGGCCAACCCGATGACGGTAGGCTGGCAGGCAACGCGGCTCGGGGCCGCCACCTTCCTGCTGCCGACGCTGATGGTCTATGCGCCGGCGCTGCTGCTCGAGGGCACGGTGCCGGAGATCATTCACGTCACCATCTCGGCCGGGATGTCGCTTGCGGCGCTGGCGCTTGCCTGCACCGGCTTCACTTTCACGCTGATGTCGTGGACTGAACGCGGCCTTTACCTGGTCGCCTCGGCGTTGCTCATCTTCCCGTCCTTCGAGACTTCGCTGCCGGGTGCGGCGCTGTTCGCGGCGGTGACGGCGTTCAACTGGTACCGGGCGAAGCAGGAAAAGGCCCGCGGTGCCATCCGCACCCAGGTTGTTTCGGATGTTGAAGAGACACGCGCCGTGATCGAGCCGACGACGGCGCTGGGCCGCTCCTGGGCCCGCTTCGTCGCCAAGCGCATGGAGAAGGAAGCCGACGGCGCCGATCTGGCTGCACCGCAGCCGACATCCGGTCAGGAGCAGGGCCAGATCATCGACATGCTGATGAAGGATGTCGAAGGCCCCGGTGCGCCCAAGGAAGTCAGCGACACGATCCGCGCCTGGGCCTGGGGTGCGATCGCCGTCACGGCACTCGCCTTCGAGGCGATGGGACAGGTCTACATCCACGCCACCGATCCCTATCTCTGGGCGCTTTTCCTGTTCCTGCTGTCGATCTTCGCGACGGTGACGGTCGTGCGCCTGTGGGCAAAGGGGCGGACGAACCGTCCGGCGGCGTTGCCCGTTGGCGACGCCATCTTCGGCGACGGCTGAGGCTTTTCACCGGCAGAAGAAGGCGGGTCTGGTGCCCGCCTTTTTTTGTGTCCGGCCGCCCGCCGCCGGGGTGCTAACGTCTTTGTCTCGCCGTCTTCCCGGACCCAGTCATGATCATTGATGCGGATTCCCATATCGAGGAAAGCGACGCGGTGTGGGCCGCGCTCGAACCGGCCTATGCGGAACGTCGTCCGATGGCGATGCGCCGGCCCGAGATGACGGGGCCCTTCGCGCAGAATAGCTTCTGGCTGATCGACGGCCAGGCCTGTCCGCGTCCCTATGGTCTCGGCCCCTCGCTCTACGGCACGCCGGTCGATTCCACCTTCGCCCGCTCCAAGCCCTTCGCCATCGACAGCCAGACGCTCGACAAACCCGAATTGCGCCTCGCCGACATGGACCGTTTCGGCGTCGATGTGCAGGTGCTGTTTTCCACCATCTTCCTCGACTACCTGACGCCCGATGCCGGCTTCGAGGCGGCGCTGATGCGCAGCTACAACACCTGGCTTGCCGCCGCCTGCGCGACCCATCCGAAGCGCCTTAAATGGGTGGCGCCGGTGCCATTCCGCGTGCCGGCGGAAGCGGTGGCCGAGGTGAAACGCGCCAAGGCGCTCGGCGCCAGCGGCATCCTTGCCTATGGCACGGCGGGCGACCAGTTCCTGCACGAGGCGATGTTCGATCCCGTCTGGGCCGAGGTCGCGCGGCAGGACATGGCGGTCGCCATGCATGTCGGCTGGAACATGCGCAGCCTGCATTCGAAGATGGATTCGCTGCTGATGTCGACCACGCTGGTGGCGATGCCGATGATGTTCGGCCTCTACAGCATGATCGGTGGCGGCATTCTCGAGCGTTTCCCCACCCTGCGCGTTGGCTTCTTCGAGGCGGGCGCCGACTGGCTGCCCTATTTTCTGCCGCGCATCGAACGCTACTGGAAGATCTATGCCGAAAAGGGCTGGCCCGGCGCGCCGAAGACGGCGCCGGGCGAATGGCTGAAGCGCGGCAATATCTACTTCACCTGCGAAGGCGATGAACGTTACCTCAACGACGTCGCCGAACTGCTTGGCGAAGACCGGCTGATGACCTCGGCCGACATGCCGCATGAAGAGGCGCTCGAGAACTCGATCCGTCACATCCAGGAGCGCGCCGACCTGCCCGACCGGCTGCGCCAGAAGATTCTCAGCGACAATCCGGCGCGGTTCTTCGGCTTCTAGCGCCGATAGACTGGGCACATCCGGGACAGGGGGAAGACATGCAACTGCGCACACTCGGCAAGTCGGGGCTGAAGGTTTCCGCCGTCGGCCTTGGCTGCAACAATTTTGGCGGCCGCTGCGACCTTGAGGCAACGCGCGCTGTCATCGACAAGGCCTTCGACCTTGGCATCACGCTGTTCGACACCGCCGACGTCTATGGCGACCGCGGCGGCTCGGAAACCCTGATGGGCCAGGTGATGGGGCCGCGCCGCAAGGAGATCGTGCTGGCGACCAAGTTCGGCATGGAGATGAATGCCGCCAACACGCTGAAGGGCGGCTCGCGCCGCTACATCATGCAGGCGGTGGAGGCGAGCCTGGCGCGGCTGCGCACAGACTATATCGACCTCTACCAGATCCACCGCCCCGATCCCGAGACGCCGGTCGAGGAAACGCTGCGCGCGCTCGACGACCTCGTGCGCCATGGCAAGGTGCGCTACATCGGCTGCTCCAACTACGCACCCTGGCAGGTGGTCGAGGCGCAGTGGACCGCGAAGGTGAACAACCTCAACAGCTTCATCTCGGCGCAGGACGAATACAGCCTGCTGGTGCGCGGCTACGAGAAGGAACAGGCCACCGTGCTGAAGGAATACGGCCTTGGCCTGCTGCCCTATTTCCCACTGGCCAGCGGCTTCCTGACCGGGAAGTACCGCCGCAACCGGCCGCTGCCCGAAGGCGCCCGGCTGACCGGCACGCCACGCCTCGCACTGCGCTACATGAGCGAGAACAACTGGGGCACGGTCGAGGGCCTGGCCGACTTTGTCGAGGCGCGCGGCCACAGCATGCTCGACCTTGCCTTTTCCTGGCTGCTCGCCCGGCCCGGCGTCTCCAGTGTCATTGCCGGGGCGACCAGGCCCGAACAGCTCGAGCAGAACGTCAAGGCGGCCGAATGGACCCTCTCGGCCGAGGACATGGCCGAGATCGACCGCATCGCGCCCCTGGTATAGGGACCCAGCGGCCTTGCGGTGGGGGGCCGGATTTGCTATTCCGGCGCGCCAACTCAAGCGGTCGTGGCGGAATTGGTAGACGCGCAGCGTTGAGGTCGCTGTGGGAGCAATCTCGTGGAAGTTCGAGTCTTCTCGACCGCACCAAGATAGAGACGAACAAAAGGCCCGTGACGCACTGTCCCGGGCCTTTTTTCATGACAGTTTTCCGCCAGATTTGCCCGATCCCGGCGTGACGGGGGGACCCGCCATCGGCTAGGGTCGGGCGACAAGGTCCGCAGCGCAAGGCGGGCCCGGAGGACCGATGACCGAGAAGCCCGAATCGCCCCCATCCCTCGACGAGGCGGCGCTCTACTACCATCGCCATCCCACCCCCGGGAAAATCGCGGTCGTCGCGACCAAGAACCTGGCGAACCAGCGCGACCTGTCGCTGGCCTATTCGCCCGGCGTGGCGGCGGCCTGCCTCGAGATCGAAAAGGATCCCGGCAAGGCGGCGGACTACACGGTGCGCCAGAACCTCGTCGCGGTGATCACCAACGGCACGGCGGTGCTCGGCCTGGGCGACATCGGCCCGCTCGCCTCCAAGCCGGTGATGGAGGGCAAGGGCGTCCTCTTCAAGAAATTCGCCGATATCAACGTCTTCGACATCGAGATCGCCGAGAACGACCCCGCCAAGCTGATCGACATCATCGCCTCGCTCGAGCCCACCTTCGGCGGCATCAACCTCGAGGACATCAAGGCGCCGGAATGCTTCGAGATCGAGCGCGCGCTGCGCGAGCGCATGAAGATCCCGGTCTTCCACGACGACCAGCACGGCACGGCCATCTGCGTCGGCGCCGCGCTCTACAACGGCCTCAAGGTGGTCGGCAAGGATATTGCCGAGGTGAAACTCGTCGCCTCGGGCGCCGGCGCCGCTGCGCTCGCCTGCCTCGACCTGCTGGTCAGCATGGGGATGAAGCGCGAGAACATCATCGTCGCCGACCGGGTCGGCGTCGTCTACAAGGGTCGCAGCAACGAGGTCGATCCGTCGAAGGCGCGCTATGCCCGCGAGACCAAGGCGCGCGATCTCGCCGAGGCCGTGGTCGGGACCGACGTGTTCCTCGGCCTGTCGGTGGCCGGCACGCTGACGGCCGACATGGTGAAGACCATGGCGCCCAATCCGATCATCCTCGCGCTGGCCAATCCGACGCCGGAAATCATGCCGGAAATCGCCAAGGAAGCGCGGCCCGACGCCATCATCGCCACCGGCCGGTCGGACTATCCGAACCAGGTCAACAACGTGCTCTGCTTCCCCTTCATGTTCCGTGGTGCGCTCGATGTCGGCGCGACGACGATCAATGAAGAGATGAAGCTGGCCGCCACCTATGCCATCGCCGACCTGGCGCGGGCGGAAACCTCCGACGTCGTCGCCAAGGCCTATGCGGTGAAGTCCCTGCAGTTCGGCCCCGAATACCTGATCCCGAAGCCCTTCGATCCGCGCCTCATCGTTACCGTGGCGCCGGCGGTGGCCAAGGCGGCGATGGATTCGGGCGTTGCCATGCGGCCGATCGCAAACCTCGACGCCTATCGCGACACGCTGTCGCAATTCGTCTACCGCACCGGCTTCATCATGAAGCCGGTGATCGACAAGGCGAAGGAAAAGCCGAAGCGCGTCGCCTATGCCGATGGCGAGGAAGAGGTCGTGTTGCGCGCCGTGCAGACGGTGCTGGACGAAGGCATCGCCCAGCCGATCCTGATCGGCCGCCGCTATGTCGTCGAACGTCGGCTTGAAAAGCTCGGCCTGCGCTACCGCGCCGACGACGTGACGATCATCGATCCGCAGCAGGACAAGCGCTACAAGCAGTACTGGAGCGAATACCACGCCATCATGGGCCGGCGCGGCATCACGCCCGACGGCGCCCGCAATGTCGTGCGCACACGCACCGGCGTCATCGGCGCGCTGGCCGTGCGCCGCGGCGATGCCGATGCGCTGATCTGCGGCGTCGTCGGCCGCTATGACCGCCAGCTCCGCTATATCCAGGACGTGACGGGGCTGCGCGCCGGTGTCGCCAACCCCTGCGCCGTGCAGGCGCTGGTGCTGCCGCGCGGCGTCGTCTTCATTGCCGACACCAACGTCAACAACGACCCGAGCGCGGCGGAACTCGCCGAGATCACGGTGCTGGCGGCCGGCGTGGTGGAGCGCTTCGGCATCACGCCCAAGGTGGCGCTGGTGTCGCATTCCAATTTCGGCACCTCGGCCGAACCCTCGGCGCGCAAGATGCGCGAGGCGCTGGCGTTGGTGAAGGAACGCGCGCCCACCTTGATCGTTGACGGCGAGATGAACGCGGATGCGGCGCTCAGCCAGATCATCCGCGACCGCGCGCTGCCGAAATCCGATCTCAAGGGCGAGGCGAACCTGCTCATCATGCCGTCCCGCGACGCCGCCATGATCGCCTTCGACCTCGCCCGCACGATGGGCGAGGGGCTTTCGGTCGGGCCGATCATCGCCGGCCTCGGCCTGCCCTGCCATGTCGTCAACACCTCAATCACCGCGCGCGGCATCGTCAACATGACGGCGGTCGCCGTGGTTGACGCCCAGACCACGCACCACCGGAAGTAAGCCAGGCCGATGACGGAAACCCGCCCCGAATCGGACGACACCGGGGCGGTGCCCGCCGTGATCGACGCAGGCGAATCGGCGGCAGAGCTGCTCGAAAGCGTCGAGGACGCGCTCGAGCGCGGCGATGCGGCCGAGGTCGCGGCGCTGGTCGAACCCGAACATCCGGCCGACCTTGCCGACCTTGTCGAATCGGTCGATCCCGAGCTGCGCTCGGCCCTTGTCGACGCCATCCACTCCGACATCACCGGCGAAGTGCTGGCCGAAATGGACGAGACGGTGCGCGGCGAGGTCGTCGACATGCTCGGCGCCGCGCGCACCGCCGAGGCGGTGTCCGAACTCGACACCGACGACGCTGTCGCCGTCATCGAGGAGCTTGACGCGGACGTCCAGCAGGAGGTGCTGCAGGAACTCGAACCCGAAGACCGGCGCGACATCGAGCAGGGGCTCGCCTATCCCGAGGAAAGCGCCGGCCGCCTGATGCAGCGCGAGCTCATCGCGGTCGAAGCCGACTGGGATGTGGGCGAGGTCATCGACTATTGCCGCGACAGCGCCGACCTGCCGGACAATTTCTACGAACTCATCGTCATTGACGCCCACCGCCGTCCCATCGGCACGGTTGCCCTCGACCGCCTGCTGCGCAGCCAGCGCCCGGTGCCGGTCAGCGAGATCATGGAAGGCGATCCCACGCTCATCCCGGTCGACATGGACCAGGAAGAGGTCGCGCTCCTGTTCCAGCGCTACAACCACGCCTCGGCGCCGGTGGTGGACGCGCAGGGCCGGCTCGCCGGCGTCATCATGCATGACGACGTCGCCGACGTGATCACCGAGGAGGCCGAGGAAGACATCCTCGCCCTGTCGGGCGTGCAGGAGTCCGACGTCAATGCCGGTGCCTTCGAGACGGTGCGCCAGCGGCTGCGCTGGCTTGTCGTCACGCTTGTCAACACCATCCTCGCCGCCATCGTCATCTCGCAATTCGCCGACACGATCGAGACGCTGGTCGCCGTCGCCATCCTCATGCCCATCGTCGCCGCCATGGGTGGCAACTCGGGCATGCAGACGGTCACGGTGACCGTGCGCGCGCTTGCCATGCGCGAAATCACCCGCGCCAATGTCCGCCGCGCGCTGTGGCGCGAGGTCGTCGTCGGCCTCATCCACGGCGCCATCTTCGCGATCATCATGGGTGGCATCGCCGGCCTGTGGTTCGCCAGTGCGAAGCTGGGCTTGGTGCTGGCGGGAGCCATGCTGGTCAACATGGTGTGGGCGGGCCTCGCCGGTGCCGCCATTCCGCTGATCCTGAAGCGCATGAGCTTCGATCCCGCCATCGCCTCGGGCCCGTTCCTGACGACGACGACCGACGTGCTCGGCTTCTTCCTCTTCCTCGGCCTTGCCACGCTGTTTCTTGTCTGAAGGCTTGGCCGCCCGCCGCGGCATTTCGCTATACTCGTGGTCGCACGCACCACTTCAGCGCGGGAGGGCGGCATGGACTATCCGGCACACCAGGACACCACCCATGATGAAGCAGCACGCCTGAAGATTGGCGTGACGCTGCGCCAGTATGCGGCGGGCCCGCTGATGGCGGCCCATCGCCAGGTCTACGCCAAGGCGCTGAAGCCCGACTTCGAACGCCGCCACGGCCGCCCGCCCGACCGCTGGGAACTGCAAAGCCTGTGGGAGAGCATGCCGCCCTATGCGATGCGCTCGTCGCTGCGCCGCATCGCCCAGGAAAACCTGTTCGACACCGCCGGCGCGGTGATCGAACGCCAGCTGCCGGAACTCGTGGACAAGGCGCGCCGGGCGGGCAGGGGCCGACCAAAAGGCTCGCTCCGCCTCGATCCTGCCGTGACGGCGCCTGACTATCTGACGGCGGTGGACATCCACTGCATGCCGGGCGGCTATCACAGCGAAATCCTGCCGCAGGACGACGTCTATGCCGGCGCGCTCTACGACCGCACCATCACCAGCAACCGCACGATGGGGGCGAACGGCAGCGAAGGCGTTGGCGTCGCACTCGCCGAATTCGTCCAGCGCAACTTCCCCGGCCTGAGGCCGAAGCGCATCCTCGACATGGGCTGCACCGTCGGCCATTCGACGCTCGGCATCGCCGATGTGTTCCCGGAGGCCGAGATCCACGCCATCGACGTCGCCGCGCCCTGCCTGCGCTGGGCCCACCTGCGCGCCGAAGGCGCGGGCAAGGCCATCCATTTCAGCCAGCAGAATGCCGAGAAGACTAGCTTCCCCGATGGCCATTTCGACCTCGTCCTGTCGGTCATCATGCTGCACGAGACGTCGGGCAAGGCGATCCGTAACATCTTCCGCGAGGCCAGGCGCCTGCTGCGCCCCGGCGGGGTGATGGCGCATTGCGAATCGCGCCAGTACTACGCCAAGGAACCCTTCGATGCCGCCTGGCACCGCTGGGGCACGAAATACAACGCCGAGCCCTTCATGACGACGATGCATGAGCTGGAGCTGCAGGGCCTGGCGCGGGAATGCGGCTTCGACCGCGCCTTCCCGCAAAGCCCGATGCTGTCGACGCTGAATGCGGACCTGACAATCGCCGACGACGGCCCCGCGCCCAAGGGCTATGTCGAAAGCCTCTATGTCAGCGGCGCGGTGCGCTGACCTGTTTCCCCTCTCCCCTTGTGGGAGAGGGTGGCGAGCATAGCGAGCCGGGTAAGGGGCGCCGCGCAGCGGCCCTTCAAGGAGGGCGGGCTCCCCTGCGACCCCTCACCCCAACCCTCTCCCACAAGGGGAGAGGGGGCAGTAAGCTAAGGTATGTCCTCCAACCGCCTCCCCACCCTCGACTTCGACCTTGGCGAGACCGCCGACCTGCTGCGCGACCAGGTGGAAAGCTTCGCCGCCGACCGCATCGCGCCGCTGGCGGCCGAGATCGACCGCAGCAACCAGTTCCCCCGCGAACTCTGGCCGCAGATGGGCGCGCAAGGCCTCCTCGGCCTGACGGTCGAGGAAGAATATGGCGGCGCCGGCATGGGCTATCTCGAGCACACGATCGCGATGGAGGAAATCTCCCGCGCCTCGGCCTCGATCGGCCTTTCCTACGGCGCCCATTCCAACCTCTGCGTCAACCAGCTCCGCCTCAACGGCACAGGCGACCAGAAGGCGCGCTACCTGCCGAAACTGGTCGATGGCTCCCATGTCGGCGCGCTGGCGATGAGCGAATCGGGCGCCGGCTCCGATGTCGTCGGCATGAAGCTGCGCGCCGAGAAGAAGGGCGACCGCTACGTCCTCAACGGCACCAAGTTCTGGATCACCAACGGCCCCATCGCCGATGTGCTGGTCGTCTATGCCAAGACCGATCCTGCCGCCGGCCCGC
>CANJEJ010000117.1 GCA_947473325.1 Alphaproteobacteria bacterium | reverse complement strand
GCACAAACACGAGATCGTGGACCGGCCCGGCGCGGTGCCGCTCAAGGTCGATCGCGGTGCCATCCGCTTCGAAAACGTCGACTTCGGCCATCCCGACGGCCAGGCGCTCTTCACCAACCTGAACCTCGACATCAGGGGTGGGGAAAAAGTGGCGCTGGTTGGTCCTTCTGGCGCGGGCAAGAGCACGCTGGTGAAGCTGCTGCGCCGCCAGTTCGAGCCGCAGGGCGGCCGTATCCTGATCGACGGCCAGGACGTCAACAGCGTGACCTGGGATTCGGTCAACGAGGCGATCGCCGAGGTGTCGCAGGCGCCGGGCATTTTCCATCGACCAGTGCGCGAGAACATCCGCTATGGCGAACTCAGCGCCGAGCATGACGACGTGGTCGAGGCCGCGCTGAAGGCCCATTGCGACGACTTCATCCGCGGCCGGCCCGAAGCCTATGACACCATTGTCGGCGAACAGGGGATCAAGCTCTCGGGTGGGGAACGCCAGCGTGTTGCCATCGCCCGTGCGCTGCTGAAGAACGCCCCGATCCTGGTGCTCGACGAGGCGACGTCGTCGCTCGATTCGGAATCCGAGCACCTGATCCAGAAGGCGCTGTGGCGGGTGATGCAGGGCCGCACGGTGATCGCCATCGCGCACCGCCTGTCGACCATCACCAGCATGGACCGCATCCTCTATCTCGAACGCGGCCATATCATCGAGGAAGGCAGCCATGCCGAACTCGTCGCCCTCGGCGGTGCCTATGCCCGGCTGTGGAGCCGCCAGGTGATGGGCTTCGACGAGGGCAAGAAGGCCGCGCTCAACCCGGCGCTGGGGACGGCGGGCGACTAGCCGCTACACGCTGCACTTCGCCCATTGGCTGATGTCCCAGTGCAGGCTCTTCGCATGGGCCGCATCCGACGTCGGGCCGAGCACGACGCCGAAATAGCGGCAGGCCTCGCGCTGCACCGTGCGCAGGTATTCGCCGGCCTTGCTGCTGGCGCGGTAATCGTCGGCGACCGAGATGCGCGTGTTGTCGCGCAGGCGGAAACCCCACAGGTCGATGGCGCGGCCATGGCCATGCTCGCTGATCCGGCTCGCATTGCCGGTCATGCGCTTGCAGGTGAAGCCGCCCGCGTGATTGATCTGGCCCAGCGGTGCATTAAAGACACGCAGCGCCTCGGGCGCCAGCACCTCGCGTTCGAACTGCACCAGCCGTACCGCCATCGGACAGGTCATTTCGACCGGCCGCACCAGCTGCACCGTGGTGCTGATCAGGCGCACGCCGTTCTCCAGTGTGCAGCCGTCCTTGCCCGGCTCGGCCTGGGCGATCGGCTCGAACTTCGCCCCTGTCGCCGTGAGCTCGCCAAGGCAGATGGCCTGCTGGTCGGTGCGTCCGGGCCAGGGCGTGCGTGGCGGCGAAAGGGAAGAAAGGACGGCGGGCGTGGCTGGCGGCGGGGCTGGGCGGGGCGCACAGGCGGCCATGGCCAGAAGCAGCAACAGCGGAACAAGGCGCCTGCGGATATACACCCGCTGATTCTAGGTCAGCGAGTCCGCAAAGTGAATCCCCTCCGTGTGCGGTCTCTTGAATCTTCCGTGATCGCTCGGGACTACCCCGGAATGTCGAAGCCCGCGGCCTTTGCGTGGCGCCGGGAGCGGGTGGCGAACCAGTCCCAGCCGGCCATCAGGAAGGTGTTAGGTCCCTGCGAATTGACACTGGTGAACTTGGCACAAAGGAAGACCATTTCCTTGGCTGCAATGAAGAGTGGCAGCAGCGCTTCCTCGCTGGCGCTCAGGGGCCGCACCTTGCGGTAGCCCACCATGAAGCGGTCGTTCATCACCTCGGTCAGCGAGGCGCAGGCTGGATCGCGCGCGATATAGGCCGTGGCCCAGAGGGTGCTGGCGATGTCCTGCAGGGCCGGCCCTTCGCCCGCCGCGTCGAAATCAAGGAATTCGATGTGACCCGTCTTGTCGGCGAAGACGTTGCGGAAGTGGAAGTCGCCATGGATGGCATGGCGCGGCAGGGCCTTTACTGCCGGCTGGTCCAGCGCCTTCAGGATTGCCTCGGCATAGCGCGGGTAGAACTTGAGGTCGTCGGGCCGCTCGGTCAGGCGGCGCAGCACCACCGGCAGATTCTGCTCGATATAGGGGCGATAGTCGATCGGCCGCGGCGCCGGCGGCGTGAAGCTGGGCGCGGCCAGGTGAATCTGCGCCATGCCGGCGCCTATCTTTTCGGCGACGTCGGCGGTGGCGATGTTGGCGAAGGACGAGCCCGTCACCCATTCGAACAGGCAGACCTGGCGGATGCCCTCGGGCGCCTCGACGATGAAGAAGACGCTGCCGTCGGTCATCAGGCGCGGCGCGACCACGGGCACGCCGGCCTTCTTCAGGTGCAGGATGAAGTTGAGTTCGAAGGCGACATGGCTGTTGTCGCGCAGATGCGCGCGCCACACGCGCGCAGCGAAACGCTGGTTGCCCGCGTTGACGACATAGACGTCGTTGACGCCGCGCACCAGCAATTCGCAATAGAAGGGATCGGGCAGGCCATAGCGTTTCTGGATCTCGCGGCCCAGCGCCTTGCCGTCGATGACGGAATGTACGATCGGAATCGGCCCGGCATTGGAGATGTGTGGAACGACGTTCATGCGCGGCCCCCTCTGTCTGGATGATCAAGCCTAGCAGATGGTCACTTGATCAAATAGAAGGAAAGGCACGCCGCCTTGCCTTCTGCTACGAAGGCCGCGAAGTCGAAAAGGGCAGGGACGATGAGCAAGCCGAAGGTGCTGGTGGGCTTCAAGCCGAGCGACGAATTCCGCACCGCAATCAATGACACGCTGCAGCCGGTTGCCGAGGTCGTCTACCTGTCCGACGTACCGGCGGCGGATCGCAAGATGGCTGTTGCAGGCTCCCGCGCGCTGCTGACCTGGAACCCCGCCAAGGAACTGTC
This sequence comes from Alphaproteobacteria bacterium, assembly GCA_947473325.1. Lineage (GTDB taxonomy): Bacteria > Pseudomonadota > Alphaproteobacteria > SHVP01 > SHVP01 > CANJEJ01. Next base: position 8,047 of record CANJEJ010000117.1, on the reverse strand, counting down.
GGACGACGAGCGGCAGGCGAGCGGCATCGGCCTCATCCAGACCATGACCGCGGGAATTGATCACATCCGGCCCGGCACCATCCCGGCGGGTGCGCTGCTTGCGCACAATGGCGGTGCCTTTGCCACGGTCATGGCGGAGCATGTGCTGGCGATGGCCCTGGCGGCGGCGCGCTCGCTCTTCGACCGCCACACCAAGCTCGCCCGCGGCGAGTTCGATCAAAGCCTCAACCGCAGCCTGCTCGGCGGCACGGCGCTGATCGTCGGCTACGGCGGCATCGGCAAGGAGGTCGCGCGCCTGTGCCGCGCCTTCGGCATGACCATCCACGCCATCAACCGCAGCGGCCAGATGGGCGAGGGAGTCGCCCGGGCGGGCAAACCCGCCGATCTGGTGGCCATGCTGCCGGCGGCCGATCTTGTCGTGCTGACCTTCAGCCTCAATGCGGAAACGGACCGGCTGTTCGACGCCCGCGTCCTTGGCGCCATGAAGGAGACGGCGATCCTGGTGAACGTGGCGCGGGGCGAGGTGATCGACGAAGACGCCCTGTATGCCCATCTCAAGGCTCACCCCCAATTCACGGCCTGCCTCGACGTCTGGTGGATGGAGCCGGCGCGCCAGGGTTCCTTCAGCCTAAAGCACCCCTTCTTCGACCTGCCAAACCTTCTCGGATCGCCGCACAACTCGGGCATGGTACCGGGCGCCTTTGCCCGCAGCACCCGGATCGCGGCCGAAAACATCCGCCGCTACCTGGAAACGGGGAAGCCGGAGCGGCTGGCCCAGCCGGCCGACTTCCTTTGAAAAATCAAAGGCCTACGTTATTTCGTTGAATTGAAACGAATTTCTGTCTCAATATCCGCCAAGTTTCTCGTGATTTTCTGAGAAGTGACGTGGATCACTGGCGCCGTCGGCGGTCAGTGTCATTGTGAAACAGACAAAGGAAGCGGAACATGCGGCCCTCCGGCCGCGTTCTGCTGGCGATATGACCACGATGGTCACCGAAGCCGCCCCTGGTGGCATCACGGGCCAACAGGCCCCGCCGGTACGTACGTCCCGACGCAAGTCGTTCTGGACGCGGCTGACGCGCGTGCTTCTCAAACTCGGCCCGGTCTACGGCACCCTTGTCTGTGTCCTGCTCTTTGCCGTCCTCATCAACATCCTGCTCTGGCTGGCGATCCTGTTTTTCGACGCGCCGGGCTGGTCGGAACGGCCCTTCCACGGTGCCGCCGTGGCCGTCATCCCCGGTGTCATCGGCGGGTTGATGGCCTATCTCGCGCTCGGCACGATTGCCCGGCTGCGCCGGGCCGAAGAGGCGGCGCGGGAGAGTGAACAGAAGTTCCGCGACATCGCCGATGGCTCGGTCCAGGGTCTGTGCATTCAAAAGAACTTCGGGGTCGTCTACGCCAACATGGCCTTTGCCCGCCTGTTCGGTTTCACCTCGGTCGAGGACCTGATCGAATACGGGTCGATGCTGCCGCTCGTCCCGGAGACGCACCGGGCCGAGGTGCTGGCGAATGTCGAGGCGCGGGTGCGTGGCGATATCGAGGATGAGCCCCTGTTGCACCCGGCGCTCCGCATGGACGGGACCGAAGTGTGGCTCGAAAGCCATTTCCGCGTCGTGCGCTGGGATGGCGTGCCGTCGCTGCAGATCGCGTCGGTCGATGTTGGCAACCGGCGCAAGCTTGAGCGGCTGAAGGACGAATTCATTTCCACAGTCAGCCACGAACTGCGCACGCCGCTCACCTCGATCACCGGCTCGCTGGCGCTGGTGGCGTCGGGGATGTCGGGCCCGGTGTCGGACGAGACGCGGCGCCTGATCGACATCGCGCAATCCAACAGCGAGCGGCTGACGCGGCTTGTGAATGAAATTCTCGATGTCGAGAAGATCGAAGCGGGCCGGCTGCAGATTCGTTTCGACACGCTGGATCCGCTTGTCCTGCTGCGCGAGGCGGTCCAGGTCTCGCGCTGGCAGGCCAGCGAGGCGGGCGTCGGCCTGGAGGTTGCCGACTCCGACACCGGCGAACGCATTGCCGGCGGCCGCGAACACCTGATTCAGGTGCTTATCAACCTTCTGTCGAATGCGATCAAGTTTTCGCCACGCGGCTCAACCGTGACAGCCGGGGTGCGGCGTCTGGGCGACCGCATCCGCTTCGAGGTGATCGATCGCGGGGCGGGGATTCCGGATCACTTTAAACCGCATGTGTTCGAGCGGTTTGCCCGCGCCGATGCCTCTGATGCACGCCGTCAGGGCGGCGCCGGGCTTGGCCTCAGCATCTGCAAGATGCTGGTGGAACGTCACCTCGGCACAATGGCATTTGCCGCCACACCGGGCGGCGGCGCCACCTTCTGGTTCGACCTGCCGGCGCGAATTCCGACAGCACCGGGCGAACCGCTGCTGCCCCAGGCAGTAACCGGCCAGCGGGCGGCGGAATAGCCGCCGCGCTTCAGCGCAAATTCGCGCGCTGGCTCAGAACCTGACGGAGATCAGCCGTAACCGCCGTGTCGCGGGTCTTGGCCGGGGTGGCCTTATAGACCTTGCCGCGCCAGGACTTGGTCGGGGGCTTGGTGGTCTGGCCCGCCGGCGTCGATTTGTTGAAGATTTGAAACAACTTCATCGGTTTTGCTCCTTCAACGCAAAAACGCGCCCGTGGGCGCGCAGTTCCAGATTTGAAGGAGTCGCCAAAGTGAGTCACGCGGATTCGCGTGAGCTGGTGACTGTGGTCACCAACCCCCTGAATTGTCGGCAATTTTAGCAGAAATTTCCAAAGAAGAACGAGCGGAATCGGGCCGGATTCCCGGCCTAAACGCTCCAGCCAGCGGTGTTGCGCGCCAGCGCCGGCAGGTGGGTCGGATCGACCGGTGGACTGAACAGGAAGCCCTGCGCCTTGTCGCATTCCATCTCGCGCAGGATGTCGAGGGCGGAGCGTGTCTCGACGCCCTCGGCGCAGATCGTCAGGCCAAGGCTGCGGGCAAGGTCGGCGCTCATCTGTACGATGGCGCGGGCCTCCTCGTCGCGGCCCAGGTTGGCGACAAAAGACTTGTCGATCTTCAGCTCGCTGAAGGGCATGCGATAGAGCTGGACCAGCGAGGAATAGCCGGTGCCGAAGTCGTCGAGCGACACGCCGATACCTTTGATGCGCAGCCGCACCATGATGTCCATCGTCCGTGTCACGTCTGCCATGGCGCCGGATTCGGTCACTTCCAGCAGCAGCCGGTCGCTCGCCAGGCTGCACGATCGCAGCAGGTCCTGAATCTTGTCGGGCAGGTCGAGATCGTTCAGCAGCGGCATGGCGAGGTTGACGGCCACAGACAGCTTGAGGCCCTCCGCAGCCCAGGTCTGCAACTGCTGTGTCGCACTCAGCAACACGCTCCAGGTCAGCTTGTCGATCAGGCCCGTCTGTTCGGCCAGGGGAATGAAGCGCAGAGGCGGGATCAGGCCGTGGCGCGGATGGTTCCAGCGCGCCAGCGCCTCGACTCCGCCAACCCGCCCGGGCTGCTCGCCCAGCAGGTCGATCTTCGGCTGGTAGTGGACGATGATTTGGCCGGCATCTATGGCCTCGCCCAGTTCGGCCTCGGTCGGGCGGTAGGCAACCGGGTTTTGGGACCGCAGCATCTTTTCCAGGGTCTCGAGTTCGACCGGCTTTTCCATCGTCGCGACGATGCGCAGGCCATAGCTTTCGCCGAGTCGCCCGGTCGCCAGCAGGGTGCGGCGGTCAACGCCGCTGGAAAGCGCGATGGCGGCCGTGCATTTTTCCTCGGCAAGAAGGCGCAGGACCTCAATGCCGTCATAACCGGGCAGATTGAGGTCGAGCAGCAGCAGCGTGGGCTTGACCCTGCGGTAGACTTCAACAAAAGCGGTGCTTTCGTTGAGCGCCGTCACCTCGAAGCCTTCGCCTTCGGCGACCTCGCGGACAAATTCGGCATATTCGAAATCGTCATCGACGATCAGAAGGCGGCGTGTGCTCACAGCGGGCCGCCAAACCGGGCGCGCGCGGACAGGCAGGTGCTCGTTGCGAAAGGAGAGGGGTGAACCACGAACTCTGACACAGACAAGCTCCCCCACGCACACCGGCAACCCGCAGCGGCACCGTTGCCGGCTCAACTATACGCCGGGTTCGGAGTCGCAGACAGATGAATTGCAACCCTGAGTGGTGGACGGCCGGGGATGTCATCTCTCCACTGGCCTCCCCGTGATGGCTGGGCTATCGCTTGAATACTCGAAACATTCAGGCAGAAGACCGTTCCGTGACCTTTCCCATCACCCATTCCATTCTCGATGCCCGCGCCGTGGGCGACCGTGTTGCAGCCTTCTTTGGCCTCAAAGCCCCGTGGCATTGCGAACTGCTCACCCGCGGCATGAACGATGTCTATGTGATCCGCAGCGGCGGCACGAACTACGCGATCCGCGCCTGGCGCGCCGGCCTGCACAGCGACTCGGCGGTGCGCTTCGAGCTCAACTTCCTCGCGCATCTGAAGCGGTCCGGCATTCCGGTGATCGATGCCATTCCGGCGCCGAACGGCGAACTCTTCACCGCGGTGGATGCACCCGAAGGCCGCCGCCAGCTCTGCCTGTTCCCCTGGGCGCATGGCGTCACGCTGGCGCAGCAGCCAACAGTGGCGCGCGCCTATCTGCTTGGCGCCGAGATCGCGCGCATCCATCTCGCCGGCAAGGAGTTCAAGGGGGATGAGCCGCGTCCCTTCGGCTTCGACCGCAATATTCGCAACAAGATGGACCTGCTGGTCGACCGCCTCGGCGAACGGCCGGCCGACGCCGACTTTTATCGCAAGGCCGGTGCTGCGGTCCTGGCCGCGATGGCGAAGGTGCAGCCCGGACTCCCGCAGGGCGCCATCCATGGCGACATCCATGCCCGCAACGCCTTCTACGATGGCGACGCGATCCAGATCCTCGACTTCGATACCTGCGGCGAGGCGCCGTGGCTGCACGACGTGACGTGTTTTGTCTGGGCGAACGACTACATTGCGCTCGACCCGGCTGCGGCGGGCCTGCGCAATGGCACCACCGAGGCCTTCCTGAAGGGCTATGAAAGCGTGCGGCCGTTTACCCCGGCGGAAAAGGATGCCTGGAACCTGTGGGTCGCCGCGAAGGAGCTTTCCTACCTCTGCGGCATGTCCGGCGTCGTCAATATCGTCGGCCCCGCGTCGATGCGCTTCGTCACCTGGGACTGGTGCATCGACTCCGTCCGCCGCCATGTCACAGCGGCGGGTTTGAAGGTCTAGGTCAGGGCAGCTTGCAGCGATCCGCGGTGACGACGACGAAGCCGCGGGTCTCTGCCGCGACCACGCTGAAGCGGTATTCGCTGCCCTGAACCACGGCCGAAGCGTGGATTGGCAACACCGCCGAGTGCATTGAGCTTTCGCCGCCCAGGCCAGCGACCAGGATCGTCACTGGCTGGCCGGGGTCGAACCAGGCCTCGGGCTTGCCTTCGGCATTTACGGCCGGCTTTCCTTCGGCGGTCAGCGTGATCGTGTTGTTGCCGAAGGACGCGGAGTCATTGGCGCGGGCCGAGATCGGCGTGCGGACGAGGAAGCGACGGCTGACCGGGCTGTTGTCGCATGTGCGCGGCTGGCCGGCAGCGCGCAGCAGCAGTGCGATGCGGTCGGGCGACACGCCGGCATTGAGATGGGCACGCATCTGGTCGAGCAGCGGCTTCAGCTCGCCGGCCGGCACTTCCGAGCTGTAGCGCTTCTGCCATTCCTGTTCCTTGATGGCCGCGGCTTCGGCGGCGGAACGCGCGGTGGCGGATTGCGCCTGGGCCGTCGCGACAGCGCCTTCCAGCTCACCGACCTGACGGCGGGCGAGCTCAAGGTCCGCGCGCGCGATGTCGCCACCCAGGTTATAGGCAAAGCCCAGCATGCCGACGAGAACGGCAAGGGCGCCGAACCACAGCCAGGGTCGGCCGGACCGGCGCTGATGCCGGCGGCCATTGGGATCGAGAATCGTCAGGGGCATAAGCAAACCAGCAGATATCACCACCACGGCCGCGAAGCGACCGCGTCGAACCTGCCCCTATCAGGTCAATTTGTCGAGACTGTGACGCAAGCCCGTCCGGCCCCGCGCCACGCGATGCAACTTAGGCTATCAGCCCGGCGTGGGGAAGAGTTGCAGAACCGATTGCGGCCGGCTGTTGGCGATCGACAGCGCCTGGAGCGACAGCTCCTGCTGAATCTGCAAGGCCTGCAGGCGGGCGCTTTCCTCCGCGAGATCGGCATCGACCAGGTTGCCGAGCCCCTCGTTCAGTACGTTGACGAGTGAGGTGGTGAAATCTGCCTGGATCTCCACCCGCCGGGCCGACGAGCCGAGTGCGGCAAGCTTGTCTGCGGCGTTGGTGATCGCCGTCTCGATGGCGGTCAGGGCAGCGGTGGCGCCGGAGCTGGTCGCCAGCGTCTCGTCATTCAGCCCGAGCGTGGTGATGTCGAGCGGTTGCGCGCTGACCCGGATCACGCTGCCGTCCACACTGGACAGCACGTCGAGAGCCGATGCGCTTTGCTGCACGAGATTGACATTGTTGAATTCCGCCGTCGAAACAATGGTGGTGATCTGGTCGCGCAGCGCGATGAAGTCGTCTTCCAGCGCCGACCGCGACGCCGAATCGAGGCCCGACTGGTTGGCCTGCACGACCTTGGCCTTGATCTCGGTCAGGAGGTCGCTGACCGATTCGCCGGCCGACACGGCAACGTTGACGGTCGCCTCGCCGGTGGCGAGCGCCGTCTTGACGGCATTGATGCCAGCGATGTCGCCGCGCAGCCGCGTTGCAATCTGGAAACTCGCCGCATCTTCCTTCGGCCCGGGAACCTTGAGGCCGGTGGTGATGCGCAGCTGGGTGCGTTCCAGCGCCGCGTTGTTGATGCTGAGCTGCTGCAGCGCGATATTCGCGCCGGAGTTTGTCTGGATCGACAGGCCCGTGACCATCGCATGCCCCGCTGGCAGCAAAAGGTAAAACGTGCCCGCGTTCTACGGAGTCCGGTCGCGTTCTGCGATGGAAGGAAGACTGGGTTGTTAACCCAATATTTACCCTAACCTAGCACAGAAAAGCAGCACTCCGGCAAATTTTGCCGGGTGCCGCCCTGTGGTGCTTTTCTTGGTTAACGCCGGGCGGATCTAGGCGTCCGCCATGCGGACGCGGGTCGCGGCGTCGAGCCGCCGGGTCGCGGCGCTGCCGGCCGCCACCGCGATCAGGAAGACATAAACGCCGACGTGGCCGCTGGTGATCGAGGCGATGGCCGGACCGGGGCAGTAGCCCGACAGGCCCCAGCCGATCCCGAACAGGGCCGCGCCGCCGACCAGCCGCGCATCGATACCCGCCGCCGTCAGGCTGGCGAAGCTGGTTTCAAACAGCGGTGCCTTCATGCCGCGCACCAGCCGGTAGCCGATGAAGGTGACGGGCACCGCCAGCGCCATCACGGCGAGGAGGGCCGGGTTCCAGGCGCCCGCAACGTCGAGGAAGCCGAGCACCACCGACGGATCGGTCATGCCGGCGAGCGCGAGGCCGATTCCGAACAGCAGGCCCGCGATCAATCCACCCAAGGTTTTCATGGTAGGTGCTCCTAGAGCAGATGGCGGGTCACGGCGACGGTGACCACGCCCAGCAGGATGAAGACCATTGTCGCGGCGATGGAGCGCATCGAGAGGCTGGCGATGCCGCAGACGCCATGGCCGCTGGTGCAGCCGCTGCCCAGCGTGGTGCCGACGCCGACCAGCAGCCCCGCGATCGCCAGCACGGGCACGCTCGCCACCGGGGCGCCGATGGTCTCGCGCCCGATGGCCAGGGTGACGAAAATGGGTCCGGCCACAAGCCCGACCAGGAATGCGAGGCGCCAGCCCGCATCGCTCGTTGACGACGGTGGCAGCAGGCCGCTGAAGATGCCGCTGATGCCGGCGACGCGTCCGTTCAGCGCCATCAGCGTCACGGCGGCAAGGCCAATGATGACGCCGCCGAGGGCGGGATAGAGAAGGCTGTCCATGGAACACTCCCGTGTGAGGCAGGGAGTGTAGCGCGGGTTGCCTTGCTTGACAGGCCGGTTCCCCGGTGG
>CANJEJ010000116.1 GCA_947473325.1 Alphaproteobacteria bacterium | reverse complement strand
GAAGCCCTTCTTCTGCAGGTATTTCATCGCGAAATAGCTCGGCCGGTTCCAGTTTGAGCTCGCGCCCACCATGGCGATCACCTTCACCGTCCGCAGGATCTTGCGGATCAGGTCGTCGGGATAGCTGTCATGTGAAGATGGCGCGGCGTCGGTCACTGGTCTTTCCATTCCGGTTGGCGCTTTTCGATGAAGGCGTCGATGCCTTCGGTGGCGTCCCGTTTCATCATGTTCTCGGTCATCACGCGCGAGGCATAATCATAGGCGTCGCCAAGTGACATCTCGCGCTGGCGGTAGAAGGCTTCCTTGCCGATCTTCACCGTCGCGGTCGACTTGCCGGCGATCTGGTGGGCCAGTGCTGCGACCGCCTGGTCGAGATCGCCGTCGGCAACCACGCGGTTGACGAGGCCGATGCGTGCTGCCGTCTCGGCCTCGATCAGATCGCCGGTCAGCAGCATTTCCATCGCATGCTTCGGCGCCACGTTGCGTGACAGCGCCACCATCGGTGTCGAGCAGAAGAGGCCGATGTTGACGCCAGGCGTGGCGAATCTTGCCGCCGCGCCGGCGATGGCGAGGTCGCAGCTGGCAACCAGCTGGCATCCGGCGGCGGTGGCGATGCCGTGCACACGGGCGATCACCGGCTGCGGCAGGCGCACGATGCTCTGCATCAGCCGGCTACACTGGGCGAACAGCGCCTCATAGGTTTCGCGGCGCGGGTCGCTGCGGATTTCCTTGAGGTCGTGGCCGGCGCAGAAACCAGGGCCCGCTGCGGCGATCACCACCACACGCACACTGCGGTCGGCGGCTATGCGGTCGAGTTCCCCCTGCAGCGCGCCCATCAGCCCACGCGACAGTGCGTTGCGTGCTGCGGGGCGGTTCAGCGTCAGCGTGGCGATGCCGGCGGCATCCTGGCGGAGCAGGGACGCGGCGTCGGGCTGGCGGTCGGCGGTCATGGCGGCACCTTCCAACAAGCGGCGGCACGGTGCAAGCCGTCGGCGTTACAGGCTAGGACTGGCTGGGATCGCCCAATGCCACGCGCACCATGCGGGCGAGTTCGGTGAGGCGGAAGGGCTTCTGCAACAGCAGCAAGTTGCCCCGGGGTGTGTCGATCATGTCCTCGGCATAGCCCGACATGAACAGCACGGGCAGTCCCGGCCGGCGGCGCCGCGCCGCTTCGGCAACGTCGCGCCCCGTCATGCCCCGCGGCATCACCATGTCGGTCAGGACCAGATCGAGCGTGACGTCGCTGTCCAGAACCACCACAGCGCCGGGTCCATGATTCGCCGTGTGGACGGTGTAGCCTAGCGCCTCCAACTGGTTGACGACGGACTCGCGCACCATCGCCTCGTCCTCGACCACGAGAACAGCTTCCATGCCACCGCCGGGCATAGCGGCCGGGGCCTTGCCGGGCGCCGGGCCGTCGGAATCGGGGGGCAGGTGACAAGGGGTGGGCTGGCGAACCATCGGCCTCTCCGGGCCCGCGACGCGGCCCCGATGGAAGAAAAAGCTGTATTCTCAGGGTGTTCCGGCACTTGCGGATGGTGCAAGCCCCGATTATCCCGTCGTTTCAGGATTGTGGTATCATGATACCAACATCCTAAGTGATTGATTTTTATGTGCTGCCGTTGACTTCGCAGGAAATTCGACGATACTCCGCCGCCATTCGCCGGGCCTGTTCCGGCGAAACTGTTTTGTTGGCGGCACCGGGCCGCGTTTCCTGTGAACGGAACTGATCCCATGAAGACCTATTCGGCCAAGCCGGCGGAGGTCCAGAAGAACTGGATCCTTATCGACGCCGAAGGCCTCGTGCTCGGCCGGCTGGCCAGCATCGTCGCCATGCGCCTGCGCGGCAAGCACCTGCCGAGCTTTACCCCGCATGTCGATGACGGCGACAATGTCGTCATCATCAATGCCGAGAAGGTGCGCCTCACCGGCCGCAAGCTCGCGAAGAAGGTGTACTACTGGCACACCGGCTATCCGGGCGGCATCAAGGAACGCACGGCGGGCGCCATCCTGTCGGGCCAGTTCCCCGAGCGCGTGATCCAGAAGGCGGTCGAACGCATGCTGCCGAAGGAAAGCCCGCTGGCCCGCCGCCAGCTGAGCAACCTCAAGGTCTATGCCGGCGCCGAGCACCCGCATGAGGCGCAGCAGCCGAAGAAGCTGGATGTCGCGGCCATGAACCCCAAGAACGTGAGGATTGCCTGACCATGGCTGATCAACGCCAGAGCCTGTCGGATCTCAAGATCATCCGTGACGGCGCGCCGGTTTCCAACACCCCGGCTGCGGCTGCGACCGTGACTGATGGTCCGGTGGAACCGAAGATCGACGCCCAGGGCCGTTCCTATGCCACCGGCCGGCGCAAGAACGCCATCGCCCGCGTTTGGGTGAAGCCCGGCAAGGGCAAAGTCACCGTCAACGGCAAGGAAATCGACGTTTACTTCGCGCGGCCCGTGCTGCGCATGCTGATCCGCCAGCCACTGGTCGTCGCCCAGCGCGACACGCAGTTCGACGTGGTCTGCACGGTGACCGGCGGTGGCCTTTCCGGCCAGGCCGGCGCGGTTCGCCACGGCATCAGCCACGCGCTGACGCGCTATGAGCCGGGCCTGCGTCCGATCCTGAAGAAGACCGGCTTCCTCACCCGCGACAGCCGCGTGGTCGAGCGCAAGAAATACGGTCACGCCAAGGCCCGCCGCAGCTTCCAGTTCTCGAAGCGCTAACAAAATCCAGCTTCACCGCTGGCTTAGACGGGCGCTTTCTTCGCGGAAAGCGCCCGTTTTCTTTTCTGGAGTCGGAGACGCGCCATGGCGCAGACGGTTTTCATCGACGGCGAATCGGGCACGACGGGGTTGCAGATCCGCGAGCGGCTGCAGGCCCGCCGCGACATCGAACTCGTCTCGATCGCGGCCGAAAAGCGCAAGGATGCGGGCGCGCGCAAGGCGCTGCTCAACAGCGCCGACGCGGTGATCCTCTGCCTGCCAGATGATGCCGCGCGCGAGGCCGTGGCGTTGATCGACTCGCCGAAGGTGAAGGTAATCGATGCCTCCACCGCGCACCGCACCGCGCCGGGCTGGGTCTATGGCTTTCCCGAAATGGCGAAGGACCAGCGCCAGGCCCTGTCGGGCGCCAAGCGCATTTCCAACCCGGGCTGCTATCCGACCGGCTTCATCGCGCTTGTACGGCCGCTGGTTGAAGCCGGAATCGTGCCGCGTGACTGGCCGGTCACCGTCAACGCCGTGTCGGGCTATTCCGGGGGCGGCAAGGCGATGATCGCGGAGTTCGAGGATGAAGCGGCGCCCGCCCACACCACGGTGCCCTATCGCATCTATGCGATGACGCAGAAGCACAAGCACGCGCCGGAAATGCGCGAGCACACGGGGCTTGGCCACGCGCCGGTCTTCGCGCCCAGCGTCGGGCGCTATCGCCAGGGCATGGTCGTCGAGGTGCCGCTGGCGCTGTGGGCGCTGCCGAAGCGGCCGAAGCTCGCCGACGTGCACGCGGCGCTTGCGCGCGCCTATGAGGGTGAGCGTTTCGTCGAAGTCGCTTCGCTGGCCGAGGCCGCTTCGCTCAAGGACCTCGACCCCGAAGGGCTGAACGGCACCAACCGGCTGAAGCTGTTCGTCTTCGGCCATGACGAGGAGGCGCGCGTCGTAGCGCTGCTCGACAACCTGGGCAAGGGCGCCTCGGGTGCGGCGGTGCAGAACCTCAACATTGCGCTGAACCTGCCGGAACAGGCCGGCCTGGTCTAGGCGGAGTTGGCGCTGCTGTTTCCTCAAGGCAGTTCAATCCCTTATCGCCGACTCTTGACGTCTGGCGGGGGCTTGTGGGCATTGTTGGGGGAACAGGAGCGCGCCAGTCCCATGACCCCGATGCCAGCCACGGGAATCATCATGCCCTATCGCGGCGTGATGCCACGGATTGCGGCCGATGCGTTGATCGCACCGGGCGCGGTGGTGGCGGGCGACGTGGAGATCGGTCCCGGCTGCAGCATCTGGTTTCAATGCGTGCTGCGCGCCGACGTCAACCACATCATCATCGGTGCCCGCGTCAACCTGCAGGACGGCACCATCGTGCATGTCAGCCGCCGCGGCCATGGCGAAACCCGTATTGGTGACGACGTCAGCGTCGGTCACCGCGCCATCATCCATTCCTGCGTGCTCGAAAGCCGCGCCTTCGTCGGCATGGGCGCGACCGTGATGGACGGCTGCGTCGTCGAGGGCGACGGCATGGTCGCCGCCGGTGCGCTGCTGACGCCCAACAAGCGGGTGAAGACGGGCGAGCTCTGGGGCGGCAGCCCGGCCAGGTTCATGCGCGCGCTGACGCCCGACGAAATCGCCCGCAACCGCGATACCGCGCGTCACTACAGCGTCATGGGCGGCGAATACCGCGCCACGCTGCTCGGTGGCACGGGGGCGGAAAGGATGAGCGCATGAGCTTGCGCGCGCTCGCAGCCGCTGCCCTCCTTCTGCTGCTGGCCGGTTGCAGCGCACCGGCCGCGCTCTATTTCGCGGCGCGCGATGTCGGCAACGACGATCTCTATGTCGGCACCTTCCGCGCCAACCTGGGCGAACCGGTGTCGGTCGTGTCGCTGTTCGGCGTGGGCAGCGACGCCGAATGCCGCGGCACCACCGGCATCGGCGGCACCCGCACGGTAACCAAGGGCACGCCCACGCGCCTCACCATGCGCTGCTCCGACGGCCGCATCCTGCGTGGCGAACTGGTCTATGACCGTGCCGACCGCGGCAGCGGTATCGCCAAGGACCTGCGCGATGGCGCCATCTACCAGGTGCTGTTCGGGCCGCTCGACCTTGACGAGACCAGCCTGCGCCGCGAATTCGCCGCGCTGGCGCCGCCGGTCGACATGACGCCGCTGCCGCCTTCCGACACGTCGATGTCCGCGCCGCTCGCCGATGTCGAGGAGCGCCGCCCCGCCGTCTGCCGCAGCCCGCTGGTCAACGGCCAGTGCCTCGATGACTTCGACTTCGGCGATTTCGACGAGGACAGCGTCGAGGAATTCATGCGCCAGCCGGACGAAAAGGGTCGCGAGACCTGACGTGACCCCTGCGCGCCGACCGGTTCGCCGATGACCGCCCGCGACAGCCCGATCCCCGAATCCTGGTTTTCCTGGCGCCTTTTGCGCCTGGCGCTCAGCCTGCTGCTGTTTGCCGCGGCGCTGTTTGCCATCTATCGCGCGGCCGAGGGTGTGCGCCTTCCCGACGTCGCGCTTGCCTTTCGCGCGACCCCGCCAGCGACCATTGCCTTCGCCATCCTTCTTGCCGCCGCCAGCTATGGCGTCCTGATTGTCTATGACCTGATTGCGCTGCGCTATATCCACCAGCGCCTGCCGTTGAAGCAGGTTGGGCTCGCCGCCTTCGTCGGCGCCGCGCTCAGCCACAATCTCGGCCTCACGCTGGTGACGGCCGGATCGGTGCGCTACCGCATCTATTCGAGCGTTGGCCTTGCCGCTCCCGACATCGCGTTGATGACGGTGGTGTGCAGCCTGACTTTCCTGTTCGGCATCGCCGGCGTGCTGGGCATGGCGCTGCTGGTCAACCCGGCGGTGCTGCCCGGGCTTGGCCATCTGCCGGAACCGCTCAGCGCCGCCTTTGGTGTCCTGCTGTTGCTGACCATCGTGGCCTTCATCGGCTGGACAGTCGTGCGCCGGCGGCCGATCTCGCTGCGCGACTGGCGTTTCTCGCTGCCCCACCCCGGCCTCGCGCTGCTGCAGGTGGGCGCTGGCGTGCTCGACCTTGTCCTCGCCGGCGCGACGCTCTATGTGCTGCTGCCACCGGAAGTGGCGGGCACCTTAGGCGATTTCCTCGGCATTTATGCCGCGGCGACCGGATTGGGCGCCGCCAGCAACCTGCCGGGCGCGCTCGGCGTCTTCGACGCCGTCGTCCTCGCCGGCCTGCCGGACAATGCGCAGGCAGGCCTGCTCGGCGCGCTGGTTCTCTATCGCGTCGTCTACTACCTCCTGCCGCTGCTACTTGCCGCGATCCTGCTGGTGGGCATGGAACTGCGCGCGCGGCCGACGCTACTGCGGCCGGTGGTACGCTCGGCCGCTGCCCTCTCCAACGCGATGACGCCGACCATCCTGGGCACCGCCGTGCTGGTTGGCGGCGCGATCCTGATGTTCTCCGCCGCGACGCCGGCGCTGCACGACCGCATGACCACCCTGCGCATGATCGTCCCGCTGCCCTTTGTCGAGGCCTCGCATCTGCTCAGCAGCGTGGTGGGCTTTGGCCTGGTCATCCTGTCGCGCGGGCTGTTCCGGCGCCTGCAGGCGGCTCACAGCCTGACGGTGATGGTGCTGGCCGGCGGCGTCACCTTTGCCCTGCTCAAGGGTGGCGACTACGAGGAATCGCTCGTTCTCATGATCGTGCTCGGGCTCCTGCTCGTGGCGCGGCGGCGGTTCCATCGCAGCGGCGCGGTGCTGGGCCAGCCCTTCACGCTCGCTTGGCTTGCGATGATTGCCGTCGTCCTGGTCAGCGCGATGTGGCTTGGCTTCTTCGCCTACCGTCATGTCGAATATTCCGACGAGCTATGGTGGCAGTTCGCCTATCGCGCGGATGCGCCACGCTTCCTGCGCGCCAGCGTTGTTGTCGCCGCGCTGGCGCTGGGTTTACTCATCTACCTATTGCTCAGGCCGGCGCGCGCTTCGCGGGTCACCCCGCCGGTGGACATGGTGGCGGTCGAGGCGGTGGTGGCCAGCGCCACGCGCACCGACGCGCACCTCGCCTTCACCGGCGACAAGCAATTCCTGTTCGCCCCGAATCGTAATGCCTTCCTGATGTATCGCGTGCAGGGGCGCAGCGCCGTGGTATTTGGCGATCCCGTCGGCAACCCGGCAAGTTGGACAGATCTACTGTGGCGCTTTCGCGAGTATTGCGACCGCAACGACCGTCGACCCGTCTTCTACCAGGTGCTGCCCGAGCACCTGCCGCGCTATCTCGACATCGGCCTGTCTGCCCTGAAGCTGGGCGAGGAGGCGCGCGTGCCGCTGGGTGACTTCTCGCTCGAAGGTCCGGCCCGCCGCGACTTGCGCTATGCCGTCCGCCGCGCCGCCAAGGAAGACGGCGTGTTCGAAATCGTGCCCGCCGCCGCGATTCCGCCGCTGTTGCCGGAATTGCGCCGTGTTTCCGACGCCTGGCTACAGGCACGCGGTGCGCGGGAAAAGGGCTTCTCGCTCGGCCATTTCGCTGACAACTACATCTGTCGTTTCGACTGTGCGGTGGTACGGCGCGAAGGGAAAGTTGTCGCCTTCGCCAATCTCTGGCAATCGACGGCGGGGCTGGAACTGTCCGTCGACCTCATGCGCCATGCCGACGACGCGCCCTACGGCGTGATGGACGTTCTGTTTGCCGAAACCATGCTGTGGGGGAAGGCGCGAGGCTTCCGCTGGTTCAACCTCGGTATGGCACCGCTGGCGGGGCTGGAGGCGCACCCGCTCGGCCCGCTGTGGCATCGCATCGGTGCGCGCATCTTCCGCTATGGCGAGAACTTCTACAATTTCGAAGGGCTGCGCGCCTACAAGGAGAAGTTCCAGCCGGAATGGAGCCCGCGCTATCTTGCCGCGCCCGGCGGACTGGTGCTGCCCCGCGCGCTGATCGATGCGGCTACGCTGATCGCCGGCGGCACCGTCGGCATCTTCCGCGCCTGAGTCCGCAATCTATTTGTTGGCGCGCCCGTATATGGCCCGTCTACGATGGGCCCAAGTGGCACATTCAGGAGGAGACGTCCAATGGCTGCGCGCAAGACGACGACCAAGGGCAAACGCACCGCCGCGCTGAATGCGCGCAAAAGCGTCAAGAAGAAGAGCGTGAGGGTTTCGGCGAAGGCCAAGGCCGCGCCGGCGAAGAAGGCGAATGGCGCCGCTGCCCGCATGCTGAAATCGGCGTCGATCGTGCCCGACAAGCCGACCTGGTATCCGCAGGCCTCAGGCCCGCTCAACAAGATCAAGCCGGAAGGCTGGAGCGCGCCCTTCGCGAGCTCGCCTTACAACGAGCCGCCGCATCCGATGGATCCGGCGCGCATGATCTGCGTCGAGTTCGAGCCCGATCCGGTCGCCGCCTGGGCGGCAGTGCCCGATCCGCTGCAGTGGGAACCCGGCACCACGGCGCTCGCCTGCATTGGCGACAACCGCCAGATGCCGACCTCGCTCAAGTTCCAGGAAGGCATGGTCGTCTTCAAGGTGCGCTTCGGCGACATGCTGGGCAGCTTCATTCCCTATATCTGGACTTCGACCGACGAGGCGACGCTGGCGGCGCGCGAAGTGTCAGGCCGGCCGAAGCTGCTGTGCGACCACAACGAGCTGCAGATCATGGGCTCGGGCGTCACCGCGGTGATCAAGCGCCGCGGCGAGACGATCATGCGCAACTCGGTCACGCTTGAGCATCCGGCCGAATTCAAGGACGTTCCCATCGGCGGCAACTGGCTGTCGATCCGCAAGGTGCAGATGCCGGAGCAGGGCAAGCCGGCGCTGAAGCAGGTGATCCAGCAGGGCCTGTCCAACTCCTTCAAGGTGCATGACGTGTGGCGCGGCCGTGGCTTCTGCGAATTCCCCGGCCAGGCCATGTCCGACATCTGGAAGCTGAAGCCGAAGCCCACCGGCCGGGCCTGGATGATCGACGTCAGCTGGGACCTGCGGCTTGGCAAGATCATCTGGGAAAACTGGGTGCCAGCGGTGGTTGAGTAGCGCAGACGCCCTTCAACAAAGGCGGAAGACGCGGGCCTTTCCGGAAGGAAAGCCCGCGTTTCCTTTTCTGACAGGCAAAAACCGACCTAGAGTGATCTGCGTCAAGAGGCGCGCCGGGCATTTTCCCGTAGAAGGCTGCACCCACGATCCGGGCCGTTCGTCCCGCTTCCGAGAGATCACTGCGATGACTGGCTTGTGGCTCTACCAGCGGCTCGATCGCCTGCGGTTCCTCAACTACCGCGGCAAGATCATGGTCACGGCCTTCCTTGGCACCCATGTCCCGCTGCTGGCGATCGTGGTGCTGATGCTGCTGCTGACCTCGCCCGATTTCAGCACCACGGTGTGGGTGCTGTCGGTTGCGCTGGTGGCCACCCTGGTGGGCACGGCGGTCACGCTCTATGTGCTCAACGAACTCCTGAAGCCGATCCGCGCCACGGCGAAATCGCTGCGCGACTATATCGGCCGCCGCGTCATGCCGCAGTTGCCCGGCAACTTCCGTGACGAGGTCGGCGTTCTGATGGCCGACACGAATTTTACCGTGGAGCGGCTCGACGAAACGATTCGCCAGCTCGAATTCTCGGATCCGGAAACCGGCCTGCCCAACCGCGCCGCGCTGGAACAGGCGCTCGCCAAGAAGATCGGCACGGCGACCGAATCGAAGCCCGTCGCGATTGTCGCGATACACATCGGCAATCTGCGCAGCATCCTTGCCGCCTCGGGCGGCGATGCCGGCATCGAGGTGTTGCGCACCCTGGTGCTGCGCCTGCACCGCTATCCGCTCAACGACGGTCTGGTGGCGCGGGTCGACAGCGACGCGCTGGCCCTGCTCGTGCCCGACGCGGCGGATGTCGCGGCGCTGGAAGGCACGGTGCGGCGCGTGCTCGCCGACCTGCGCGAGCCGCTGAGTGTCGGCACGCTGCAGATCGCACCGACGATAACCGCCGGCATCGCGCTGGCGCCGGCCGATGGCAATGACCCACGCGACCTCGTCGCCCGCGCCATGGCGGCGGCGACCAACCCGGAAGAGGACGCCCCCGCCCGCGGTTTCCACTTCCATTCGGTTGCGGCGGCCAACGACCTGCTCGGCCGCTGGCGCATCGAGGCCGACCTGCGTGTCGCCATCGACCGCGGCGATTTTGAACTGCACTACCAGCCGGTCATCTCGCGCAGCAGCGGCAAGACGGTCGGCGCCGAAGCGCTGATCCGCTGGCGCCATCCGGAACAGGGCCTGATCGCGCCCGGCCTCTTCATCCCCATCGCCGAGGAAAGCGGCCTGATCGACGGTCTTGGCCGCTGGGTGATGACCGATGCCTGCAACCAGATCCGCAGCTGGCGCGCCGCCGGCCTGCAGGCGCCGCGCATCTCGGTCAACCTGTCGGCACGGCAGTTCCAGGACAAGTCTGTGGATGCCTGGATTGCCGGTACGCTGAAGCAAGCGGGGCTCGAGCCCAGCGCGCTCGAGGTGGAGATCACCGAAAGCGCCGCGATGCGCGACCTTGACTATGCGGTCGAGACGCTCGGCCGCCTGCGCGCCATGGGCATGCTGGTTGCGCTGGACGACTTCGGCACCGGCTATTCCTCGCTCACCTACCTGAAGGCGCTGCCGATCGACGTTCTCAAGATCGACCAGGCCTTCGTGCGCAACATCGGTGGCGATGGCGGCAACGCCGCGATCTGCGGCGCGGTGATTGCGCTGGCGCGCGGCCTTGGCCTGCAGGTCATCGCTGAGGGCGTGGAAGAGGAAGCCGAACTTGCGTGGCTCGAGGACAAGGGCTGCGACCTGTTCCAGGGCTTCTACTTCGCCCGCCCGATGCCGGCCGAGGCTTTCGGCCAGCGCCTGCTGACCCGCGCCGCCTAGGCCCTTGCGGCGCGTCAGGCCTTCACGCCTTGCAGGAAGTCGAGCACGGTGCGCGTGAGTGCCTCTTCGCAGCCGCGATACCAGTGGTCCGCGCCCTCGACGATGGCATGCGACATGTGGCGGTTCTCGCCCGACAGGCGCCGCAGATAATCCTCAGCACCAAAGAGCGAGATGCGTGCGCTGCCGGGGCGTGACTGCTTGCCCTCGGCGCCGCCCAGCGTCAGCAGCAGCGGCACCTGCATGCCGGGGATGAAGCGCGCATAGTCGAAGCCATCGGACGAGCCGTATTTGTCGACATAGGCCGCCGCCGACATGATGAGCGAGGCGGGCTTTGTCACGCGCAGCAGGGTGTCGCCCTTGCCGGCTTCCACCAGCGCGCGCGCCTCGGCGATCTGCGCCGCAAGCTGCGGCCATTCGACCGCGTCGGTCTGGTAT
>CANJEJ010000115.1 GCA_947473325.1 Alphaproteobacteria bacterium | reverse complement strand
TTGGGCTGATCCTGCCCGAACCGATTTCGGATGCCGTTGGCGCTGCCGTGGGGCTCGCCGTGTACCTGTGGCAGCGCCACCGCCACGGGCCCAGCCCGGGCGACAAGGTCCCCTCGCCGGTGATCGCCGCCTAGGAGCTGCTGTCGCGCGCCGCGGCGTTCCAGCTGGGCGGTTCGCTACTGGACTTGAGGACCCGGGCATCGACGCATAGCCAACGCCCGGTCGCCGTGCGGCTTCAGGCCTTTGTGGTCACGCCGGCTTGCGCAAATCCAGCATGTGCATGTAGTTGCCGGGAATGTACTGCCCCATCGGCACCACGGCGGCGGTGTTGGAGGTAAACCCGGCCGACAACGCCACTTTGGTGACGTCGGTGTCGCCCAGCGTGCCGATGTAGGGCTCGGCGTTGTAATGCGTGCTCCAGTCGCCGATGGCCTGGGCGAAGGGCGTCTTGCCCTCGTTGTGCGGGAAGTCGAGATGCAGGGCGATGCCGCCCGGCTTCAGCAGGCGCTTCGACTCGCGGATGTAGTTCGGCAATGCCCGGGTCGATGTCTCGTGCATCAGGATGCAGGAGAAAATGAGGTCAAAGGATTCGTCCTCGAAATCCGTGGCCTCGGCGTTCTGCTGCGAGAAGTGGATAGGCGTGTTCATCGCCTCGGCTCGCGCATGGGCATAGCGCAGCATGCCGCCGCCAATGTCGATGCCATGGATTTCCGCATCGGGGAACATGCGCGCGATGGCGCCGGTGCTGGAACCGATAGCGCAGCCCATGTCGAGGATCTTCTTCGGCTTGAAGCCCGGCGGGCAGGCCTTCTCGAGGTAGAGCTTGATCTCCTGCGCGTAGCCGTCGTGCATCGGGCCGCGCAACCCGCGGCCATACATGAAGGCGCCGCGGTCATAGAGCGCGCCCTGGTAGACGTCGTCCGAACCGTATTCGGTGTGATAGCCACCCGGCATGCAGTGAATGTCGACTGCGGTCAGGTAGCGCGGCGCCTCGAGCTTCGGGTTGAGCCGCAGGCTGCCCCTGGCGCCCTTTTTCGGCCGGGCGCGTTCGTTCAGCGTGTCGGTCTGACGGTCGAGGCCGTCCTGCACCGAGGCCCAGATCATTTCCTGCGTCGTGCGGTTGATCGCGCTCCAGGCCTGGTGGAACGGGTGGCGCTCCAGCGCGTGCCGCGCCTCCACCCGGTTCTTCGGCTTCCGGCCATGCTCGCGGATGAAGGCCGGCTCCACCGCCGCGTTCCAGACCGTGGCATTTCCCCCGGCGATGTCACCGGCCACATATTCGCGCAGCCGCAGGACAAACTCCTGGCGGGCGGTCTCGTCATGGCTGAAGTCGGGGAACATCTCATGGCGGTATTGCATGGGCATCGGGGATCTCCCTGAAAGGTGTCTGGATCACACCAGTTCCCGCGTATATTAAATGCCAATTGCCCAGGGCGCCATGCTTTCCGGGCACGGCAGAAACACAGGGGTTACCAATGGCACAACAGGGTTGGCACGCGGTCCTGCCGCAGGCGACGCATGACGAGGACGCGATGCGCGGCTTCGTCTATGTCCTGAAAACCCATCTGCAGGCCAAGGTGATCGGCGGCAACGCCACGGTCTACCGCAAGCTGGTGGAGCCGGAATTCAAGAAGAAGAACGGCCGCTCGCCGAAAGACCGGCATGAGGTGCGCAACGAGATGGTGCGCCAGCCCTACTACCAGATGTATTCGGCGATGCAGAAAAACCTGCAGATGATCAGCCAGGACGCGGTGGGCGACAGCATCTATCGCCAGCTGCCCGAAATGATCGGCAACTTCCGCAAGATGGCGAAAAAGCCGAAGGGCTCGCTGAAACTCGATCCCGGACTGGAAGTGCCGCGCTACCTGTCGGCAGTCGATATCCATTACTCGCCTGGTTCCTATTTTGCCGAGACGACGGACGACGATGTAACCGCAGGTGCCCGCTATGACAGCGGCTTCTACCTCTATGTCATGGGCGCGCTCGGCCGCTACAACGAGAACATGGGCGTCTCGGGCGTGCACTGGCTGAAGGAGCATCACCCCAACCTGAAGCCGAAGCGCATCCTCGAATTGGGTTGCACCGCGGGCAACAGCCTGACGCCCTATGTCGATGCCTATCCGGGCGCCGAGGTGCATGGCATCGACATCGGCGCGCCCTGCCTGCGCTATGGCCATGCCCGTGCGGAATCGATGGGCAAGGCGATCCACTTCTCGCAGCAAAATGCCGAACACACCGATTTTCCCGATGGCCATTTCGACCTGATCGTCTCGCACATCCTGCTGCACGAAACATCGCGCAAGGCGATCTACGCGATCATGAAGGAGTGCCACCGCCTGCTGAAGCCGGGCGGCATGGTCATCCATCTGGAAGCCGCGCTGCGGTATGCAGAGATGGACCCTTATGACGCCTTCATCCGCGACTGGTCGACGCACAACAACGCCGAACCCTTCTGGGGCGCCGTGAAGGAGATGGATCTGGTGGATCCGGCGCTCAAGGCCGGCTTCAAGCCGCAGAACGTAATCCAGTCCTACACGCCGCTGGTTACCGGCACCGACTACCTAATGGACACCGGCCGCGGCAACAAGGCCGCGGGTCCCAAGCAGTTCATCTACGGCGGCATCAAGGCCTGACGTTCGGAGCGGCCGGGCGGCGTTGCCGTCCGGTCGTGTCCACCCAGGGCCGCGCACCACGTGCGTCATGTGCAGTTTCTACCACTGGGCCCTTCGCCGTAAGGCGCACCGAATGGGCGCCGCCGCGCCAAACATCTAGGCGATCGATCACTACCGGTGCCGCACAGCGTCCGCGCACCGGCTCGGCTGACACCAGCACCGTGGCGCGGCGGCAATCTTCGGCCAGAGCGCCGGCCTGCCTGGCAAAGGCGATCCCCTGCCCCGCCACGCTTACGGTACAGCCAAGCGAGTCGCATTGCACGGCATCGCTTTTCTCGGTCGATGAGTCGGCGGCGCGGCGTCGCCAGTTCTCGACGGTGAAGCCGCGGTCCGAGCCCAGGACCGCGAGATGGCCATCCGCCAGCCGCACAGCGACGCGGCTGGCCTCGGCATCGACCAGCACATCGGGCGGCCGTGCCAGCATGGCACCGATCACCGCCGCGGCGACGGGCAGCAGGCCAAGCCAGCGCCAGCCGCGGGTCCACAGGCAGAGCCACAGGCCGCCAAGGCCGACCGCGATCAAGGTCCAGCCCGGCGGCGCGGCAAGACCGACCGTAGCGCCCGGCAGGCCGGCAACCCAGTGCGCGGTCCACAGGATCGCCTTGACGCCCCAGCCCATCGGCACCAGCGCGAGATGCTCGAGCCCGACGGGCATCAGTATCAGCGCCAGCATGGCGAAGGGCATGACGAGGAATCCGGTGACCGGCACCGCGATCAGGTTGGCAAGCAGGCTGTAGCTGACGATCTGGTTGAAGTGGAAGGCCGACAGCGGTGTCGTCGCGAGGCCGGCGACCAGCGTCGTCAGGCAGACGCCCGCGACATAGAACAGCCCGCGCCCGATCCATCCGGCGCCGCTGCGCCAGCGCGCCAGCGGCCGGGCCAGTGCTTCATAGGCGGCGATGAGCGCGACGACGGCGGCGAAGGACATCTGGAACGAGGCGCCGAGCAGCGCCTCTGGCACCAAGAGCAGGATCACCGCCGCCGCCCAGGCGACGAGCCGCATCGAGAACGGGCTGCGGTCTGCCATCACCGCGACCAGCACGGCGCCCGCCATCAGGAAGGACCGCTGGGCCGGCACGCTCATGCCCGAGATCAGCAGGTAGAGGAAGATCGCCACCAGCGCGCCGAAGGCCGCCCATTTCTTGATCGGGAAGCGCAACGCCATTGGCTCTATCAGCGCGAGCAGCAGCCGCAGCATGAAGAAGGCGATGCCTGCCACAAGACTCATATGAAGGCCGGAGATCGACAGCAGATGCGCAAGGCCGGAATCGCGCATGGCGTCGAGATCGCGCTCCGGAATCGCACCGCGCTCGCCGGTGATCAGCGACGTAGCAATGCCGCCCGCCGCGCCCTTGATCGTGTCGGCGATGCGTTCGGTAATCCTGTGGCGCAGGCGCGCGAGCCGCGCCTGCCAGCCGGTGTCACGCGCGCCCGTCTCGATCAGCGCCGGGCCCAGTGTGAAGCCAACGCCGCCGATCTGCTCGAAATATGCCTGGCGCGCGAAATCGAAGGCGCCCGGCGCGGCAGGCGATGGCGGCGGCAGGATCGTCGCGCGCAACCGCACGCGATCGCCTGGCACGACCTCGGGGCCGCCGGCGCGATGCGTAAGCCGGATGCGCGCCGGCGTCTCGTCCGGCTTGAGGCGATCAATGGTGAGATCGCCCAGCACGAGCCGGCGGTCGGTCACGCGTTCCTCGACCCGCAAGACCGTGCCGGTGACCGCAACGGGGCCGAGGCGGCTTTCGAGAATGGGAGCGGCGACCAGTGCTGTCCGCAGCTGTGCGGCCGCGAAACCAAGCGCAACGGCGCATAGTGCGATCGCCAGCAGTCGTAACACCGCATGAAGGCGGGACAGCCAGACAGCGGCGAAGGACAGCGCCACTGCGGCCATACCCCAACGCCAGGCCGGCTCGACCGGGAGAGCGAAGTAGACAGCGACACCCGCGCCAATGAGTACCGGCAACCACAAGGCCCAGCGCTCGCGTTCGGTCACCAGAAGCGACGCTAGGGCGCTGCCGATGCGCACGGCGGGCGTCCAACCCAATAGTGAAGCCGCAAGGGTCATGCAACGAGTCTGCCGTGATCGTTGCTCGTTGCAAAGGGCCTGGCCCCGGGTCGTGCCAGCAAATATCGCGCAATTCCGTGTAGGATGCGCGCGACATGCTCCCGTCCCGCCCCCGTGTCCTGACTAGCGCCGACAACCCGCAGTTCAAGCTGTGGGCGTCGCTTGTCGAGCCCCGCGGTTTGAGAAAGCACGGGCAGTTCATTTTGGCCGGCCGCAAGAGCGTGCCGGAAGCGCTGGCGCGCTGGCCAGCACGGTTCACGGCACTGCTGACAGTCGAAGGCACCGCGCCCGACTTTGCGCCGGAAAGCATGCCGGTCTACGCATTGTCCCGGCCGATGTTCGCGCAGCTCGACAGCTTCGGTACCGGCACGCCGTTGCTTGTGGGAATGGTGCCTGAGATGCCGGCGCTCGACCTGAGCGCCGCGCCGCTGGGGCTCGAGCTGCTCTGCGCCGTCGGCGATCCCGCCAATCTCGGCGCGCTGCTGCGCAGTGCGGCGGCTTTCGGCGTGGCGCGCGTCGTGCTGCTCGAAGGCGCGGCACATCCGTTCCATCCGCGCGCGCTGCGGGCCGCCGCCAACGCGCCGTTCCAGGTTGAATTGCGGCGCGGTGCGCGCTGGGATGACCTCGCCGGCGCGGCCGGTCCGCTGGTCGCGCTGGATGCCCGTGGCACGCCGCTCGGCGACTACGCCTGGCCATCGGACGTGCGGCTGGTGCTGGGCGAGGAAGGGCCCGGCGTGCCGGCGCACCTGCCACTGCAGCGCCTCGCAATCCCGATGCCCGGCGGCGTCGAATCGCTCAACGCCACCGTTGCCGCGAGCATTGCCCTCTACGCCTGGCGTCAGCGCCGCCCCTAGTCCACCGCCGATCTGGTCAAGCGCGACCTTTATGTCGGCGTATACACAATCGGATCATGTTCGCGCGGGGAGAGGAACTAACCCAATGCGGTGCGCAGCGCGGTGGCCAGCACGCGGGCGTCGAACGGCTTCTGCAGAACGGTTTTCGCGGACCAGCGCGGATCTACGCCCTGCAGGCCATACCCTGTGGCAAAGACGAAGGGAATCGTCAGTTCGGTCAGCCGTTCGGCCACCGCATAGGCCGTGCTGTCGCCCATGTTGACATCGAGCACGGCAAGCTGCGGGCGATGCTGGCGAAGAATGGCGAGCGCCTCGTCCACCGTGCCGGCGTGGAGGACAAGGTGGCAGCCGAGTTCCATCAGCATGTCCTCGACCATGAAGGCGATGACGACCTCGTCCTCAACCAGCAGCACGTCGAGTCCGGCCAGCAGCGCCGGCGGCGAAGCCCTCGTGTCACTCATCTGCGCTATATCAGGGCGGGCGCTGCGAACTCGAAAACGCAGCGAACGCCGGAGGGGTTGTAGTCGATTGTCGCCGCGCCGCGCAGGTCGCCGCGCGTACCATGCTCGATCAGCCGGCTGCCGAAGCCCTTGCGCGTTGGCTTCTCCACCGGCGGACCGCCTGACTCGTCCCACGCCAGGCGCAGGCGGCGTTCCGCCTCTTTTCCTGTCGCGGTCCAGGTGATGGCGAGCTGGCCGGCGGGCACCGAGAGGGCGCCGTATTTGACGGCATTGGTGGCGAGTTCGTGCAGCATCATCGACAGAATGAGCGCGGTGCGGGGCAACAGGGTCACCGCCGGGCCGGCAATGGTCAGACGGCCGCTGCTGGTTTCGGCAAAGGGCTCGAGGATTTCTCGGACCAGCGTTTCGAGGTCGGCGGCGGACCAGTTGCTGCGCGTGAGCTGATTGTGCGTGCGGCTGAGGGCGAAAAGGCGGCCTTCGAAGGCCCGCCGCAATTCCGCTGGGGCCTCCTTGAAGCTCTGCGTCGCCAGCGACTGCACGGTGGCGAGCGTGTTCTTGACGCGGTGGTTCAGTTCGTCGAGCAGCGCCTTCTGCGCCGCCTCGGCGCGCCGGCGGTCCGACAGGTCGAATATCATGTTGACGGCGCCGACCACCTTTCCCGCGTCATCGTGGAGCGGCGTGGGAAAGGCGCGGAACGGCACACTGGTGCCATCAGGGCGCAGGAAGATTCCCTCCTCGCCGCGGACCATACGGTTTTCCTGCACGGCGCGGCGCATTGGCCACTGATCGTAGGGAACAGGCGTGCCGTCGGCGCGGAACAGCCGCATCTGGGCCATCCAGTCCGGGTCGTGCAGCGGGGGCTGGAAGCGCCAGAAATGGGACGCGGCCTCGTTGAAATAGGTCAGCTTGCCATCGGCGTCGCAAGTGTAGACGGGCACGGGGAGCGCTTCGAGCAAGCCGCGTTCCCATGCTTCGCGTTCCTGCAGCCGCGCCTGGGCGCGCTTGATCTCGCTGATGTCGAGGAAACAGTTGACGCCGCCGATCACACGGCCCTGCTCATCGAACAGTGGCGCAAGGTTGGCGAGCACGGGTACGCGGGTGCCGTCGGGCTGCTCCAGCAAGGCTTCCTGCTCGTTCATCGGCTGGCCGGTGGCGAGCACGCGCGCCATCGGGCCCGCCTGCGCGGTGATGCGGTCGCCGTTTGGAAGGAAAGCCTTCACGGATCCCTGCGTGCGGCCGGCGCCGGGCTTGGGGACTCGGCCCCACAATGTGGCAGCCTTCTCGTTCGACCAGACGATCTTGCCCGCGTGGTTGCAGATATAGATCGCCACGGGCAGCAGCGCGAGCAGGCCGCTCGAGTTCTGGAAGGCACGCCACAGGGCTGGATCGACGGTCTGAGGCGGGGTCATGCCGGCAATCGCCTGGTCCATGCCGCTAGCCTTCGCCGCCGCAGCGCGTGGAGATGATCTGCATGTCCCCCGACACCCGCATTTGCGCCCTGAAACCCGGCAATATCCCCGGCAGCAGGCTTGCCCACCGGAGCACCGGAAACGAATGGTCGACGGTCATCGTCAATCCCGGCCATGGGGCTGTCAACACGCCGACGGCGTTGTCTTTTCTTGTGTTGCCGACGGGCCGCCCATCCCACCGTCCGACGCAAACGGCGCCGCCACGGCGGCGTTCCGCGGTGCGGTAAATTTTTCGGACAAATGACAAAAAAGGTGCCCGGCGCCTCACGGGGAGGCGCCGGGCGATAGACCCATGCTCAGAGTGGGGGTCCTGAGCGAGGCTTGCGGCGGTGCACTTCCGGGGGGACACACCGCCGATGGATTTACGTCATGCCGTTCATGCGGTTCCCGCCACCGCCATTTTTGATGGCCGCAGGCGGTCTCGTCCGCTCCTACATTGAGCTGTTGATGCCGAGGATGGTGTCAACCTGCGCCACCACACTGGGCGTCACCGGCTTGTTGGCGACGGCTTCCAGCATGGCATTGGCGCGCGCGATCGCCTCCGCCCGGACGGCACGCTCGGCGGCCGTGGACTGCGGCAGGGCGAGAGCCGAAACCTTGGCTTCCTCGTAGCTGCGGATCTGTCCGACGGTCGAATTCGGCGCGGCGTTGGTACGGCCGGTCAGCGACGCATGCGCGGCGTTGAGCTTGCCGAGGTCGGCGCGGCCGGTGAGGCTGCCCATCGCCCTGCCCGTTGGATCGACCTGGCCTCGACCGATGCCGAGGCTTCCCGAGCTGCGGGTCTCACTGTTGCCGCGGGCATATGCGCCCATCGACTTGCCCGTCGGATCAACGTTGCCGCGACCGGTCACGCCGGTTTCCGCCGTGGCCTTGCCTCCGGCGTTGCCATTGCCGCCGGCATTGCCGTTGCCGCCAGCGGATACATTCGCGCCGCCGCCATGGCCGTTTCCGCCACCGACGCTGACGTCAGCGCCGCCGCCCACGCTAACACCGGCGCCACCGCCGCCGCCGTCCTTGGCGAAGGCGGCAGGACTCAAGGCGAGTGTTGTCGCCATCAAAAGGGTCGGAAGCACACGCATGTCAGTCTCCTTACGTCTCCTGCGCCGATTGCGACGCATGATCAAACATGGCGCAGGCCGCGAGGCATGTCGGAGACAAGCGCGTGGCAAATTTGGGTGACAAAGCGAGTGCAACCCATTGTCGGGAAATGAACTTTGATTCCAGCGGGATGGTGCGGCTATTTTGCTACCGCGCCTTTCAGGATCGTCCGAATGTCCCTCAGTCCGATTCTCGCCGCACCGCTCGCGATCCAGATTCACGCCATTGGGGCGTCGGCGGCTTTTTTGCTAGGACTGGTCCAGTTTGCGGCGCCAAAAGGCACGCTGCCGCATCGCACGCTGGGCTGGATCTGGGTGGTACTGATGCTGGTCGTATCGATCAGTGCCTTCTTCATTCATGAGATTCGGCTGTGGGATCGCTGGAGCCCGATCCATCTGATTGCCATTTTCACTTTGGTCATGCTGCCGCGCGCCGTCTGGCAGGCACGGCGCCATGCGGTGCAAAAGCACCGCTTCAACATGATCGGCCTTTTCCTGGGCGCGCTTGTGGTGGCCGGCAGTTTCACTTTGCTGCCGGGTCGCATGATGCGAGCCGTCGTGCTTGGCGAATAGGCGCAACAAACACTTTAAGAATGGATTATAAGCACATGTTATATAAAGTATATTAATTTCTGTTGTGGTATCGCAGGCGCTTTCCGAGCGCTTTGCTCCAGCCCCCGTGGCCATGCTAAAGAGCCCGACCGTCCAAGGCGGTCCCTCTCACACTTCCGGTGTCATGACCATCGTCACCCGCTTCGCCCCCTCGCCCACTGGCTACCTGCACATCGGCGGCGCCCGCACGGCGCTGTTCAACTGGCTCTATGCCAAGCACACCGGCGGCCAGTTTCATCTGCGCATCGAGGACACCGACCGCGAACGATCGACGCCGGAGGCAGTGGCGGCAATCCTCGAGGGCATGAAGTGGCTCGGCCTTCATTGGGATGGCGAGCCGCTGCTGCAGTTCAGCCGAGCCGCCCGGCATGCCGAGGTGGCACTCGGCCTGCTCGCCGCGGGCAAGGCCTATCACTGCTATGCCTCGCAGGAAGAGCTCGCCGAAATGCGCGATGCGGCGAAGAAGGCCGGCATGCCGATCCGCTATGACGGCCGATGGCGTGACCGCCCCGCGTCGGACGCCCCCGCCGGGGTCAAGCCGGTGGTGCGCTTCAAGGCACCGCAGACCGGCGAGACGGTGATCGACGACAAGGTCCAGGGCTCGGTACGCGTCGGTAACGAGCAGCTCGACGACATGGTGCTGCTGCGCGCGGACGGCACGCCGACCTACATGCTCGCGGTCGTGGTTGATGACCATGACATGGGCGTGACCCATATCATCCGGGGCGACGACCATCTCAACAACGCCTTCCGCCAGCTCAACCTGATCCGAGCGCTGGGCTGGCCGGA
Source organism: Alphaproteobacteria bacterium (assembly GCA_947473325.1). Taxonomy (GTDB): domain Bacteria; phylum Pseudomonadota; class Alphaproteobacteria; order SHVP01; family SHVP01; genus CANJEJ01. The sequence continues at coordinate 988 of CANJEJ010000115.1, read as the reverse complement.
GCCGATCTATGCGCATATCCCGCTGATCCACGGGCCCGACGGCGCCAAGCTGTCGAAGCGCCACGGCGCGCTGGGCGTCGAAGCCTATCGCGACATGGGCTACTTGCCGGAAGCGCTGCGGAACTACCTGCTGCGGCTCGGCTGGGGCCATGGCGACGCCGAGATCATCTCGGATGCGCAGGCGGTCGAATGGTTCACGCTGGAAGCGATCGGCCGCTCTGCCTCGCGCTTCGATTTCGCCAAGCTCGCCAACCTCAACGGCCACTATATGCGCCAGGCCGACAGCGCCTATCTGGCGAAGGCAAGCGAGCCCTTCCTGGAGAAGCAGCTGGGCCGTCCCCTCGCCCCGGCCGAGCGCGACCTGTTTGTCGCGCTGATGCCTGGGCTGAAGGAACGCGCCAAGACACTGGTCGAACTCGCCGACGGCGCCCATTCGACCTTTGCGCGGCTTTCGCCCGACGAGAAGGCGGTACAGTTGCTCGACGCCGACGCGAAGGCGATGCTGGGCGCCCTGTTGCCCCGCCTGAGAGCCCTCGCCGCCTGGGATGCGGCGGCAATCGAAGCCTCGGTGCGGGCCTTTTCGGAGGAAAAGGGATTGAAGCTTGGCAAGGTGGCGCAGCCATTGCGTGCGGCTGTCACTGGACGAGCCGTCTCGCCCCCCATCTTCGACATAGTCGCCCTTCTCGGCCGCGAGGAATCCTTCGCGCGAATCGCGGCGAATTCGGGGCTCAAGGCTTGAAAAACCCTTTGTCATCAAACCGCAACGGGTCTTTACCCGTGCGACAAGGGGACCATCGCGCCGGGTGCAGGCGGCATCCTTGAAGGCTATAATCCCCGCCCAGCCGGTGGGGCCCGTTCGGACGAGCAGACAACCGACACCAGAATATTCTTAGTGCAAAAGGAAAGAACGATGGCGGAAGCAGCAAAGGCGGGGGAAGCCGCGACAATCTCGGCAGATGGCAAGACGGCGAAGCTGCCGATCGTGAAC
>CANJEJ010000114.1 GCA_947473325.1 Alphaproteobacteria bacterium | reverse complement strand
CCCAGTAGATGCCCGACTGCATGGCAGCGACGGTGCCGCCGCCGATCACCTTTTTCGGCCGCGCCACCGCGATGCGCGGCAGCTGCGCCGAAACGGCGTGCAGCGCCTCGAGGCTAAGGTTGACGCCCGGCGCGATGATGCCACCGAGATAGGCGCCGTCCTTGTCGATGACGTCGAAATTGGTGCCGGTGCCGAAGTCCACCACGATGGCCGGGCCGCCGTAATGCTTGTGCGCGCCGACGGCATTGGCGAGACGGTCGGCACCTGGCGTCGTCGGCTCTTCCATGCGGATCTCGATGCCGAGCGTCGTGTTGCGCTTCAGGATCAGGGGCTCGACATTGAAATAGGTCTTGCACAGCAGTTCGAGGTCGAACAACGCCGGAGGCACGACGCAGGCGATGACGCAGTCGGTGATGTCGACAGGTTTGATGCCCTGCATGGTCATGAGGCTCGTGAGCCAGACGGCGTAGTCATCGGCGGTGCGCGGCGACTTGGTGGAGGCGCGCCACTGCCCGCGCCGCTGGTCGCCGTCATAAACGGCGAAGACGACATTCGTGTTCCCGGCGTCGATGACGAGCAGCATGTCAGGTTCCCACGGACTGGGCTGGCGGGAAGAATATCTCGCCGCCGGGAATGATGCGACGTTCTCCTGTGGGCATGTCCAGCAGGAGGGCACCGCTTTCGTCGAGGCCGGAGAAGCGTCCGCTCAGCGTGGTGGCAGCGAGCCGGGCTTCGATGGTCTCGCCGAGGCCGCGGGCGCGGGCGAGCCAGGCATCGCGGACAGGCGCAAATCCTTCCGTCTCCCAGAGCCGCAGCCAGCGTTGGAGGTTGCGGACATAGCTTTCGATGACCATTGGCACATCAAGGCCGGCGGCGCCTTCGTCCAGCAGCGATGTGCCAAGTCCCGGCGTGTCCGGCTTGCGCAGCACGTTGATGCCGACGCCCAATACCAGCCAGGCAAGTCGCCCGCCGCTGGCGGGCGCCGATTCGAGCAGGATGCCGGAGAGCTTGCGCCCGCGCACCAGCACGTCGTTCGGCCATTTCAGGCCGATCCCGGCACTGTCGGGCAGGAACTCGCGCGCCACATCCGACACGGCCAGGGCAGCGACAAAGGAGACTTGCGCCGCCTCGCCGGCAAGCTTCTCGGGCCGCAGCACGAGCGACATGTAGGCATTGCCGGTTGGCGAGATCCAAGTGCGGCCCTGGCGGCCGCGGCCCTGCACCTGGCGCGCAGCGGTGATGAAGGTGCCGGCGGGCTCTCCCGCGGTGGCCCGGCGCTTCGCTTCGTCGTTGGTGCTGCCGATCTCGTCGAAGGCGTGATGGACGAAGAACGGCGGAAGCGCCGTCACGGGATCAGCGCGGCGGCGGCCCCTTGCGCCCAGGCGAGGATCGGGGTCGGGAATACGACGAACAGCAGGGTGAAGAGGCCCGTCACGGTCATGACCAGACGCAGTTCGCCCGCCACCGGCAGGTCGAAGGCGTCGCCGGGTTCGTCGAAATACATCACCTTGATGATGCGGATGTAATAGAAGGCGCCCACCACGCTCGCCAGTACGCCGACGATGGCGAGGGTGAAGAGCCCGGCGTCGATCGCGGCCTTGAAGACGTAGAACTTGGCGAAGAAGCCCGCGAGCGGCGGGATGCCGGCGAGCGAGAACATGAACACCGCCAGCACGAAGGCGAGCATCGGCTGGGTGCGGGCAAGGCCCGACAGGTCCGACACATTCTCGACCATCTCGCCCTTTACCTTCATGGCAAGGATGGCGGCGAAGGTGCCAAGGTTCATCACCATGTAGATGGCAAGATAGGTCATCACGCTCTGCGCGCCGTCGGTCGTCCCGGCGGCGAGGCCGACGAGCGCGAAGCCCATATGGCCAATCGAGCTGTAGGCCATCAGGCGCTTGATGTTGGTCTGGCGGATGGCGGCGAAGGCGCCGAGCAGCATCGAGGCGATGGCAATGGCCACGATCACCTGCTGCCACTGCGCCGCGACGCCGACCAGCGGCGAGATCAGCACGCGAACGAACAGGCTCATCGCCGCCACCTTGGGTGCAGCGGCAAAGAAGGCGGTGATCGGAGTCGTCGCGCCTTCGTACACGTCCGGCGTCCACATATGGAACGGCACGGCGGAGATTTTGAAGGCAAGGCCCGCAATCAGGAAGACGATACCGAAGACCAGGCCGATGCCGGCTTGGGCATCGCCCTGGAACAGCGTCGTCAGCGAATCGAAATTCGTCGTGCCAGTGAAGCCGTAGATCAGCGAGCAGCCATAAAGCAGCATGCCCGACGACAGGGCACCGAGGACGAAATACTTGAGGCCGGCTTCGGTCGAGCGCAGCGAGTCACGCTTGAAGGCGGCGAGGACATAGAGCGACAGGCTCTGCAGCTCAAGTCCGAGATAGAGCGCGATGAGGTCATTGGCCGACACCATCAGCATCATGCCGACGGTGGCGGTCAGGATCAGGATCGGGAACTCGAATCGCTCCATCCCTTCGCGGCGGATATAGCCGAGCGACATGATGATGGTCGCGGCGGAGCCGATCAGCACCAGCTCCTTGGCGAACTTGGCGAAGGAATCGCTGACGAACATGCCGGCAAAGGTCACCTCGCGCTCGGCCGGGCTGACGGCGACCATCACGAAGGCGACCGCAATCGCCACGACGGCGAGCCAGGACACCATCCGGGTGCCGCCGTTGCCGCGGAACACGCCGATCAGCAGCAGGAGCATGGCGGCGCCCGCCAGCCAGATCTCTGGCAGGGCGGTCATGAAATCAGGAAGCCGCGATTCGATCATGGCCCTGCCCTAGTGCCCGACGGCCGTGGCGGCGACGCGCGATGCCGCCTCCAGCGATGCCGTGTGCTGGCTGATGAGGTTGTCGACGGAGGCATGCATCACCTCCAGCAAGGGCTGGGGATACACGCCGAAGAGGATGATGAGGATCACGAGCGGTGCCAGCAGCGCCATCTCGCGACGGTTGAGGTCGAGCATGCCCATCAGGTCGGCCTTCTCGAGCGGGCCGAACATGACGCGGCGATAGAGCCACAGCGCATAGGCCGCGCTCAGGATCACGCCGAGCGTGGTGAAGGCCGCGACCCACTGGTTCACCTGGAAGACGCCGACCAGAACCATGAATTCGCCGACGAAGCCCGACGTGCCCGGGAGGCCGACATTCGCCATAGTGAAGACCATGAAGGCGAAGGCGTATTTCGGCATCGTGTTGACGAGGCCGCCATAGCGGGCGATCTCGCGCGTGTGTAGCCGGTCATAGACGACGCCGACGCAGAGGAAGAGTGCGCCGGAGACCAGGCCGTGGCTCAGCATCTGCATCAGCCCGCCCTCGATGCCCTGCGGCGTCATGGTGAAGAGACCGATGGTGACGAAGCCCATATGCGCGACCGAGGAATAGGCCACGAGCTTCTTCATGTCCTCCTGCACCAGCGCGACCAGCGAGGCATAGATCACCGCGATGACGCTGAGCGTGTAGACGAGCGGCGTGAACATCACCGATGCCTCGGGGAACATCGGGATGGAGAAGCGGATGAAGCCATAGCCACCCATCTTCAGCAGCACGGCAGCCAGGATGACGGAGCCCGCGGTCGGCGCCTCGACATGCGCGTCGGGCAGCCAGGTGTGGAACGGCCACATCGGGATCTTCACCGCGAAGGAGGCGAAGAAGGCAATCCACAGCCACGTCTGCAGTGTGGGATCGAAGCCATAGGTCAGCAGGGTCGGAATGTCCGCGGTGCCGGCCTCGAAATACATGGCCAGCACGGCGAGCAGCATCAGCACCGAGCCGAGCAGCGTGTAGAGGAAGAACTTGAAGGTCGCATAGATGCGGTTGAGCCCGCCCCAGACGCCGATGATCAGGAACATCGGGATCAGGCCGGCTTCGAAGAACAGGTAGAACAGCACGAGGTCGAGCGAACTGAACACGCCCACCATGGTGGTTTCCATCACCAGGAAGGCGATCATGTATTCCTTGACGCGCACCTGCACCGAATCCCAGCTGGCCAGGATGCAGAAGGGCATCAGGAAGGTGCTCAGGATCACGAACAGCAGTGAAATGCCATCAAGGCCGACGTGATAGGTGATCGTGTCGGACAGCCAGGCGCGCTTTTCGACGAACTGGAATTCCGGAGTCGCGATTTCGAAATGCGTCCACAGCAGGATTGAGACGGCGAAGGTGATCACCGTCGTCCACAGCGCGATGTAGCGCGTGTTGCGGGCAACGGTCGCCTCTTCGCCGCGCACGATCAGGATGAAGAACGCACCCACCAGCGGCAGGAAGGTGACGACGGAAAGAATGGGCCAGTCGATCATCGGATCACCCCGCCACCAGGAACCAGGTGACGATCAGCGCGATGCCGATCAGCATGGCGAAGGCATAGTGGTAGAGGTAGCCGGTCTGGGCCTGTCCGGCGCGTCGCGCGAGGTTGCCCACCATGGCCGCAAGCCCGTCGGGGCCGAAGCCGTCGATGATGCGCCCGTCCCCGCCCTTCCACAGCGTCCGCCCGAGCCAGCGCGCCGGCCGGACGAAGACAAGGTCGTAGAGCTCGTCGAAATACCACTTGTTGAGCAGGAACTGGTAGAGCGGCCAGTTGGTCTCGGCGATGCGCCGCGGCAACGCTGGGTTGCGGATGTACATGTACCAGGACAGAGCGATGCCGGCGCCGGCGAGGCCAAGCGGCACGAACTTGAACCACAACGGCGCATGATGGGCGGCCTCGATCGGATCATGGTCGCCGAGCACGAGCAGCGATTCCCGCCAGAACTCCTGCATTTCATGGCCGGTGAAATAGTCGTGGGTGAAGAAGCCCACGGCGATAGCGCCGAGCGTCAGGATCATCAGCGGGATGCCCATCACCAGAGGCGGCTCGTGCGCATGCGCCATGACCGACTTTTCCGCCCGTGCGGGCCCGTGGAAGGTCATCCACATCAGGCGCGAGGAGTAGAAGGCGGTCAGGAAAACGCCGATCAGGGCCATCCAGAAGGCGTATTGGGCAACCAGGCCGTGGCCGGCGAAGGCGACTTCGACGATCAGGTCCTTGGAATAATAGCCCGAGAAGAAGGGGATGCCGGCGAGTGACAGCGTGCCCGCCCACATCATGATGCCGGTCAGCGGCATGATCGACCACAGCCCGCCCATGCGGCGGATGTCCTGCTCGTCATGCAGCGCATGGATGACCGCGCCCGATCCAAGGAACAGCAGCGCCTTGAAGAAGGCGTGTGTGAAGAGGTGGAACATGGCGGCCGAATAGGCCGACAGGCCCACGGCCATGAACATGTAGCCAAGCTGGCTGCAGGTCGAATAGGCGACGATGCGCTTGATGTCGTTCTGCACGAGGCCAACGGTCGCGGCGAAGAAGGCCGTGCTGGCGCCAATGATGGTGACGACGGCCAGCGTGTCGGGCGCGTATTCGAAGACCGGCGAAAGCCGGCAGACCATGAAGACGCCGGCCGTCACCATGGTGGCGGCATGGATCAGGGCCGACACCGGGGTCGGGCCTTCCATCGCGTCCGGGAGCCATGTGTGCAGAAACAGCTGGGCCGACTTGCCCATGGCGCCCACGAACAGCAGCATGGTCAGCGTCGTCAGGATGTCGAGTTGCATGCCCAGGAAGGTCCAGGTCTTGCCCGCCACGTTGGGGGCGGTCTGGAAGATCGAGGCAAAGTCGACGGCGCCGAAGACGAAGAAGATGCCGAAGATGCCAAGCGCGAAGCCAAAGTCGCCGACGCGGTTGACGACGAAAGCCTTGATGGCGGCGGCATTGGCCGACGGCTTCTCGTACCAGAATCCGATCAGCAGGTAGGAGGCAAGCCCCACCCCTTCCCAGCCGAAGAACATCTGCACCAGGTTGTCGGCCGTCACCAGCATGAGCATGGCGAAGGTGAAAAGCGACAAATAGGCCATGAACCGCGGCTTGTGCGGGTCATGATCCATGTAGCCGATCGAGTACCAGTGGACGAGCGCCGAGACGACGTTGACGACCACCAGCATGACGGCGGTCAGCGTGTCGACATAAAGCGCCCACTGGACGCGCAGCTCTTCGGACAGGATCCAGGTGAGCAGCTGGACGCGTTGCGGCTCGCCGCTGCCGAGCGCGATGTCGAAGAAAACGACCAGCGACAGGAGCGCCGAGGCGGTCACCGCCAGGCAGGTCAGGAGCTGCGAGGCGCGGTCGCCCAGGCGGCGGCCGAGCAGGCCGACCAGGACGGCCGCCAGCGCCGGCAGGAAGACGATCAGGACATAAATCATCGGCGAGCCATCAGCCTTTCATCAGATTGATGTCTTCGACGGCGATGGTGCCGCGGTTGCGGAAGTAGACGACGAGAATGGCGAGGCCAATGGCGGCTTCGGCTGCCGCCACGGTCAGGATGAACATGGCGAAGACTTGGCCCACCAGGTCGTTCAGGAAGGCCGAGAAGCCGACCAGGTTGATGTTGACCGCCAGCAGCATCAGTTCGACCGACATCAGGATGATGATGACGTTCTTCCGGTTCAGGAAGATGCCGAAGATGCCCAGCGTGAACAGGATGGCGCCCACCGTCAGGTAGTGGCCGATGCCGATTTCCATCAGACGCCACCCCCCGGGGCCACTTTGCGGACTTCAACCGATTCGGCGCGCGTGCGGCCGGTCTGCTTGCCGGCATCCTGGCGCCGCACGCCGTCGCGCGAGCGCAGCGTCAGCACGATGGCGCCGATCATGGCGACGAACAGGATCATGCCCGACGCCTGGAACAGGTAGATGTAGCGCGTATAGAGGACAGCGCCGAGCGCCTCGGTGTTGGTCACCTGCCCGATCGCCGGGATCGGCGCGCCGGTCGCGGCGGGCACCACCGGCGTCACGGTTCCAGCCGTCAGAACGAAGATCAGTTCGATCATCAGGATCAGGCCGATCAGTGCACCGACAGGCAGGTAGTTGAGGAAGCCCTGCCGCAACTCGACAAAGTTGATGTCGAGCATCATGACGACAAACAGGAACAGTACGGCGACGGCGCCGACATAGACGATGACCATGATCATCGCCAGGAACTCCGCCCCCACCAGCACGAACAGGCCGGCAGCGTTGAAGAAGGCGAGGATCAGGAACAGCACCGAATGGACGGGGTTGCGCGCGGCAATCACCATCACCGCCGAGGCGATGATGATGGCGGCGAACAGGTAGAAGGCGATGGCTTGGACGATCATGGCGCGCGGACCTCAGCGATACGGCGCGTCGCGGGCGATGTTCGCGGCAATCTGCTGCTCCCACCGGTCGCCGTTCGCAAGCAGCTTGTCCTTGTTGTAGAACAGCTCCTCGCGCGTTTCGGCGGCGAATTCGAAATTCGGGCCCTCGACGATCGCGTCGACCGGGCAGGCTTCCTGGCAGAAGCCGCAATAGATGCACTTCGTCATGTCGATGTCGTAGCGCGTGGTGCGGCGGCTGCCGTCGTCGCGCGGCTCGGCCTCGATGGTGATGGCCTGGGCCGGGCACACCGCCTCGCACAGCTTGCAGGCGATGCAGCGCTCTTCACCGTTCGGATAGCGGCGCAACGCGTGTTCGCCGCGGAAGCGCGGGCTCAGGTTGCCCTTCTCGAAAGGATAGTTAATCGTGACCTTGCGCTTGAACATGTAGCGGAAGGTCACCCACATCCCGACCAGGATCTCGGTCAGGAAGGCGGTGCGAATGCTGCGGTCGAGGAAGGCCATGGACCGTTATCCTTTTGTCGGCAGCCAGCCGAAGGCGACCAGCGCCCCGGCCGTGAGCACAACCCAGATTAGCGAAACCGGCAGGAACACCTTCCAGCCCAGCCGCATCAGCTGGTCGTAGCGATAGCGCGGCAGTGTGGCGCGCACCCAGACGAAGACGAACAGGAGCAGGCAGATCTTGAGGACGAACCAGATCGTGCCCGGGATCCAGTTGAACGGCGCGATGTCGAGCGGCGGCAGCCAGCCGCCGAGGAACAGGATCGTCGTGATGCCGCTCATCAACGCCATGTTGGCGTATTCGGCGAGGAAGAAGAGCACGAAGGAGACGGACGAATATTCGACCTGGTAGCCGGCGACGAGCTCCGATTCCGCTTCCGGCAGGTCGAACGGGTGGCGGTTGGTTTCCGCGAGCGTCGAGATGAAGAAGATGACGAACATCGGCAGCAGCGGGATGGCGAACCACAGCCCGCGCTGCGCCTCGACGATGGCCGACAGGTTCAGCGAGCCCACCACCAGCAGCACGCTGACGATGACGAAACCCATCGACACTTCATAGGACACCATCTGCGCGGCCGACCGCATCGCGCCGAGGAAGGCGTAGCGCGAGTTGCTTGCCCAGCCGGCCATGACGATGCCGTAGACGCCCATGGACGAAATGGCGAACAGGTACAGCACCCCGACATTGATGTCGGCCACCACCAGCCCGGGACCGAAGGGAATCACCGCCCAGGCGATCATCGCCAGCACGAAGGTGATGATCGGCGCCGCCAGGAACACCACCTTGTTGGCGCCCGTCGGGATGATGGTTTCCTTGAAGAAGATCTTGATGAAGTCGGCGAAGGACTGGAACAGGCCGAAGGGGCCGACGATGTTCGGGCCCCGCCGCAGCGACATCAGCGCCAGGATCTTGCGCTCGGCATAGACGATGAAGGCCACGCTCACTGCAACGGGCAGGATCATCACCAGGATCTGGGCGACGATCCACAAGCCGGGCTCGAGGTAGCCGGTCCAGAAATTACCCATGGGTGCCGGTCCCCACGTTGCGGCCCTGGACATAGAGGGCGCTGCACTGCGCCATCGTCTCGGAGGCGCGCGAGATCGCATCGGTGCGGTAGAAGTCGGCGATCGGCAGGCGGAACGGCTCGCTGCCGGGCTGGCCTGACTGGCCGAAGGCGCCCCAGGTTGCGTTGGGTTTCTCGCCGACGGCGGCGAAGGTCGGTGCGGCGGCGACCAGCTTCTGGCGCAGCTCGACCAGGTTGTTGAAGGGGAGCGTCTTGCCCAGCGTCTCGGACAGCGCGCGGATGATCGCCCAGTCCTCGCGCGCCTCGCCCGGCGGGAAGGCGGCGCGACGGCCCAGCTGCACGCGTCCTTCCGTGTTCACATAGGTGCCGTCTTTTTCCGTATAGGCGGCGCCCGGCAGGATCACGTCGGCCTGGTGCGCCCCGGCATCCCCGTGGTGGCCCTGGTAGATGACGAAGGCCTTGCCGAGTGCGTTGGAGTCGATCTCGTCGGCGCCGAGCAGGTAGACGACGTCGATCTCGCCCGCCTGCGCGCCCTTGACGATGCCGGCGAGATCGCGACCGCCCTCGCCCGGCACGAAGCCGAGGTCGAGGCCACCGACGCGCGCCGCCGCGTTGTGCAGCACGTTGAAGCCGTTCCAGCCGTCACGCACCAGCTTGAAGCGTTCGGCGAGACCGCGCAGCAGGTCGAGGACGACGGCGCCGTCCTCGCGCGACAGCGCCCCCTGCCCCACGATCACCATCGGGTTCTTGGCGCCCTCGAGCACCTTGGCGAAGCTCGAGCGGCCTTCGGCCACATCAGCCAGCGTCGTCGGGCCGGCGCCCAGCATCTCGACCGGGAAGGTCCCGTCGAAGCGCGGGCCGATCGCGGCGATCGGAATGCCGGCCGCGCGCCAACGCGTCCGGATGCGCGCGTTCAGCACCGGCGCCTCCCAGCGCGGGTTGGTGCCGACCAGCAGGATCGCATCGGCGACATCGACGCCGGCGAGGCCGCTGTTGAAGAGGTAAGAGCTGCGCACCCTGGCGTCGAGCTTGGCGCCATCCTGGCGGCAGTCGATGTTGGCCGAGCCGAGCGAGCCCATCAGAGTCTTGAGGGCGAACATCGCCTCGGCGTCGATCAGGTTGCCGGCAATCGCGGCGATGCGGTTGCCCGGCACGCCATTCAGCCGTCCGGCGATCGCCTTGAAGGCCTCGCCCCAGGTGGCGGCCTGCAGCTTGCCGTTGCGGCGGACCCATGGCTTGTCGAGCCGGCGCTTGCCGAGCCCGTCATAGGCGAAGCGGGTCTTGTCGGAAATCCATTCCTCGTTCACGTCGTCATTGGTGCGCGGCAGCACGCGCATGACTTCGCGGCCGCGTGAGTCGATGCGGATGGCGGCCCCGACGGCGTCGAGCACGTCGACGCTCTCGGTCTTGCGCAGTTCCCACGGCCGCGCCGTGAAGGCATAGGGCTTCGAGGTCAGCGCGCCGACCGGGCACAGGTCGATGATGTTGCCCGACATCTCCGACGTCAGCGCCTTCTCGACATAGGTGCCGACTTCCATGTGCTCGCCGCGGAACACGGCGCCCATTTCGTCGACGCCCGCCACTTCGGTGGCGAAGCGGATGCAGCGCGTGCAATGGATGCAGCGCGTCATGATGGTCTTGACCAGCGGACCGAGATTCTTGTCCTTCACCGCCCGCTTGTTCTCGTCATAGCGGTTGTGGTCGCGGCCATAGCCCATGGCCTGGTCCTGCAGGTCGCATTCGCCGCCCTGGTCGCAGATCGGGCAGTCGAGCGGGTGGTTGATGAGCAGGAACTCCATCACCCCTTCGCGCGCCTTCTTCACCTTGGGCGTGTCGGTGTGGATGACCATGCCTTCGGCCACCGGCATCGCGCAGGAAGCGATCGGCTTCGGCGACTTCTCCATTTCGACGAGGCACATGCGGCAGTTGCCGGCGATCGACAGCCGCTCGTGATAGCAGAAGCGCGGGATTTCCTTGCCGGCTATTTCGCACGCCTGCAGGACGGTGATCCCGGCCTCGACCTCGACCTGCTGGCCGTCAACGGTGAGCTTGACCATGGCGGACCCTCAGGCAGCCTGCGCGGGCAGGCCGCGGGCGGTGATGCGGCGTTCGACCTCGGGCCGGAAATGGCGCATGAGGCCCTGGATCGGCCAGGCGGCAGCATCGCCCAGCGCGCAGATGGTGTGGCCTTCGACCTGGCTCGCAACGTCGAGCAGCAGGTCGATTTCCTCGAGTTTGGCGTTGCCCTTCACCAGGCGGTCCATGACGCGCCACATCCAGCCGGTGCCTTCGCGGCACGGCGTGCACTG
>CANJEJ010000113.1 GCA_947473325.1 Alphaproteobacteria bacterium | reverse complement strand
TCGGCCCCAAGGTCATCGACGTCCGTGCCCTTTACAAGGACACCGGGATGTTCACCTTCGACCCCGGCTTCATGTCAACCGCCAGCTGCGAATCCAAGATCACCTATATCGACGGTGACGAAGGCGTGCTGATGCACCGCGGCTACTCGATCGAAGATCTGGCGGAGAACTCCACCTATCTCGAAACCTGCTACCTGCTGCTCTTCGGCAACCTGCCGACGGCGGCGCAGCGCGCGGAATTCGAGCGCAACGTCACGCGCCACACCATGCTGCACGAGCAGCTCGCCTTCTTCTTCCGCGGTTTCCGCCGCGATGCACATCCGATGGCGGTGCTGGTCGGTGTGGTCGGCGCGCTGTCGGCCTTCTATCACGACTCGCTCGACATCGATGATCCGCACCAGCGCATGATCGCGAGCTACCGCCTGATCGCGAAGATCCCGACGATCGCAGCGATGGCCTACAAGTATTCGGTCGGCCAGCCCTTCGTGCATCCGCGCAACGATCTCGGCTATGTCGAGAACTACCTGCACATGACCTTCGCCGTGCCGGCGGAAGAGTACAAGGTGAACCCGGTCGTCGCCCGCGCGATGGAGAAGATCTTCATCCTGCACGCCGACCACGAGCAGAACGCCTCGACCTCGACGGTTCGCCTTGCCGGTTCGTCAGGTGCCAATCCGTTTGCCTGCATTGCGGCCGGCATCGCCTGCCTGTGGGGGCCGGCGCATGGCGGCGCCAACGAAGCCGTGCTCGAAATGCTTAAGGAGATCGGCTCGGTCGACAAGATTCCGAACTTCATCAAGCAGGTGAAGGACAAGGATTCGGGCGTGCGCCTCATGGGCTTCGGCCATCGCGTCTACAAGAACTACGACCCGCGCGCCAACGTGCTGCGCAAGAACTGCCATGAAGTGCTGGAAGCGCTCGGCGTGAAGGACGATCCGCTGCTCAAGCTCGCCATGGAACTCGAGCGCATCGCGGTCGAGGACGAGTATTTCGTGAAGCGCAAGCTGTACCCGAATGTCGATTTCTATTCGGGAATCATCCTGCAAGCCATCGGCTTCCCAACCTCGATGTTCACCGTGCTGTTCGCGCTCGCCCGCACGGTTGGCTGGGTCGCCCAGTGGAACGAGATGATCGAAGACCCGCAGCAGAAGATCGGCCGCCCGCGCCAGCTCTACACGGGCGAACAGAAGCGGGCGTTTGTGCCGCTGCATCGCCGTGGCTAGACGCCAGGCGCGCTACAAGCTTGGGCTGGAGGCGGCCGGACCCGTTGTGGTCCGGCCGCGCTGGCGCCGCACCCGGCATTTCCGGATGGCGCCACCGGCAAACGACAACCGCCCCGCCGTTTGGCGGCGCGTGCGGACGCTCGGCATGCGCGCTGGTACGGCGGGTCTCGTCGCCGGCCTGATCTGGTGGACTCTGGTCTGAGGACGGCGCCGCGGCGATCGATCGGCTGAATCACATCGGTGAAATCTGATCCGGCCGTGCCTCAGCGCGGGCGGCGTCCTTGCGCGGCGACTTGCAGCACCACGTCCGCGGCGCGCTGCGACGGCTGGCCGCCGGGTGGCCGCAGCGCTGCGATGGCGGCTCCGGCATCGTCAAGCTGCCGCGCGCGCGCCGCGCCATCGGCCAGCAGATGCGTCGTCTCTGCCGCGAGCTTTTCCGCCGTGCAGTTGTCGAGGATGCGCTCCGGGATCGCTTCGCGATTCAGGATCAGGTTCACAAGCGACACCCACTTCACCTTCACCAGCCGTTTCACCAGCCAGGTGGTGAAGGCGTTGAAGCGATAGCCGATCACCATCGGCACGCCGGCGCGCGCGAGTTCCAGCGACACGGTTCCCGATGCGGCGAGCGCGGCGCGGGCCGCGGCAAAGGCGTCCGCCTTCTCCATTTCGCCGGTCGTGACAATGGCCGGCACGGGCCATGAAGCCACAGCAGCGCGCACGTCGCGCTCGATATGAGGCAGGGTCGGCACGGCAACAGTCAGTCCCGGATGCGCAGGCGCCAGAAGGCGCACCGTTTCGCCGAACACCGGCAGCAGGCGGCCGATCTCGCTGCGTCGGCTGCCCGGCAGCACGACGAGCAACGGTACATCCGCCGCGATGCCGTGGCGGAGACGAAAGGCAGGGCCGTCGCCCCTCAGGTTGCGTTCGACCACCGGATGGCCGACGAACGTGCAGGGCAATCCGACCGCGGAGAAATAGGGCGGCTCGAAAGGAAGCAGCGCCAGCAGATGGTCGAAATGCGGAGCCATCTTCGCCGCGCGCCGCGGTTTCCACGCCCAGACGCTGGGGGCGACGAAATGGATGACGGGAAAGCGCGCGGTGGCGAGCCGTGTTGCGAGCCGCAAGTTGAAGCCCGGCGAATCGATCGTCACCAGCGCATCTGGTTCGCGCGCCAGTGCCGTGGTCACGGCTGTTTCCATGTGGCGGCGCAGAGTGCGCAGGCGCGGCAGAATCTCGACGAGGCCCATGATGGCGAGGTCGGCCATGGGGACAAGGCTCGCCATCCCTTCGCCCTCCATCTGCGGGCCGCCGATGCCGCTGAAGGTGATGCCGGGTGACCGCACTTTCAGCGCCCGCATCAGCGCCGCACCCAGCAGGTCGCCCGATGGCTCGCCGGCGACCAGCATGACGTGGAGTGGGCTTCGCGTGGGCGGGCTGCGCATGATCGCAGCGGGGTCAGGATTTCGCCGCGAAACCGATGACGAACAGGCCGCGCGCGTCGGCCTCGGCGGCAGTACCGACCTTGTCGATGACAATGGCACCCTCGGCTTCCACCGCGATGCCGGCGAGTCCGGCCTCGGCACAGGTCTGCACGGTGCGGGGGCCGATCGCCGGCAGGTCGGCGCGTTCGTCCTGGCCGCGCTTGCGTGCCTTGACCAGCACGCCGACGCCCCTCTCATGCAGCAGCGGTGCGCAGCGGGCGATCAGGTTGTCGGTGCCCTCAGGTCCCTCGATGCCGATGACACGGCCACGCTCGACAATGATGGCCTGGCCGATATCAAAGGGGCCGAGCGCGTCGAGCACGGCTCGGCCCATGCGGATATCGGACTGCGCGAGCTCCGCCGGGGTGTGCTTGCCAAAGGCGCCTTCGTCTGCACGCAGCTTCGGCATGAGCGTGTCGGCACCGACGACGCGGAATCCCTCTTTCTCGAACTCCGCCATGATGACGCCGAGGATGGAATCATCGCCGGTGGCGCGCGCCACCTTGGGCAGCAACCGGGCACCGCGAAAATCAACCTTGAGGGATCCGAGCGAGGGGCGCTGGAACTTGCCGATCAGGACCAGTTCCTCGCACTTGTGCTGCTTTAGCAGCAAGAGCGTCTTGCCGACGGACCCGATGCCGACCTTGGCCGAAGGAATGCCGGCGGCGGCCAGGGCCGCATTCTCGTTCTCGCCCTCGAAGGTGATGGCGAAGACCTCCCGCCCCTGGGCGCGGCAGGATTCGGCGAGACGAAGGGGAAGGTCGCCGGTGCCCGCGATGATGCCGACCTTAGGCGGCACGGTCGATCTTGGTCGGCTGGCAGATCGCGCGCGAGGAATCCTTGCGGATGAAGTTCACGATCTCCATCACCACGTCGTTTGCGGCATAAAGCTGGGCGACGTCTTCGAGCCGCTCCTCCATCGTGCCCTCTTCCGCGAAGAGCAGGCGGTAGGCATGGCGCAGGTCGTGGATCTGCTGGCGCTGGAAGCCGCGGCGCTTGAGCCCGACGATGTTGAGACCTGCGAGATGCGCCCGGTTGCCGATCACCGAGCCGTAGGGGATGACGTCGTTCTCCACCCCGCTCATGCCGCCGATCATCGCGTGAGCGCCGATGCGGACGAACTGGTGGGCGGCGGAGCCGCCGCCGAGTATGGCGTAGTCGCCGATCTCGACATGGCCGCCCAGCATCACATTGTTTACCAGGATGACGTTATCGCCGATCAGACAGTCATGGGCGACATGCGAGCCTGCCATGAAGGCACAGCCAGCGCCGGTGCGGGTCAGCAGGCCGCCGCCCTCGGTGCCAGGATTCATCGTGACGTTCTCGCGGATCAGGGTACGCGGGCCGACGATCAGCTCGGAATCCTCGCCCTTGAATTTCAGGTCCTGGGGCTGGGTGCCGATGGCGGCGAAAGGAAAGATGGTCGTCTTCTCGCCGATCGTGGTGCGGCCATCGACGACGACATGGCTCCTCAGAACCACGCCGGCGCCCAGCTTCACCTTGGGCCCGATCACGCAATAAGGACCGATGACGCTGCCGTCACCGATCTCGGCGCCCTTTTCGACCAGCGCGGAGGGGTGGACCGTAACGGCCATGATTGGCCCTACTCGTTTTCGACGATCATAGCGGCGAACTCGGCTTCGGCCACCAGGGTGCCCTCGACCTTCGCCTCGGCGCGGAATTTCCACACCGGCCCACGGCTCTTCATCTTGGTGACATGAACCTGCATTGCATCGCCCGGCACGACCGGCTTGCGAAAGCGCGCGCTGTCGATAGTCATGAAATAGACGAGCTTGCCTTCGGCCCGCTTGCCCAGCGTGTAGACGACGAGGACGGCCGCGGTCTGCGCCATTGACTCGACGATCATCACGCCCGGCATCACAGGGTGGCGCGGGAAGTGCCCAGCGAACTGCGGTTCGTTGATGGTGACGTTCTTGATGCCCGTGGCGCTCGTGTCCGGCACCATGTCGATGACCTTGTCGATCATCAGCATGGGATAGCGGTGCGGGATCATCTCCATGACCCGGGCGATATCGACAGCGCCGAGTGCCGTCCGGGTTTCGGTTTCAACCATCGGGTAGACCTTTTTTCTTGCTCAACTGCTTCAGCGTCACGGTCTGGCGGTGCCAGTCCCGCACCGGAACCGCCGGGTAGCCACCATAGCTCCCACCGGCGGGAACGTCACCGATGATGCCGCTTTTGGCGGCAATGCGGGCGCCCGTCCCGACGCTGAGATGGCCGGCGAAACCGGCCTGTCCGCCGACAACGACGAAATCACCAAACCGTGTCGAACCGGAAACCCCAATCTGGCCCGTCAGGATGCACCCTCGCCCCAGAACGACGTTGTGAGCGAGGTGAACCTGGTTGTCGAGACGGCAACCCGACCCGATCACGGTGTCGGACCCTGCGCCCCGGTCGATTGTGGCGTTGGCGCCTATCTCGACATCGTCGCCGATGATCACGCGGCCGAGCTGCGGGATGGACACATGGCCGCGCGGATCGGGCGCGAAGCCGAAGCCGTCCTGGCCGATGCGGGCGCCGGGAAAGATCGTGACCTGCGACCCGATCAGCGCGTGACTGATTGTAACCTGCGGATGGACACGGCAATCGGCGCCCAGTACCACGCCGGCGCCGATGACGCAGCCGGCGGCGATCTGGCTGTGCGCGCCGATCTCGACGCCTGCTCCGACCACGACGAGCGGTCCGATGCAACAGCCGGCGCCGAGGGACGCTGTCGGATCAACCACGGCGGTTGGATGCGTGCCAGCCTGCTGGACGACGTCGGCAGGGGGATGAAAGTGGCGCGCTGCCAGGCCATAGGCCCGGTAGGGTGCCATGCTCAGCAGCAGGGCCACGCCTGGCGGGGCGGCACTGGCCTGCTTCGGATGGACGATGCAGGCCCCTGCCCGCGTCGCGGTGAACTGTGGCACGTAACGGGGATTGTCGAGGAAGCTGAGATGCTCGGGGCCCGCCTCGTCGAGCGGCGCCACGTCATGGATGACACGGGCCGCATCGACTCCGGGTCCGAGTTCCGCGCCGCAGGCGGCGGCGATCGCCTGCAGGGTGAACGGCCCGCGGGGCTGGAAGAACCGCGGGTCGGGCATTACCGGCGCGGTTGCTGCGCAGGTGCCTGGGCCGGCGGACGCGGCTGGGCGGCCGGTGCGGCGGTGCCGCCACCGAGCCCCGGCGGCGTCGGCACACGCACCGATGGCAGTGCGGCATCGAGGCGCTGGATGATCTCGTCGGTGATCTCGAGCGAGCGCTCGCCAAAGACGACCTGGTTGTTGTCGAGAATAAGGTTCACGCCGCGGGCGCGGGTGGCCTCGACAAAGATGGGGCCCATCGCCTGGCGGACCTCGACCATGGCATTGTTGTAGGCGTTCTCCAGATCGCGCTGAAGCGTCTGGACCTGCTCCTGCATCTGACCGACGCGCGCGCGGAAGGCGCGTTCGCGATCCTGGAAGGCCTGCGGTGCAAGCACGCTCCGCTGGCGCGCCAGTTCCTGCTCTTCCGCCCGAAGGCCTTCCTCGTTGCGGGTGATCTGGGTCTGCGCCTGGGTCCGCATCTGCTCGATCTGGGTGCGGATGGCAACCGCCGCCTTCGCCTGGGCAAGGATGCGCTGGGTGTTGACGACCGCAATCACCGCCGGCGGCAGCGGCGTACCTGGGGGAGTCTGGGCGGTTGGCTGCTGCTGTTGCGGAGCCGGTGCGGCCGGGCGCTGCTGCGCGACGGCCTGCGTTGTTCCGGCGACGGCCAGAACGACAAATGCGGCGCGGACAATACGGTGGAAAGCAATCATGGGAATTAGAACCTGGTGCCGAAGCTAAAGGAGAAGAATTGGGTGCGGTCGAGGTCTTCCTTGACAATGGCCTTGGCCAGATCGAACCGGATTGGCCCGAACGGCGAACTCCACGTCATGCCGACGCCCGACGACACGCGAACGCTGCCAACATCGAACAGACCGCGAATATCGTCGGTATCGATACCGGCAGCACTGCCTGCCTGGGTGAAAACGCGCCCCGAGACGCCCAGTTCCGGCGGCAGGCCGAGCGGGAACTTCAATTCGGCCGTGCTGACATAATAAAGGTTGGCGCCCAGCGCATCGCCGGTCGCTTTGTCGCGCGGGCCGACGCCGCCAGTGGAGAAGCCGCGGAAGTTGTTGCCACCGGCGAAGAAGCGGTCTTCGATCCGGATGTCGCGGTCCAGCCCGAAGATATAACCCTCGACGAAGCCGAGCGAGGCGACGACCTTCTCCCGCACCGGGATGTAATAGGTGTAGTCGACCTGGTTCTTCAGGTAGCGCTTGGCGCCGCCGAAACCGGCCAGGGTCGTGTCGAACTGGATGCGATAGCCCTCCGTTGGATCGAAGCGGTCGTCGCGCACGTCATAGGTCAGGCGATGCCCGACGCCCGACGTCGTGCGCGTGCCTTCCTGTTCGCGCACGAAGCGCGAGGCCCCGGCCTCGATGTTGTTGACGCTGTCTTCACGCAGTGTGTAGCTGAACTGCTGGCGCAGATTCTCGGTCAGCGGATAGCCGGCGCGCAACTGGAAGCCAAGCCGCGTCGAGTCGAACGAGCTTTCGTCGCGCTGGTCGGTTGTGGCGCGGAAGATGTCAAAGCCTGCCGCGATGTTGCGGTCGAGGAAATAGGGCTCGGTGAACGACGTATCGATTTCCTGGCGGCGACCCGACAGGGTGAAGCCGGCGCGCAGGTCCTGGCCCTTGCCGAGCAGGTTGCGTTCGCGGATGCTGACGTCGCCCAGCGGGCCGTCCGAGGTTGAATAGCCAAGGCCGAAAGTCAATTCGCCGGTCGACCGCTCAGCCACTTCCATAGTGATGACGGACTTGTCGGGCGCTGAGCCGCGCTCGTCCTTGAGATCGACCTTGTTGAAGAAGCCGAGTGCGCGGATGCGCTGTTGCGACCGGCGCAGTTTGGCCGCGTTGAAGGCGTCGCCTTCCGCCAGGCGGAATTCGCGGCGCACCACGCGGTCGAGCGTGCGGACATTGCCGACGATATTGATGCGCTCGACATAGACGCGCGGGCCTTCGTTGACCTCGAAGGTGATGTCGATCTCGCGGGTGTCGCGGTCCACCACTGTGCGAGGGCGCACGTCAGTGAAGGCATAGCCGAGGCGGCCGAGCTCGAAGGTGATGGCCTGGATCGAGGCTTCGATCTTGTCGGCGTTGTAGATTTCTCGGGGCGCGAACTTCACCTGGTTGCGCAACTGTCCGGGCGTCAGGTCCTGCAGCTTCGATTCGATGTCGAGCTTGCGCACCTTGTACTGCTCGCCCTCCTCCACCGCGAAGGTCAGGAAAAAGTCACGCCGGTCGGGAGAGAGTTCGGCATTGGCTGACACGACCCGGAAGTCGGCATAGCCGTTACGCAGGTAGTAGCGCCGCAGCAGTTCGCGGTCGAGTGTCAGCCGGTCAGGATCGTAGCGGTCGTTGGTCGTGAACAGGCGGTAGAAGGCCGCCTCCTTGGACTGGATGACGCCGCGCAGCTCACGGTCGGTGAACCGCTCGTTGCCGATGAACGAAACCTTCTCGATCTTGGTTTCCGGCCCCTCGTCGATCTCGAAGACGAGGTCGACGCGGTTCTGCGGCAGCTGGATGACCTTGGGCTCCACCGTGGCGGCGTAACGGCCGCTGCGCCGGTAGAGCTGGATCAGGCGCTGCACGTCCGACTGCACGCGGGCCCGGGTGTAGACAATGCGCGGGCGCAACTGCACCTCGGCCTCGATCTGCTTGGTGTCGAGCCGGCGATTTCCCTCGAAGGCGAGCTGGTTGATGATCGGGTTTTCCACCACCGACACCACGAGGTTGGCGCCCTCGCGGCGGATTTGCACGTCGGAGAAGAGGCCTGTGGCGAACAGCGACTTGAGCGACTGGTCGATGCGTTCCGGCGTCGGCACATCGCCCTGTGCGACGGTCAGGTAGGAGCGGACGGTTGCCGCTTCGACGCGCTGGTTACCCTCGATGAGTATCTGGCCGACGGTCTGCGCCTGGACAGCTGGCGCGGCGATCACCGCGGCGAGCAGCAGCCCGGTCGCGAACAGAAGGTCACGAATGCGCGTAAGGCCACGGATCATGCGGGGGGACTGGGGGCTGGGCACGGTGGGGGGAACTTAACTGAACAGGCTGCTGACAAAACCAAAAACATTGAGCCGATAGTTCAGGTCGTTGAACGTCGTCAGGAACAAGAGACCCACCACCAACAAGAGTCCAAAACGCAGGCCGTACTCCTGCACCCGCTCGGACAGCGGGCGCCCACGCAGCGCCTCCGCGACATAGTACAGAAGGTGGCCACCATCCAGCACCGGGATGGGGAACAGGTTGATCAACCCGAGGCTGACCGACAGGAAGGCGGCGAACTGCACCAGCGCCATGAAGCCGACCTTGGCCACCTGACCCGACATCTGGGCAATGCCGATCACACCGGAGAGTTCGCTGGTGCTGCGGGCCCCGACGATCATCTGCTTGACGGCAACGAGCGTCGTCGTCACCACGTCCCAGGTCGCCTTGGTGCCGTACCAGACGGCCGAAACCGGATCGTGGCGCACATATTCGACCGACGTGCTGCGAATGCCGAGCTGGCCAATCCGGTGCACGTTGCCGAAATTGTCCTTCATCTCGTACAGGCGCGGCGTGGCATTGATGCTGCGCATCCCGCCGTCGCGCTCGACGTCAAGGCGCAGGTTTTCGTTGGGGCGCATCTGGACAATGCGCTGGAGGTCCTCGAACCGCTCAACGCCGGCGCCATTCACGCGCACGACACGGTCGCCCGGGCGCAGGCCGGCTTCTTCCGCCGCGCTGCCGGCGACGACGTCGGTCAGCACCGGCTTGGTGAAGGGCTGGCCGATGATGCTGAACACCACCGCGAAGATCAGGATCGCGGTCAGGAAGTTGGCGATGGGGCCGGCGGCGACGATGGCGGCGCGCTGCGACAGACGCTTGTGGTGGAAGCTGACGGCGCGCTCTTCCGCGCTCATCGTGTCGACATCGGAGGATGCGGCGCTGGCCGCGTTGGCGTCGCCGAAGAACTTCACATAGCCGCCCAGCGGGACCCAGGACAGCTTCCAGCGCGTGCCGTGGCGGTCGTTCCAGCCGGTGATCTCTGGCCCGAAACCGATCGAGAAGACATCGACCCGCACGCCGTTCCAGCGCGCGACGATGTAATGCCCGAACTCGTGGACGAAGATCAGCGCGCTCATGATGAGCACGAAGGGGACGATGTTATCGAAGGCGTTGCCGAGGAGCGACGCAAGCATGGACTAAAGCTCCACGATAAAGGCCTGGGCCCGCTCCCGGGCCTCGGCATCGACGGCAAGGACATCATCCAGCGCCCGCATGGCGCCGCGCGGGGCGTGCACCAATACGTTTTCCACCACGCGGACGATGTCCAGGAAGGAGATCTGGCCGCTGAGGAAAGCGTGGACAGCAACCTCGTTCGCCGCGTTCAGCAGTGTAGGTGCCGCGCCCCCGCTTTGCAAGGCTTCCCGCGCCAATGTGAGGGCGGGAAAGCGTTTCAGATCAGGGGCTTGGAAGGTCAATTGGCCAAGCGCCGCAAGGTCGAGGCGAGGTGCCGGCGCCGGTATGCGGCGGGGCCAGCCGAGGGCATAGGCGATGGGGGTCCGCATGTCGGGCGTGCCTAGCTGGGCAAGCACGGAACCATCGACATAGGCCACCAGGCTGTGGACCACGGATTGCGGATGAATCAGCACCTCGATCCGTTCCGCAGGCATGTCGAAGATGTAGCTCGCCTCGATCAGCTCAAGGCCCTTGTTCATCATCGTCGCCGAGTCGACCGAGATCTTGGCGCCCATGCTCCAGTTCGGGTGGGCGATCGCCTGGGCCGGTGTGACGCAGGCCAGGGTCTCGGCATCGGCGTCGAGGAACGGCCCGCCCGAGGCGGTCAGGATCAGCCGGTCCACCGTCTCCGGCTGGTTGAAGTCGAAGACCTGGAAGATCGCATTGTGTTCGGAATCAACGGGCAGCAGCGTCGCCCCGCCTCGCTCCATTTCTGCGCGGAAGACCGGGCCCGCGGTGACGAGGCATTCCTTGTTGGCGATGGCGAGGATGGCGCCGCGCCGGGCGGCGGCCAGCGTGGGCGCAAGCCCGGCGGCGCCGACGATCGCCGCCATCACCCAGTCGGACGGTCGTGCGGCGGCTTCGATCAGGGCCTCGGGTCCGGCAGCCACGGCAATGTTGGTGCCGGCCAGCGCATCGCGTAGCGCGCCATAGAGGGCGGGGTCGCCAATGACCGCCATCCGCGCGCGCAGTTCGCGCGCCTGCTTGGCCAGCAACGCCACGTTGCTGAAGGCGGTCAGCGCCTCGACGTCATAGGCATCCGGATCTCGGCGCAGGAGATCGACAGTCGAGCAGCCCACCGACCCGGTCGAACCGAGGATTGTCACGCTGCGCGGCACGTGGGTCAGGTCGTGGTTTTCGGCTAGCGCCATACCAGCGCGCTCCCGTCGTTGAGCAGCGCGATGGCGGCCGCCATCGGCAGCGCGAAGAGCAGACT
>CANJEJ010000112.1 GCA_947473325.1 Alphaproteobacteria bacterium | reverse complement strand
TGTCGCGTCTTCCCGTCTCGATGAAGATCCTCCTCGAAAACTTGTTGCGCCACGAAGACGGCAAAACCGTCAAGGTGGACGACATCAAGGCCGTGGCGCAGTGGCTGAAGACGCGCACGTCCGACCGTGAGATCGCCTATCGCCCGGCCCGCGTGCTGATGCAGGACTTCACCGGCGTTCCGGCCGTGGTCGATCTTGCTGCCATGCGCGCGGCAGTGGAAAAGACCGGCGGCGACCCGGCGAAGATCAACCCGCTGTCGCAGGTCGACCTCGTCATCGACCACTCCGTCATGGTCGATTCCTTCGGCACCAAGTCGTCCTACAAGGAAAACGTTGACCTGGAATACGAGCGCAATCTGGAACGCTATGAGTTCCTGCGCTGGGGCCAGAAGGCGTTCGACAACTTCCGCGTCGTCCCGCCGGGCATGGGCATCTGCCACCAGGTCAACCTCGAATACCTCGCCCGCGTCGTGTGGACGTCGAAGGATGGCAAGAAGACGATTGCCTATCCCGACACGCTGGTAGGCACCGATAGCCACACCACGATGGTGAACGGCATGTGCGTGCTGGGCTGGGGCGTGGGCGGCATCGAGGCCGAGGCCGCGATGCTGGGCCAGCCGATCTCGATGCTGCTGCCGGAAGTCGTCGGCTTCCGCCTGACCGGTGCGCTGCGCGAAGGCACAACGGCGACCGACCTCGTGCTGACGGTCACGCAGATGCTGCGCAAGAAGGGCGTGGTCGGCAAGTTCGTCGAATTCTACGGACCGGGCCTTGCGGAACTCTCGCTCGCCGACCGCGCGACGATCGCCAACATGGCGCCGGAATATGGCGCCACCTGCGGCATCTTCCCGATCGACAGCGAAACCATCGCCTTCCTCGAGGCGACGGGCCGTCCCAAGGCGCTGTGCAAGCTGGTGGAGAAATATGCCAAGGCGCAGGGCATGTGGCGTTCGAACAAGTCGCCCGACCCGGTGTTCACCGACACGCTGGAACTCGACGTCACGACGGTCGAAGCCTCGCTCGCCGGCCCGCGCCGGCCGCAGGACCGCGTGCCGCTGTCCCAGGCCGCAGTGGAATTCGCCAAGGCGCTGCCGAGCTACAACGCCGACCCGAGCAAGAAGCAGAAGGTCAAGGGTGCCAACTACGAGATCAAGCAGGGCGACGTCGTCATTGCCGCGATCACGAGCTGCACCAACACCTCGAACCCGGCCGTAATGCTGGGCGCAGGCCTGGTGGCGCGCAACGCGGTCAAGAAGGGCCTGACGGTGAAGCCCTGGGTGAAAACCTCGCTCGCGCCGGGCTCGCGCGTCGTCACCGACTATCTCGAGAAGGCGGGCGTCCAGAAGGACCTCAACAAGCTCGGCTTCAACCTCGTCGGCTATGGCTGCACGACCTGCATCGGCAACTCGGGCCCCCTGCCCGAGCCGATCGCGGAAGCGATCACGGCGGGTGACCTCGTCGCCTGCTCGGTGCTGTCGGGCAACCGCAACTTCGAAGGCCGCGTCAGCCCGCATGCGCGCGCCAACTACCTCGCCTCGCCGATGCTCGTGGTGGCCTATGCGCTGGCCGGCAACATGAACATCGACCTGACGAAGGAGCCGCTCGGCACCGACAAGAAGGGCAAGCCGGTCTATCTGAAGGACATCTGGCCGACCAACGCCGAGATCCACAAGACGATCAAGAAGTCGCTCAAGGCGAAGATGTTCCGCGACCAGTACGGCAAGGCCACGGACGGCGATTCGAACTGGAAGAAGATCAAGACCAGCGGCGGCCTCACCTACAAGTGGGACAAGAATTCCACCTATGTGAAGCATCCGCCCTACTTCCAGGACCTGCAGGCCCAGCCCGCGGCAGTGAAGGACGTGATCGGCGCCCGTGCGCTCGCGGTGCTCGGCGATTCGATCACCACCGACCACATCTCGCCCGCCGGCTCGATCAAGAAGAACGGCCCGGCAGGCGAATACCTGATGAGCCACAAAGTGGCGGCGGCGGACTTCAACTCCTACGGCGCGCGCCGTGGCAACCATGAAGTCATGATGCGCGGCACCTTTGCCAACATCCGTCTCCGCAACGAGATGGTGCCGGGCACCGAAGGCGGCGTCACTGTGCATCTGCCCGGCGAAAAGCAGATGTCGATCTACGATGCCTCGATGCTCTACCAGGAAAAGAGCATCCCGCTCGTCATCGTGGCGGGCAAGGAATACGGCACCGGCTCGTCGCGCGACTGGGCGGCGAAGGGCACCGTGCTCCTCGGCATCCGCGCTGTCATCGCCGAAAGCTTCGAGCGCATCCACCGCTCGAACCTCGTCGGCATGGGCGTGCTGCCGCTTGTCTTCAAGAATGGCGAGACGCGCAAGTCGCACAACCTGACCGGGCGTGAAACCTTCGACATCAAGGGTGTCGAGAAGGGCATCAAGCCGCGCATGGATGTGCAGTGCACGATCCACTATCCGGACGGCAAGAAGAAGGACATCACGCTGACCTGCCGGATCGATACCGAGGATGAAGTTAGCTATTACCGCAACGGCGGCATCCTCCACTACGTGCTGCGCAACCTCATCAACGAGGCTGCGTAGTCCTCGCGGAAACGCGAGAAACAGGCTGGTCAAACCCGCCCCGCGTCTCACCCAACCGTGATTCGCGGGGCGTGTTGCCCGAGGACTAGCTTCGCTCCATGCAGCGTCTGCGCCCTCTCGCCCTGGCGGCCCTCGCATGGCTTGCCGTGGCAATTCCGGCCGTCCTGCACCCGGGTCCGGCGCTGGCGGGCAACGCCAAGGCGCCCGTCGTCGTCGAGCTCTTCACCTCGCAGGGGTGCAACTCCTGTCCGCCGGCCGATGTGGTGCTGGCCGACCTGACCGGGCGGCATGACGTCATCACGCTCAGCTATCACGTCAACTACTGGGATTACCTCGGCTGGAAGGACACCTTCGCCACGCCGCAGACGACCCAGCGCCAGCGCGACTACGCGAAATTCCTCAACGAGCGGACGATTTACACGCCGCAGATCGTGATCGACGGTAAGACCCACACCATCGGCTCGCGCAAGGATGAGGTGATGGCCGGCGTCGCCACCGCCGCCCAGGCGCATGCGGCCAAGACCGGCAAGATGCCGTTGCCGCTGGTGGTGATGGAAAAGCGTCCCGACGGCAGGCTGATGCTCCGCGTTGCCGCCGCCAAGGCGCAGGACGTCGCCGTAATCCTCGTGCGCTACGACACGCGGCGGGAGGTGGCGATCGAGCGCGGCGAGAACCGCGGCAAGACCTTCACCTATCACAATGTCGTCCGCGACATCCGCACGCTGGCCAGCTGGAACGGCCAGGCGCTCGAGATGGAACTCGATCCGCAGGATCTGTGGCGCGACGGCCGCGACGGCTGCGCCGTGCTGCTGCAGGACACCCGCAGCGGCCAGATCATCGCCGCCAACCGCCTGGAAAAGCGCGGCAGCTAGGGTTTCCAGCCCCTCGT
Source organism: Alphaproteobacteria bacterium (assembly GCA_947473325.1). GTDB lineage: Bacteria > Pseudomonadota > Alphaproteobacteria > SHVP01 > SHVP01 > CANJEJ01. The sequence continues at coordinate 7,850 of CANJEJ010000112.1, read as the reverse complement.
ACTAGGCCGCCTTGCCGCCCAGCGCGGACGTCATCACCGCCGCGAGCCGGCGGGCAAATGCACCCGGGTCGCTCAGCTTCTCGCCTTCCATGATGCGCGCCTGGTCGTACAGCAGGTGCGCAGCGTCGCCCAGCGTGTCGCCCGTGCCGTCGGTGTTGGCGGCCTCCGCCAGCGTACGAATCAACGGGTGTTGGGGGTTGATCTCGAGGATGCGCAGCGCCGACGACTGGATCTGGCCGTGCTGCTTCAGCAGCCGTTCGAGATGCATGTCGAGCCCGCCTTCGTCGGCGACCAGGCAGGCGGCGCTGTCGGTCAGCCGGTCCGACATGCGCACATCTTTTACCGCGGCGCCGAGCGCAAGCTTGAGTGCGGCGATGAGGCGGTCGAGCGTCGCCTCCGGCACCGCCGGCTTTTCCTCGCTCTTCTCGCCGTCGGCGCGCGGGATGTTCTTAAGGTCGGCGCCGCCGCGAGTGACGGAGTGGAAGGGCTTGCCCTCCCAGCCGTCATGCGTGTTGATCCAGAAGTCATCAACCGGGTCGGACAGCAGCAGCACCTCGACGCTGCGCGCGGCGAAGCCTTCGAGCTGCGGGCTGCGCGCCAGCGAATCCTTGTCGCCACTGATGTAGTAGATCGCCGTCTGGTTCGTCTTCATGCGCGCGACATAGTCGCCGAGCGTCGTCCAGCCCTCGCCAGATGTCGTAGTGCGGAAGCGCGCAAGCTTCAGGATCGCATCGCGCATGTCCTTGTCTTCGTAGATGCCTTCCTTCACCACGGCGCCGAATTCGCTCCAGAACCTGGCGAATCCCTCGGGGTCCTTCTCTGCCTTCTTCTCCAGCTCGCGCAGCACGCGCCTGGCGATGTCCTTGCGGATCTTCGCCAGCAGCGGGCTCGATTGCAGCATTTCGCGCGACACGTTCAGGTACATGTCGGCGGTGTCGACGACACCGCGCAGGAAGCGCAGCCAGGGCGGCACCAGGCCCTTGACGTCGTCGGTAATGAAGACTCGCTTCACAAACAGCTTCACCCGGCCCTTGCGCTCCGGATCGAACAGGTCCATCGGCCTGGTGCTGGGGATGAACAGCAGCAGCGTGTATTCGATCGCGCCTTCGGCCTTGGCGTGGATCGTCAGCCAGGGCTCGTCGAACATCTGGCCGACATGGTGGTAGAACTCGGTGTACTGCTCCGGCGTGATGTCCGCGCGCGGCCGCGTCCACAGCGCCGAGGCGACGTTGAGCGTCTCGTCGGTCTCCGCCCCCTGGCCCTTGAGCACGATGGGCAGCGCGATGTGATCGGAATAGGTCTTCACGATCCGGCGCAGCGTCGCGGGGTCGAGATAGCCTTCGGCGTCCTTCTTCAGGTGCAGGACGATGGTGGTGCCGCGCGCCTCGCGCGCCGCCGGCGCGACGGTGAATTCGCCCAACCCATCCGATGCCCATTTCCAGGCCTCGTCGGCGCCGGCGCGGCGCGAGGTAACTTCGACCTGGTCGGCGACCATGAAGGCGGCGTAAAAGCCGACGCCGAACTGGCCGATTAGCGACAGGGCGGCGTCCTTGTCGCCCTCCCTGGTCCCGGCGGCCTTTTCCAGGAAGGCGCTGGTGCCGGAGCGGGCGATGGTGCCCAGGTTCTCGATCAGCTCGGCCCGCGTCATGCCGATCCCGCTGTCGGCGATGGTGAGGGTGGATGCAGCCTTGTCGGCGGTGATCTCGATGCGCAGCTCGCCGCCCACTGCCATCAGCTCGGGCCGGGTCAGGGCCTCATAGCGAAGCTTGTCGCAGGCATCGGAGGCGTTGGAGATCAGCTCGCGAAGGAAGACATCCTTTTCACTGTAGAGCGCGTTGGCGACGATATGGAGCAGCTTGCTGACCTCGGCCTGGAAGCCAAGTCGTTCTTCTGACGTGTTTTTTTCGTCTGCGACGGTCATGGACGGCGCCTTCTGGCGATCAGGGTCTGGAGCGGAAGAGTTGCTCTCGATATGTGCCGATATGCAGAACCGTCAAGACTCTGAAACCTTTCCGTCGCTTGCCGATTTCAACGAATCGCGCTACTAGCCAAGCACGGAGGCGCCATCGGGTGCGCCTGAACTCTGCGAGGTCGATAAACGCCATGGCGCGCAACAAGATTGCTCTGATCGGTGGGGGGAACATCGGGGGAACACTGGCTCACCTGGCGGGCCTCAAGGAACTCGGTGACATCGTCCTTTTTGACATCGTGGAAGGCCTGCCCCAAGGCAAGTCCCTCGATATCGCGCAATCCTCCCCGGTCGAAGGCTTCAACGCCAAGATGACCGGCGCCAATGGCTATGAAGCCATCAAGGGCGCCGATGTCGTGATCGTCACCGCCGGCGTCGCCCGCAAGCCGGGCATGAGCCGCGACGATCTCCTGAACATCAACCTCAAGGTGATGAAGTCGGTTGGCGAAGGGCTCAAGCAGCACGCCCCCAACGCCTTCGTCATCTGCATCACCAACCCGCTCGACGCGATGGTGTGGGCGCTGCGCGAGGCCTCGGGCCTGCCGCACAACAAGGTCGTCGGCATGGCCGGCGTGCTCGACTCGGCCCGCTTCCGCCTGTTCCTCGCCGAAGAGATGAACGTGTCGGTCGAAGACGTGACCGCCTTTGTGCTCGGCGGCCATGGCGACACGATGGTGCCGCTGGTCCGCTACTCCACCGTCGCCGGCATCCCGCTGCCCGACCTCGTGAAGATGGGCTGGATGAAGCAGGAAAAGCTCGACCAGATCGTCCAGCGCACGCGCGACGGCGGCGCCGAGATCGTCGGCCTGCTGAAGACCGGCTCGGCCTTCTACGCCCCGGCGGCCTCGGCCATCCAGATGGCGGAATCCTTTCTGCGCGACAAGAAGCGCGTGCTGCCCTGCGCGGCCAACCTGACGGGCCAGTACGGCCTGAAGGACATCTATGTCGGCGTGCCCTGCGTGATCGGTGCGGGCGGTGTCGAGAAGATCGTCGAGATCTCGCTCAACGCCGACGAGAAAACCATGTTCCAGAAGTCGGTCGACTCCGTGAAGGGTCTGGTCGACGCCTGCAAGAAGCTCGACCCGAGCTTCGCGTAAGGTACGGTCCGACGACGGCAATCCACCGTGCTTGCGCCTTTCGCAGCACGGTGGTCCGCGTCCCGGCGCAAAACGCGCCCTGAAACCAAGCCCTGCAACTTTGTGGCATCGGTCCCATGAATATTCATGAGTATCAGGCGAAGAGCCTTCTCGCGAAATACGGCGTGCCTGTTCCCAAGGGTGGCGTCGCCTACACCGTCGACGAAGCGGAGAAGGTGGCCAAGGAGCTGGGCGGCCCGGTCTGGGTCGTGAAGGCGCAGATTCATGCGGGCGGCCGCGGCAAGGGCGGCGGCGTCAAGGTGGTGAAGTCGCTCGACGCGGTGCGCGAGGCCGCCGGCAAGATGATCGGCATGACGCTGATCACGCCGCAGACCGGCGCAGCCGGGCGGCTGGTGAAGCGCATCTATGTCGAGGAAGGCGCTGACATCAAGCGCGAGCTGTACCTCGGCATGCTGGTCGATCGCGTCACCTCGCGCGTCTCCATCATGGCCTCGACCGAAGGCGGCATGGACATCGAGGAAGTGGCGGCGCACACGCCGGAGAAGATCGTCGTCGTCTCCGTCGATCCGGCGGCCGGCATGCAGGCCTTTCACACGCGCAAGATTGCCTTCGCGCTCGGCCTCAGCGGCGACCAGATCAAAGCGGCAACCAAATTCCTGATGGCGACCTACAAGGCCTTCATCGACCTCGACGCGAGCCTGCTCGAGATCAACCCGCTGGTCGTCACCGGCAAGGGCGACGTCATCGCGCTCGACGCCAAGATGAACTTCGACGACAACGCGCTGTTCCGCCACAAGGATGTGGCCGCGATGCGCGACGAGAACGAGGAGGACCCGGCGGAAACCCGCGCAGCCAAGTTCGACCTCAACTACGTCAAGCTCGACGGCTCGATCGGCTGCATGGTCAACGGCGCCGGCCTTGCCATGGCGACGATGGACATAATCAAGCTGTCGGGCGGCGAGCCCGCCAACTTCCTCGATGTCGGCGGCGGCGCCACCAAGGAACGCGTGACCGAGGCCTTCAAGATCATCCTGTCGGACCCGAATGTCGAAGGCATCCTGGTCAACATCTTCGGCGGCATCATGCGCTGCGACATCATCGCCGAAGGCGTGGTGTCGGCGGCGCGCGAGGTCAGTCTGCATGTGCCGCTGGTCGTGCGGCTCGAAGGCACCAACGTCGATCTCGGCAAGAAGATTTTGGCCGAATCCGGTCTTCCCATCGTGGCCGCCGATGACCTCGGCGATGCCGCGCGCAAGATCGTCAAGGCCGTGAAGGAGGCTGCGTAATGTCGGTTCTCGTCTCCTCGTCGACCAAGGTGATCTGCCAGGGTTTCACCGGAACCCAGGGCACCTTCCATTCCGAGCAAGCAATCGCCTATGGCACCAAGATGGTCGGCGGCGTCACCCCCGGAAAGGGCGGCACCAAGCACCTGAACCTGCCGGTTTTCGACACGGTGGCGGATGCGGTTGCGGCAACCGGCGCCGATGCCTCGGTCATCTACGTGCCGCCGCCGTTTGCGGCGGATGCGATCCTCGAGGCGATCGACGCCAATATCGCACTCATTGTCTGCATCACCGAGGGCATTCCCGTGCTCGACATGGTGAATGTGAAGCGGGTGCTGAACCATTCGAAGTCGCGCCTGATCGGGCCGAACTGCCCGGGCGTCATCACGCCGGGCCAGTGCAAGATCGGCATCATGCCGGGCCATATCCACCGGCCGGGCAAGGTCGGCATTGTATCGCGATCCGGCACGCTTACCTATGAAGCGGTGGCGCAGACGACGGCGGCCGGCCTTGGCCAGTCGACCTGCATCGGCATCGGCGGCGACCCCGTGAACGGCACGAACTTCATCGACTGCCTGGAAATGTTCCTCGGCGATGCCGGCACCGATTCGATCATCATGATCGGTGAGATCGGTGGATCGGCCGAAGAAGAAGCGGCCGAGTTCCTGAAGAAGAGCAAGACGAAGAAACCGGTCGTCGGCTTCATCGCCGGCCGCACCGCACCACCGGGCCGCCGCATGGGTCATGCCGGCGCCATCATCTCGGGCGGCAAGGGCGGTGCGGACGACAAGCTCGACGCCATGCGCAGCGCCGGGATCAGCATCGCCGAATCGCCGGCCCTGCTGGGCGCCACGCTGGTCGAACGGATCAAGAGCGGCAAGTAGTCCACTCACGCGAACTGAAACTGAACGCTATCTAGCAAGAGGGGCGTCGGAACCGGCGCCTTGAAGACATGGGCAATGAGATTGATCGCATCTCGTTTCTGTCGGGCACCAGCAGCGCGTTTGTCGAGCAGCTCTACGCGCAATATCTGAAGAACCCGAATTCGGTCGACGAAAGCTGGCAAGGCTTCTTCGCCGCACTCGGCGACGACATCGCCGCGGTGGTTGCCGAATCGGCCGGCGCCAGCTGGGCGCCGGTCGGCGGCCCCTTCGTCGGCCTTGCCGAGGACGACCGCGACGCGCCGAAGAAGGGCAGGGACGCAGCATCCGCCGCCGGCCCGACCGCCGCGCAGATCCGGGCCGCCACGCTCGATTCGCTGCGCGCGCTGATGCTCATCCGCTCCTACCGCGTGCGCGGCCATCTGTCGGCCAATCTCGATCCGCTCGGGATCGAAGGCAACCGCCTGCATCCCGAACTCGATCCCGTCAGCTACGGCTTCGGTCCAGATGACATGGACCGGCCGATCTTCATCGACAACGTGCTCGGCCTCGAAACCGCGACGATGCGCGAAATCCAGGCGGTGCTGCGCCAGACCTATGGCGGCAACATCGGCTACGAGTTCATGCACATCCAGTACCCGGAAGAGAAGGCCTGGCTGCAGGAACGCTTCGAGGGGCACGTCTTCGCCGACGAGTTCACGGTCGAAGGCCGGCGCAAGATCCTGCAGCAGATGGTGGCGGCCGAAGGCTTCGAGCGCTTCCTGCACCTCAAGTACACCGGCACCAAGCGCTTCGGTCTGGAGGGCGCGGAATCGCTGATCCCGATGCTGGAGGCGATCAACAAGCGCGCCGCACTGACCGGCGTGAAGGAGATCATGCTGGGCATGCCGCATCGCGGCCGCCTCAATGTGCTCGCCAACATCATGCACAAGCCCTATCAGGCGATCTTCTCGGAATTCCAGGGCAACAGCGCCTATCCGGACGACGTGCAGGGTTCGGGCGACGTGAAGTATCACGTCGGCACCTCGGCCGACCGCGAGTTCGAAGGCAAGCAGGTCCACCTGTCGCTGTCGCCGAACCCGTCGCATCTCGAGGCGGTGGACCCGGTCGTGCTCGGCAAGGCGCGGGCGAAGCAGCTGCAACACAAGGACATGGACCGCACGCAGGTGCTGTCGGTGCTGATGCATGGCGATGCGGCCTTTGCCGGCCAGGGCATCGTGGCGGAATGCTTCGGCCTGTCGGAACTGCGTGGCTATCGCACCGGCGGCACGATCCACGTCATCGTCAACAACCAGATCGGCTTCACCACGGCGCCGAGCTACAGCCGCTCGTCGCCCTATCCGTCGGATCTTGCCAAGGGCATCCAGGCGCCGATCTTCCATGTGAACGGCGACGATCCGGAAGCGGTGGTGCATGTCGCGCGGCTGGCGGTGGAATTCCGCCAGACCTTCCATCGCGACGTCGTCATCGACATGTTCTCCTACCGCCGCCATGGCCATAACGAGGGCGACGAACCGGGCTTCACCCAGCCCATCATGTACCGCACCATCGCCAAGCATCCGACGACGCGCGAGATCTATGCGAAATATCTCGTCGACCAGGGCGTGTTCACGGCGGAAGAGGTGCAAGCGGTCAGCGATGACTTCCAGAAGCGCCTCGACGAGGACTTCGAAGCCTCGAAGACCTACAAGCTCAACAAGGCCGACTGGCTCGAAGGCGCCTGGAAGGGGCTGAAGATCGCCCATGGCAGCGCGCGGCGCGGCAAGACAGGCGTCGACCTGTCGGTGTTGAAGCAGATCGGTGCCGTGCTGACGCGTGTGCCCGACGGCTTCAACCTGCACCGCACCATCCAGCGCCAGCTCGAAGCCAAGAAGAAGATGTTCGAGACCGGCCAGGGCATTGACTGGGCGACCGGCGAGGCACTCGCCTATGGCTCACTGATGATGGAAGGCTTCGGCGTCCGCCTGTCGGGCCAGGATTCGCAGCGCGGCACCTTCTCGCAGCGCCATTCGGTGCTGATCGATCAGGACAGCGAAGACCGCTACACCCCGCTCGCCAACCTGCATCCCAACCAGGCACCGTTCGAGGTGGTGGACAGCATGCTGTCCGAGGTCGCCGTGCTCGGCTTCGAATATGGCTACAGCCAGGCGGCGCCCAACAGCCTCGTGCTGTGGGAAGCGCAGTTCGGCGACTTCGCCAACGGCGCCCAGGTCATCATCGACCAGTTCATCGCCTCGGGCGAAAGCAAGTGGCTGCGCATGAGCGGCCTCGTGATGCTGTTGCCGCACGGCTATGAAGGACAGGGCCCGGAACATTCCTCGGCCCGGCTCGAACGCTATCTGCAGCTCTGCGCCGAAGACAACATGCAGGTGGTGAACTGCTCCACGCCGGCGCAGTACTATCATGTGCTGCGGCGCCAGATGCAGCGCGACTTCCGCAAGCCGCTCATCATCATGACGCCGAAGTCGCTGCTGCGGCACAAGCGCGCGATCTCAGATCTCGCCGAACTTGGCCCCGACACGACCTTCCACCGCGTGCTGTGGGACAAGGCGGTAACGCTGCCCGACGATGAGATCCGCCGCGTCGTGCTGTGCTCGGGCAAGGTCTATTACGACCTGCT